>NZ_JBICVJ010000014.1:0-200808 GCF_043198895.1 Streptomyces sp. NPDC048696 | reverse complement strand
CAAACAAAAATAAAAAACAATCACAAACAACAATAATTCTTGGGGTAGCACTACCCCACTAACACACACAAACTCGCCCCAAAATGGGGGGGCGCCCCCCCCCCCCGCGCCCCCCCCCACTCAAGAACAGGAACAGCCCACACAAGAAACAGGAACAGGCGGACTCACCCCGCCGGGGGCACCGCCCGGTCCAGCAGACCCGTGCGCGCGGCCAGCGCCGCCGCCTCCAGCCGGGAGCCGACCCCCAGCTTCATCAGGACCCGCTGCACATGGGTGCGCGCGGTGGACGGCGCGATGCCCATCCCGGCCGCTATCAGCCGGGTGTCCTCGCCGTCCGCGACCCGTACCAGGACCTCGACCTCGCGCGGGGTCAGCATCTGGAGCAGCCGCTGCCCCTCGTCGTCGGGCTGCGCCACCGGGTTCAGGAGCTCCGCGAACGCGCCCTGGAGCAGCCCCGGCGCCACCGCCGCCTCGCCCGCCCTGGCCTTCACCATGGCGCGCTCCACCCCCTCGATGCGCTCGTCATGGCGTACGTAACCGGAGGCGCCCGCGGCGAAGGCCGCCGCGATCCCGCGCGGGCTCGGCACCGGGCCGAGCACCACCACGGCCACCTGCGGCCGCTCCCGCTTGATCCGCACGATCGGGTCGAAGGCCCCCGGCTCGGCCGGCGCGGCCGTGCCGAGCAGGCACACCTCCGGCGCCCGCGACACCACCAGCTCCGCCGCCCCGGCCACCGGCGCGGCCGCCGCGAGCACCCGGTGCCCGCGGAGCTTCAGTGCCGAGGCGAGCGCCTCGGCGAGCAGTCGGTGGTCGTCGACCACCATGAGCCGCACGCCCATCGAGCAACCCCCATCCCCCCGGGGCACGTTGCCAACCCCCTGGCCCGGCCCTTCCCTGCCCCGGCAAGCTACACGCTTGTTCGACGTCGCGCGCCCCTTACCGGTGAGAAGACGCCCGGATTGCCGAAATCCCCGCCATTCAGGACTACTTGCCGGACATCCGGGTTCACCCAGGTGAGCAAAGGGCCCCGGCCGCGGAGGAGTACTCCGCGGCCGGGGCCCTCGCCACCGGGATGTTGACGCGCTGTCAGCCCGTGCCGAGACCGATCAGCAGGTATCGCTTCTCGTCGGTGATCGTGCTCGGCTTGGAGACCATCGTCGCCGACATGAAGAGCTTGCCCTGCAGGAACCGGATCTCGCCGTACTCCGGACCGAACTGCGAGAGCGCGTCCCGCACCGAGGTGTCCGCCGGGTTCTGCATCAGGACCGTCTGCTTGAAGCTGCCGCCGTCGATGCTGACGATCTGGCTGCCCTTGTCGTACGGGGCGTTCTTGAACGCGATGACGTTGTTGCCGTCCATCCGCAGCGGCGCCAGCGCGGAGCCGTCGCCCGCGTCGGCCTTGCCGTTCACCAGCTGCCCGGTGGCCAGGTCGAACGCCAGGATCTCGTTGGTCCGGCCGCCGTCACCGGTGCTGCCCGCGTGCTGCTCCGTCGGGACGAACAGCTTGCCGCCGCCCGCCGCGACCGAGTTGCACTTCTCCACCTGGGTGGAGCCGCACCGGGCGGCGTACTTGTCGCCCGGCGCCGGGATACGCGCCAGCAGCTTGCCGGTCTTGTCGTCGATCGAGAAGAAGTCCGAGATCCCGCTGCCGTCACCGGCGGTGTCGCCGACGTCGGCGGCGACCACCAGCGGCTGGGCCGAGACGATGTGCGCGTACTGGACACCGGCCGGCATCTTGTACGAGGAGACGGGCGCGCCCGTCTTGGGGTTGAGCGGCTGGATGGTGACCGTGGGTTTGTCGTAGTCGCCGCACTTGCGGACCGCGACCAGCGCGTCGCCGCCGCCGTAACCGGCGTCCTTGCACTGGTCGGTGGTGATCTTCGGCTGCCACAGCAGCTTGCCGGTGGCCAGGTCCCAGGCGGAGCCGCCGGAGGTGCCGCCGGTGGCGACCGTGCCGGCGCCGATGGTGACCTCGTCGTACGTCGTCTTGCGGTCGCCGTCCTTGACGGAGTTCGTCCAGGCCAGTTTCCCGGTGCCGAGGTCCAGCACGGCGACCTCGGTGCAGCGCGCGTACTTCTCGCCGTCGGCCTTCGGGCCCTCGTAGACGATCGCGGTCTTGCTGTCGGAGGTGACGTGCGTGGTCGCCGCGCAGACCGCGCCGGGCAGCGGCAGCTTCCACAGCTGGGTGCCCTTGGCCGGGTCGTAGCCGACGATCTCGTTGACGCCCGACTTGGCGTACACCTTGTCGGTCAGCCAGGAACCCTCCACCCGGACCATGTCGGTGACCTTGGGCTCGGGCACCTGGAAGAGCACCTTGGAGGCGACGTCGGCGGCGGGCTGCTCCTTGCCGCCGCCCCCGGTCGCACTGCCGCCGGCGTCCTTGCCGCCCGTGCCGCCCTGGGTGGAGCCGGACTTGGACTCGTCCTTCTTGCCGTCGTCCTTGCCGGCGTACCAGATGCCGCCGCCGACGATCAGCGCCACCGCGACGACCGCCGCGATGATGATCGTGGTCTGGCCGCTGAGCTTCTTGCCGCCGCCGGAGCCCGGGCCGCCCGCGGGCTGCATGGGCTGGGTGACGGGCTGGCCCGGGTAGCCGTACCCGGGCGCGCCCGGCTGGCCCTGCGGCTGGCCGGGGTAGCCGTAGCCCGGCTGGGCCGGGGGCGCCGGCTGCGGATAGCCGTACGCGGGCGGAGCCTGGACGGGCGGCTGTGCGGGCGGCGTCGGCGGCATCGCCGGGGGCGGCGGCGTGGCACCGCCGAAACCGCCGCCCGCCGGGGGCGTGGGCGCGCCGAAACCGCCGGCCGGGGGCGGCGTCGGGGCACCGAAGCCGCCCGCCGGGGGCTGCTGGGGCGCGCCGAAGCCCTGCGGCGGCTGGTCGCTCGGCTGCTGCGGGGGCTGCGGCGGCTGTGGGGGCTGACTCATGACGTACGTACCTCTGCGGAAAGGGAGGGGACGGAAGCGGGCGCGTTCATCAGTTGCCGAAGCCCATCAGGGCCTTTTCCTTGGTGTCGCCCTTGGGGCTGGACACCCGGCCGTTGAGGATGAACAACCGGCCGCCGGAGTAGGCCACGTGCTTGGAGAAGAAGCCGCTCTCGATGTTCGCGGTGGACGCCGGGTTCTGCAGCACCACGCTGGGCTTGCCGCCGCTCGGCGCGATCGACGCGACCGCGCCGCCCTGCCCGGAGGTGGGCGCGATGTACGCGAGCAGCTTGCCGCCCTCGACCTGGAGCGGCAGCATCGTGCGGCCGTCGCCCGGGCTCGAACGCCACTTCTCCTTGCCGGTGCCGAGGTCGAACGCCACGATCACGTTGGTCCGGCTGTAGCCGTCGCCGCCGCCCTGCTTGGGCTCGGTCGGCAGATAGAGCGTGTCGGCGTCGGCGGCGGTGCCCAGGCAGCCGCGCAGATCGCGCTCCATGATCGCCCAGCCGCACTCGGGCTGGAAGCTGTCCTTGCTGTCGAGCTCGGAGCGGACCGAGCCGTCCGGCTTGAACGTCGTGATGTTGTACTGCTTCTTGTCCTTGTTGGTCAGGTAGACCACCAGCGGGTCGACCGAGAAGACCCGGGCGACCTTCCAGCCCTTGGGGAACTGCTTGGTCCACTTGGCCTTGCCGGTCGCCGGGTCGAGCTCCTGGACCTGGTCCATGGCCTGCGAGTCACCGCCCACCGTGCAGCTGCCCGCCGCGATCAGCTTGGCGCCGCCCGCGAACGCGTCCGCCCGGCAGTTGCCGTCCTTCGTGCCGCCGAAGACCTTCTTGCCGTCGGTGACCGAGAACCCGCTGACGGTGCCCATCCGGGCCAGCGACACCGTGTTGCCGGAGATCGCCATGTCGAAGCTGGTCATGATGTCGAAGAGGCCCTCCGACGGCACCGGCACCTTCCAGCCCGCCTTGCCGGCCGCGAGGTCGACCTGCTGGAGCTGGTTGCACTTGGCGTTCTTGGTGTTGTTCTCCTGCACACCGATGACGATCTTGCCGTCGGCGGTGGTCTCGTGCGGCGCGCCGCACAGCGGAGCGTCCAGCGGCACGCTCCACTTCTGCTTGCCGTCGGTCACCGAATAGCCGGTGACCTCCTTGTACATCGCCTTGACGACGGTGTCGCCGACCACCCACGGGCCGTACTGCTCGGCGCCGTTCTGGGTCAGCTGGGTCGCGTTCTCCTGGAGCCAGACCTTCGCCTCGCCGTCCTTGCGGCCCGCGTTGAGGTCGTCCCCGCCGGAGCGGCCGTCGCCCTTGCCGTCACCGAGGTCGGCCGACGGGGAACCGGACGGCTTGGCGTCCTGGCTCGCCTTGGCGACGGGCTTCTTGTCGTCCGAGCCCTTGGTCGCGAAGTACACGCCGCCGCCGATCACCAGCAGACCGGCCACGGCCGCCGCGATGATCACGGCGGGCTTGCCCTTGAACGGGTTGCGGCCACCGCCCGGCTGATCCGGCATCGGCGCGCCCGGGTACTGCGGCTGCGTCGGGTAACCGCCGTAGGGGCCGGGCTGCTGGCCGTACGGGCCCGGCTGCTGCGCGTACGGGCCACCCTGGCCCGGCGCCTGCGGATAGCCGTAACCCGGCTGGGCCGCGGGTGCCTGCGGGTAGCCGTGACCGGGGGCGCCGGCCGGTGCGCCCTGCGGCGGCGTAGGCGGCATCGCGGGCGGCGGGCCCGCGGGCGGCGGCGGCATCTGCGGCGGCTGTGCGGGCGGCACGGGCGTCCCCGGAGGCGGGTCCATGGGTGCCCCGAAGCCCCCCTGCGGCGGCTGCTGGCTGGGCGGCTGGGTCACAGCGTGTATCCCCCTTCGTGCGGACCGTTGCCCGAACGGACTCCCCCGCGTCTCCGGAGCGGAATCGGACATGGTCCCGCACAGTTTGCGTCAGTCGAGCGGGGCTTCTTTCTATCACTCGGGCCCCTCGAACAACGGGCCGGTCCGCCCCTGTTCCCAAGGGCGGACCGGCCTGTGATGCGCCTGTTATGCAGTGTGCACGTGCTCTTTACGGATCCTCACGCGACCTTGACAGCATGCGGTTCCGCGCCACTTGAGGGGCGCGGGGCTGTGTCGATTTGCGGCTCCGCCGCGGTGGGGGTCCCCCTGTTCGAGCGGAGTCGAGAACTTGGGGGAGCGAGCAGCCCGGCACGGTCCGCAGCCGAAGATCGCGCCCTTCCAGCGAAGCGCTACGCGTCCTCCGCGAGTTCCAGCCAACGCATCTCCAGCTCGTCGCGCTCGCCGATGAGTTCGCGCAGCTCCGCGTCGAGCTTCGCGACCTTCTCGAAGTCCGTGGCGTTGTCGGCGATCTGCGCGTGCAGCTGGGTCTCGCGGTCCGAGACCTTGTTCAGCTGCCGCTCGATGCGCTGGAGTTCCTTCTTGGCGGCGCGGCTGTCGGCGGCCGAGGCAGTGCCCGCCGGCTTGGCGGCGACCGGCGCGGGGGCCGGGCCCGCCGCCTCGATCATCCGCTTGCGCCGCTCCAGGTACTCGTCGATGCCGCGCGGCAGCATCCGCAGCGTGGCGTCACCGAGCAGCGCCCACACATGGTCGGTGGTGCGCTCGACGAAGAACCGGTCGTGCGAGATGACGACCATCGAGCCGGGCCAGCCGTCGAGCAGGTCCTCCAGCTGGGTCAGCGTCTCGATGTCGAGGTCGTTGGTGGGCTCGTCGAGGAAGAGGACGTTGGGCTCGTCCATGAGGAGCCGCAGCAGCTGAAGCCGACGCCGCTCACCACCGGAGAGGTCCCCCACCGGGGTCCACTGCTTCTCCTTGCTGAACCCGAACTGCTCGCAGAGCTGCCCGGCGGTCATCTCCCGGCCCTTGCCGAGGTCGACGCGGTCCCGGATCTGCTGCACGGCCTCCAACACCCGCAGCGAGGCCGGGAGTTCGGTGACGTCCTGCGACAGATAGGCGAGCCGCACGGTCTTGCCGACCTTGATCCGCCCGCCGGCCGGCTGCGTCTCGCCGTCGGTACGGGCCGCCTCGGCCAGCGCCCGAAGCAGCGAGGTCTTGCCCGCGCCGTTCACCCCGACCAGGCCGATCCGGTCGCCCGGGCCGAGCTGCCAGGTCAGATGCTTCAGGAGCACCTTCGGCCCGGCCTGGACGGTCACGTCCTCCAGGTCGAACACGGTCTTGCCGAGCCGCGCGTTGGCGAACTTCATCAGCTCGGAGGTGTCGCGCGGCGGCGGCACATCGGCGATCAGCTCGTTGGCGGCCTCGATGCGGTAGCGCGGCTTGGAGGTACGGGCGGGGGCGCCGCGCCGCAGCCAGGCCAGCTCCTTGCGCATCAGGTTCTGCCGCTTGGCCTCCTCGGTCGCGGCGATCCGCTCCCGCTCGGCCCGCGCGAACACGTAGTCGGAGTACCCGCCCTCGTACTCGTAGACAGACCCCCTCTGCACATCCCACATCCGGGTGCAGACCTGGTCCAGGAACCAGCGGTCGTGGGTGACGCAGACGAGCGCCGAGCGGCGGGCCTGGAGATGGGCGGCGAGCCAGGCGATGCCCTCCACGTCCAGGTGGTTGGTGGGCTCGTCCAGGACGATCAGGTCCGGCTCGCCGATGAGCAGCTTGGCCAGCGCGATACGGCGGCGCTCACCGCCGGAGAGCGGGGCGATGACGGTGTCGAGCCCGTTCTCGAAGCCGGGCAGGCCGAGCCCGCCGAACAGACCGGTGAGCACATCGCGGATCTTGGCGTTGCCCGCCCACTCGTGGTCGGCGAGGTCCCCGATCACCTCGTGCCGGATGGTCGCGTTCGGGTCGAGCGAGTCGTGCTGGGTGAGCACGCCGAGCCGCAGCCCGCCCACATGCGTGACCCGCCCGGTGTCGGCCTCCTCCAGCTGCGCGAGCATCCGGATGAGGGTGGTCTTGCCGTCTCCGTTACGACCGACCACCCCGATCCGGTCCCCTTCGGAGACGCCGAGGGAGACACCGTCGAGCAGGGCACGGGTGCCGTACACCTTGCTGACTGCCTCGACATTGACCAGGTTGACGGCCATTTCACTCCTGTGAAGGGGGGCTGAATCGCCCTCAAGGTTACGTGCTGCGGTACCCGCTGGGGGCGCGGGGAACTGCGCGCTCAGCCACGCACGGTCTGCGGCCGAAAAGGTTGTTCTTCGCCTCCGGGACCGGTGGGGCTGGTCGCGCAGTTCCCCGCGCCCCTAAAAGCTCGTGGCCGAGCCGGAGACGATCGTCGCGCCAGGGGCGGGGGACGTCGCCGTCCGGGCGCTCCGGCACGTGCCGGACGCCATCAGCGCCTCGGCGATCCCCCGCGCCGCCTCCGCGCCTTCGGCGAGGAACGCCGTCGTCGGGCCCGAGCCCGAGACCAGGGCCGCCAGGGCGCCCGCCTTCGTGCCCGCCGCGAGCGTGTCCTTGAGGGACGGGCGCAGGGAGACGGCAGCGGGCTGGAGGTCGTTGGACAGCGCGCCCGCCAGGGCGAAGGGGTCGCCCGTGCGCAGCGCGGCGAGCAGCACCGGATCCGCCTCCGGCGGCCCCGCGTGCGGCGTGAGGCGGTCGAACTCCGCGTACACCGCCGGGGTGGACAGCCCGCCGTCCGCCGCCGCGAAGACCCAGTGGAAGGTGCCGCCCACCTCCAGGGGGGTCAGCCTCTCGCCCCGGCCCGTGCCCAGCGCCGCCCCGCCGACCAGGCTGAACGGCACGTCGCTGCCGAGCTCCGCGCAGATCTCCAGGAGCTCCTCGCGGGACGCGCCGGTGCCCCACAGGGCGTCGCACGCCACCAGCGCCGCCGCGCCGTCCGCGCTGCCGCCCGCCATGCCGCCCGCGACCGGGATGTCCTTGGCGATGTGGAGGTGGACGTCCGGTGAACGCCCGTACCTCGCCGCCAGGAGCTCGGCCGCCCGGGCCGCCAGGTTCGTACGGTCGAGCGGGACCTTGTCCGCGTCCGGGCCCGTGCAGGTGATCCGCAGGGCGTCCGCGGGCGTGGCCGTGACCTCGTCGTACAGGCCCACCGCCAGGAACACGTTGGCCAGGTCGTGGAAGCCGTCGGGGCGGGCCGGGCCCACCGCGAGCTGGACGTTGACCTTGGCGGGGACGCGGACCGTCACCGTCACTTCTTGGCCTCCGCGATCCGGGCGAACTCCTCGACCGTCAGCGCCTCGCCGCGCGCCTGCGGCGAGATCCCGGCCGCGACCAGGGCTTCCTCGGCGGCGGCCGCCGAGCCCGCCCAGCCGGCCAGCGCGGCCCGCAGGGTCTTGCGGCGCTGCGCGAAGGCCGCGTCCACGACCGCGAAGACCTCCGCCTTGGTGGCGGTGGTCTCGACCGGCTCCGCGCGCCGGACCAGCGAGACCAGGCCCGAGTCGACGTTGGGCGCGGGCCAGAAGACGTTGCGGCCGATCGACCCGGCGCGCTTGACCTCCGCGTACCAGTTGGCCTTGACCGACGGCACGCCGTACACCTTGTTGCCGGGCTTGGCCGCGAGCCGGTCGGCGACCTCCGCCTGGACCATGACCAGGGTGCGCTCGATGCTCGGGAAGCGGTCCAGCATGTGCAGGAGGACGGGCACGGCGACGTTGTACGGGAGGTTCGCGACCAGCGCGGTCGGGGCGGGGCCCGGAAGTTCCTGGACCAGCATCGCGTCGGAGTGGACCAGCGCGAAGTGGTCCTTCTTGGCGGGCAGCCGGGCCTCGACCGTGGCCGGCAGCGCGCCCGCGAGCACGTCGTCGATCTCGACCGCCGTCACCCGGTCCGCCGCCTCCAGGAGCGCCAGCGTCAGCGAGCCGAGGCCGGGCCCGACCTCCACCACGACGTCGTCGGGCCGCACCTGCGCCGTCCGTACGATCCGGCGGACCGTATTGGCGTCGATGACGAAGTTCTGACCGCGCTGCTTGGTGGGGCGTACGCCCAGCGCTGCGGCCAGTTCACGGATGTCGGCGGGGCCGAGGAGGGCGTCGGGCTCAGTGGTGCTCACCGATACAGCCTACGGCCGCAGTGCGGCCACGGGCTCGACCCCCGCTGTACGTAGAGCTTCTTCGCCCGGAACGTCTGCTCGGCGGCGCTGGCGTGCTGCGGCAGCCCGCTGCCGCCGAGCGCGTGCCAGGTCTGGCCGTCGAACTGGTAGAGCCCGCCGTAGTTCCCGGTCGCGTCGACCGCGCCCGGGCGCCCGCCGGACTCGCAGTGGGCGAGCTGGTCCCAGTTGAGGTGGTCGGCGCCGCCCACCGAGCTGGGCAGCGGCTTGGTGCCGATCCGGACGGTCTGGGTGACGGGTCCGCGCACCACCTGCTCGGCCACCTTCTTCGGCTTCTGCCGCACCCCGTTGACGGTCCGCAGGGCGTAGGTGACCTTCCGCAGCCCCTGCTGGCCGGGCCGGTCGACGACCTCGGTGCCGGTGAACAGCGACTCGTCCTTCGTCTTCTCGACCTCGTACGGGATCGGCTCGGCGCGCACCTCGCGGGTGCCGGTGATGCGCATGACGGTGATCGTCTGGCCGTCGCGCGGGAACGCCGAGGGCGGCACCGAGGTGGTGTCCTCGCCCTGGAGGGAGATCCCGGCCTCGGCGACGGCCTCGGCGACGGTCGCCGCGTTGGTGCGGATGGTGCGCTCGCGGCCGTCGGCGAGGAAGGTGACCTGCCGCTCGGTGCGCACGTCCAGGCCCATCCCGGCGCGGCCGATGGCCGAGGAGCGGGAGGCGGAGAGGTAGGCGCCCTCGGCCCGCACGCCGAGCTGGCGCAGCGCCCCGTCGACGGTCTGCGCGGTGGTCCACACCTGGCGCCGTTCGCCGTCGAGGGTCAGGGACACGGGCCGGCCGTAGCGGACGACGACCTCGTCGCCGCTGGTCAGGGCCTCGTGGCGGCCCGGGGCCACGATGTCGTGGTCGCCGACCGCCACGTGCTGGTCGGCCAGGAGCTCGTCGACGCTGTCGGCGAAGGTGTGCAGGGTGCGCGGGACGCCGTCGACGGTGAGGCGTACGGCCTTGTCGTTGGCGAGGAACGCGGAGGTGCCGCCCGCGAGGAAGGCCACCACCAGGGCCTGCGGGATGAGCCGGCGCAGCGCGTCGGGGCGGGCGGAGGCGAGCGGGCCGCCGGCGCTCCTGCGGCGCCGCGCGGCCCTTCGCGCCCCGGCCCGCCCGCCCGGGTCCGAGCCGCCGGGGTCGGGGTCGGCGGGGTCCTGGCCGCCCCCTTCCGGTCCGTCGCCCTGCCGGGGCAGCAGGGGCACGGCCACCGTCTCGCGGGTGTCGAGTGCGACAGACGGCGGATACGGCGACTCGGCCGTTCTGGTGGCGGCGCGGCGGCCGCCGCGCGCGGCTCTGTGACTGCCCTGCGAAGTGCTCACGGTGCTCCAGAGGTCCGGCCGTTCGTCCCGTCGAGGCCGGGACATTAGCGGAGCCGCTGTGACTCTCCAAAGCGATTCGACTACGGAGCGTCGTCGCGCTACCCTACGTTCCGCCATCCGGGGGCATCGGCTGTTATCCCTCAGTAATCGAATGCGCGCGCAGTGTTCTCCGCGACGGCCGCGGCCAGCGCGTCCTCATGGATGCCCTTCACCGCCGCCATGGCCCGTACCGTGATCGGAATGAGATACGGCGCATTGGGCCGTCCGCGGTACGGCGCCGGGGTGAGGAAGGGCGCGTCCGTCTCCACCAGGACCAGTTCGAGCGGAGCCACGGCGAGCGCGTCGCGCAGCGGCTGGGCGTTCTTGAAGGTCATGTTTCCGGCGAAGGACATGAAGTACCCGGATTTCGCGCAGAGTTCCGCCATTTCCGCGTCACCGGAATAGCAGTGGAAGACCGTGCGCTCCGGGGCGCCCTCTTCCCGCAGAATGCGCAGCACATCCGCGTGCGCCTCGCGATCGTGAATGACGAGCGCCTTGCCGTGCCGTTTGGCGATCTCGATATGGGCCCGGAAGGAGCGCTCCTGGGCGGCCATGCCGTCGGCCCCGGTGCGGAAGTAGTCGAGGCCGGTCTCGCCGACGCCCTTGACGTGCGGGAGGGCGGCGAGCCGGTCGATCTCGCCGAGCGCGTCGTCGAGGGCCGCGTCGCCGCCGGGCGTGCGCGCCCCCTGACGGGACCAGCCGTCGGGATCGCCCAGGACGATCCGGGGCGCCTCGTTGGGGTGCAGGGCCACCGCGGCCCAGACGCTGTCGTGCGCGGCCGCGGTCTCGGCCGCCCACTGCGACCCCTTCACGTCGCAGCCCACCTGGACCACGGTCGTCACCCCCACGGAGGCGGCCTTGACCAGCGCCTCCTCCACGGTGGTGCCCTGCATGTCCAGATGGGTGTGCGAGTCGGCGACCGCGATCCCGAGCGGTTCGGGCAGCGGCGGCGGGGCATCCTTGGCGGCACTCATGGAGCCGATCCTATGAAAGCCCCCGGGCCGTCACTTCTTGTGGTGGTGGAAGGGGTGCAGGAGGTCCGAGAGGTGCCAGTGGTGGGCGGGCTCGGTCGCGGCCTCGTCGGCCGCGGGCTCCGCCGACGCGGCCGACGTCGGCCGGTCCGGCTCGGGGTCGCCGCCGGAGCCGACCGGCCCGGCCGGCGCCTGGTGCGTGGAGTGATGCGCGAGCCACTGCTTCACGGTGGAGACCCGGCCGGCGCGCAGGGTGCGCACCACGTGCCCGCCGCAGTTCATGCAGGTGGGGTTGGACAGCGGCGACGGCACCCGTTCCCCGTCGGCCTTGTAGACCACGAACGGCTGGCCCTTCCCGTCCACGTGGTGCTCTATCTCGTACGCCTGTTCCCAGCCGTACCCGCACCGCATGCACGCGAACGCGTACTCCTCGTGTGCAGTGGTCTCAGCGATCTCACTCATGTGCCGGCTCCTCTTGTCCGCTGGACAAGCTCTTGCGAGCGCTCCTTGCGAAGCGGGGGCGGAAAACGTCCCCGATCCATGGGACGCCTTTCGCCGCCAAAACGCATCAGGGGCTGTCGAGTGTTGGTGCCGTCTTGGCCTTTCCTAGGCAAAAGCCCCGGTCTGCGGCCTACGCTTTACTTTTCGCGTTACGTTTCACGATAGTCCTTTACCGTCCCCCGGTGCCGCCCGTGCCGCGTTCTTTGCCGCCACCACCGCGTCGAAGACCTCGCGCTTGGGCAGGCCCGCATCGAGAGCCACGGCCGCGATCGCCTCCTTGCGCCGCTCGCCCGCCTCCTCGCGCACCTGCACCCTTCTGACCAGCTCCTCGGCGTCCAGCTCGGCCGGTCCGCTCTCGGCCGCGCCCTCGACGACGACGGTGATCTCACCGCGTACGCCCTCGGCGGCCCACTCGGCGAGGTCCTTCAGCGTCCCGCGCTTGACCTCCTCGTACGTCTTGGTCAGCTCGCGGCAGACGGCGGCGCGGCGCTCGGCGCCGAAGACCTCGGCCATCGCGGCGAGCGTGTCGTCCAGGCGGTGCGGGGCCTCGAAGTAGACGAGGGTGCGGCGCTCGTCCGCGACCTCGCGCAGCCGGCCCAGGCGCTCGCCCGCCTTCCTCGGCAGGAAGCCCTCGAAGCAGAACCGGTCGACCGGCAGCCCCGACAGGGCGAGCGCGGTCAGCACCGCCGACGGCCCGGGCACGGCCGTGACCTTGATGTCCTTCTCCACGGCCGCCGCGACGAGCCGGTAGCCGGGGTCGGAGACGGACGGCATCCCGGCGTCGGTCACGAGCAGCACGCGCGCGCCGCCCTCAAGCGCCTCGACGAGCTCGGGCGTACGGGCGGACTCATTGCCCTCGAAGTACGAGACGACCCGCCCCGAGGTGTGGATGCCGAGCGCCCGGGTCAGGCCGCGCAGCCGCCGGGTGTCCTCGGCGGCGACGACGTCGGCCCGCTCCAGTTCGGCGGCGAGCCGCGGCGGCGCGTCCGCGATGTCGCCGATGGGGGTCCCTGCGAGTACGAGTGTTCCGGTCACCCCGCCATCCTCCCAGCCCCGGGCGCCCCGGGTCGCCCCGGCGGGATCGGGCCCGGCCACGGGACTCGCACAGACGCTTTCCCTACGATGGCGCGGTGACCAGTACAGCGCCACAGACCCTTGAGGGGCAGGCCGCCGGCGACGCGCCGCCCGGCTGGCAGGACCGGCTGCGCCGCTTCGGCTACTCCGCGCCGCCGAGAACCGGGCTGCGCGAGCGCCTGGTGCCCCCCTACACGGAGCCGTCCGGGCAGCTGTGGTCGGTCCTGCGGGTGCCCCCGACGGTCGCCGGGTATCTGGTGCGCTGGTCGGGGTGGGTCGGGCCGCTGCTCGTCACCCTGGTGGCGGGTCTGCTGCGGTTCTGGCGGCTGGGCAGCCCGGACGCGGTGATATTCGACGAGACGTATTACGCCAAGGACGCCTGGGCGCTGATCAACAACGGCTACGAGGCCGCCTGGCCCAAGGACATCGACAAGTCGATCCTCCAGGACCCGTCGTCGGTGACCATCCCGGCCGACCCCGGGTATGTGGTGCATCCGCCGGTCGGCAAGTACCTGATCGGGCTGGGCGAGAAGTGGTTCCACTTCACCCCGTTCGGCTGGCGGTTCGTGATGGCGGTGCTCGGCACGCTCTCGGTGCTGATGCTCTGCCGGATCGGGCGGCGGCTGTTCCGCTCCACGTTCCTGGGCTGTCTGGCGGGCGCGCTGCTCGCGGTGGACGGGCTGCACTTCGTGATGAGCCGCACCGCGCTGCTCGACCTCGTGGTGATGTTCTTCGTACTGGCCGCCTTCGGCTGCCTGTTGATCGACCGGGACCGGGCGCGGGCCCGGCTCGCGGCGGCGCTGCCCGAGGGCGCGGACGGCGAGCTGCGCCCGGACGCGAAGGTGGCCGCCACCCTGCGCTTCGGTCGGCGGCCCTGGCGGCTCGCGGCGGGCGTGATGCTGGGCCTGGCCTGCGGCACCAAGTGGAACGGCCTGTACGTCCTGGTCTTCTTCTGCGTGATGGCGGTGCTGTGGGACGCGGGCGCGCGGAAGACCGCGGGCGCGGTGCGGCCGTACCGCGCGGTGCTCAAGAAGGACGTGTTCCCCGCGTTCGTCTCGACGGTGCCGGTGGCCATCGCGACCTATATGGCCTCCTGGGCCGGCTGGTTCATGACGGACAAGGGCTACTTCCGGGACTGGGCGCACGGCCGCGCGGGCCTGTCCCCCGACCATGTGAAGCTGCCGCTGATCGGCGATGTGAGCCTGCCGCAGTTCGGCATGAGCTGGATGCCGGAGTCGCTGCGCAGCTTCTGGCACTACGAGTCCGAGGTCTACAGCTTCCACGTCAATCTGACGGACAAGCACACCTACCAGTCGAACCCGTGGAGCTGGCTCGTCCTGGGCCGCCCGGTCTCGTACTACTACGAAAGCCCGTCGCCCGGCACCGACGGCTGCCCGGCGAACACCGCCGACAAGTGCGCGCGCGAGGTGCTGGCGCTCGGCACGCCGCTGCTGTGGTGGGCGGCCTGCTTCGCCATCCTCTATGTGCTGTGGCGCTGGGTGTTCCGGCGGGACTGGCGGGCGGGCGCGATCGCCTGCGGCATCGCGGCGGGCTATCTGCCCTGGTTCCTCTACCAGGAGCGCACGATCTTCCTCTTCTACGCGGTCGTCTTCGTGCCGTTCCTGTGTCTGGCGGTGGCGATGATGATCGGCGCGATCATCGGGCCACCGGGCTCGGACGAACGCCGCCGGGCCATCGGCGCGATCGGCGCGGGCGTGCTCGTCCTGCTGATCGTCTGGAACTTCATCTACTTCTGGCCGCTGTACACGGGCACCGCGATCCCGCTGGATTCCTGGCGGAACCGGATGTGGCTGGATACCTGGGTGTGAGCGTCGCGTTCCGGTAACGGGCGCCGCCGCTGTCACTGCTGTCACGTAATGTTCCTCCCAAGCAATGCTCTTGAACATGTTCAAGAGCCTCCTGGGGAGGGGCTGCGATGCGTAGTGGAGCGAAGGCCGCGATCGTCGGCGGAGCGTTTCTGGTGGTCGGCGGGGGCGTCGTCTACGGCGGGTACGAGATGCTGGCCGGGGACGACTCGTCCCCGGCCGCGCACACCAGGGCGGCGCCGGTACGGACCGGCCCGCCGAGCGCGGACGAGGTGACGCGGACGGCGCAGGCGTTCTTCGACGCCTGGTCGAAGGGGGACGCGGCGGCCGCCTCGGTGCTCACCGACAACAACGCGGCCGCCCGGACCGCGCTCGCCGCTTTCCACGACGACGCCCATGTGGACAAGGTGACGATCACCGCGTCCCCGGCCACCGGCGCGACCGTGCCGTACACGGTCAAGGCGGAGGTCGCGTACGAGGGGCGGACCGCGCCCCTGACGTACTCGTCGCACCTGACCGTCGTGCGCGGCCGTACCACCGGCAGGGCGCTGGTCGACTGGCAGCCGGCCGTGGTCCACCCGCAGCTCAAGACGGGCGAGAAGCTGACGACGGGCGCGGCGAAGAACCCCGAGATCGAGGCCGTCGACCGGCAGGGCCGGGTGCTGACCAAGGAGAAGTACCCCTCGCTCGGCGCGGTCCTCGACTCGCTGCGGCAGAAGTACGGCGCCCAGGTCAACGGCGCGCCCGGGGTGGAGCTTTCGATCGAGAGCGCCGACGCGGGCACCCCGTCCCGGACCCTGCTGACCCTGGCCAAGGGCAGGGCGGGCAAGCTGACGACGACGCTCGACGCGGACGTCCAGGCGGCCGCCGAGCAGGCCGTGAAGCGGTTCGACGAGTCGTCGGTGGTGGCGATCGCGCCGGGCACCGGGGAGATACGGGCGGTGGCGGACAACCGGAAGGACGGCTTCCCGGCTTCCCTCCAGGCCTCGGTCGCCCCGGGTTCCACCATGAAGATCATTACGGCCGCGATGATCATCCAGAACGGGGAGGGCGGCGCCGACCAGCCGGCCCAGTGCCCGGCGACGGCCATCTGGAAGGGCTACACCTTCCACAACCTCAACGACTTCACCATCCCGAACGGCACCCTGACCGACGCCTTCGCCCGGTCCTGCAACACCGCCTTCATCAAGCCGGTGAAGCCGCTCACCGACAAGGACATCGCCGGGACCGCGCTCGGCCGGACGGCCCGGGACTACTTCGGCCTGGGCCAGGACAACTGGAAGCTCGGCGGGGTGAAGTCCTTCGACGGCAGCGTTCCGCAGTCGTCGGGGGTGGAGACGGCCGCCTCGTACATCGGCCAGGGCAAGGTCCAGATGAGCCCGCTCGACATGGCGTCCGTCTCGGCCACCGTGATCAACGGCGGCTTCCGCCAGCCGATCATCGTGCCGAAGGACCTGGACGACCGCGACCTGGCCCAGGCGCAGCCGCTGCCCGGCGCGGTCGCCGACCAGCTCCGGCAGATGATGCACGCGGCGGCCACGGGCGGCACGGCGACGACCGCGATGTCCGGGGTGCCCGGGCCCAAGGGCGCCAAGACCGGCTCGGCCGAGGTCGACCAACAGGGCAAGTCCAACAGCTGGTTCACCGGGTACGGCAACGGGCTCGCCGCCGCCGCGCTGGTCCAGTCGGGCGGCCACGGCGGGGACGCGGCGGGGCCGATCGTGGCGTCGGTTCTGCGGGCCGGCTGAGCGGCTGACCGGTTTTCCCGGGGGCGCTGCCCCCGGTGGACCCCCGCCGGGGGCAGCGCCCCCGCACCCTGCTCTTTGGCTGCGGACCGTGCTGGGTTGTTCGCTCCCCCAAGTTCTCGACTCCGCTCGAACAGGGGGGACCCCCACCGCGGCGGAGCCGCAAATCGACACAGCCCCGCGCCCCTTAAGCGGGCCCTTCGGGCCCTCCTGGGGGCGTTGGTGTGACGAAAACGGGCTCGCGTGGCTCGTACAACCACCGCTAGCGTCCGAGTTCATGAGCTCACAGCAAACCCCGGACGCGCGGGACACCCACATATGAGTCTGCTCGTCGTCCTCGCGGTGCTGGCGGCCGCCGTCACGCACGCCGCGTGGAACGCGATGGCGCACGCCATCAAGGACCAGCTGATCGCGTTCACCCTGATCGGCGGCGGGGCCTCGGCGATCGGCGCCGCGCTGGCGGCGTTCTCGCCGGTGCCGTCCGGCGGCGCCTGGCCGTATCTGATCGCCTCGGCGCTGCTGCACATCGGCTACCAGGTGCTGCTCATGCGGTCGTTCAGCCTGGGCGACTTCGGGCAGATGTATCCGATCGCGCGCGGCACGGCGCCGCTGGTGGTGACCGTGCTCGCGGTGGCCTTCGTCGGCGAGAGCCTGAACGCGTGGCAGGCGGCCGGCGTGGCCGTCGCCTCGGCGGGCCTGGTCGGGGTCGCCCTGTGGGGCATCCGGGGCTCGGGCGCGCGCCCGCACTGGCCCGCGCTGCTCGCCGCCCTGGCGACCGGCCTGTCGATCGCGTCGTACACGGTGGTGGACGGCGTGGGCGTACGCGCCGCCCACACACCCATCGGGTACATCGCGTGGCTGATGATCCTGGAGGGGCTGCTGATCCCGGCGTACGCCTGGTACAGCCGCCGGGGCGCGCTGTGGGCGCAGCTGCGGCCGTACGCGGGACGGGGTCTGCTCGGGGCGGCGCTGTCCATGACGGCGTACGGCCTGGTCCTGTGGGCCCAGACCCGCGCGCCACTGGCGCCGGTGGCGGCGCTGCGGGAGTCGAGCATCATCGTGGGGGCGGCGATCGGCGCGGTCTTCTTCAAGGAGCGCTTCGGCGCGCCCAGGATCGCGGCGGCGGGGCTGATGGTGGTGGGGATCGGGCTGATGCTTCGGGCTGGGTGACCGGGTTGCCCGGGGCCTCGCCCCCGGTGGACCCCCCCTGGGCTTCGCCCCGGACCCCGCTCTTCGGCTGCGGGCCGTGCTGGGTTGCTCGCGCAGTTCCCCGCGCCCCTTCAGTGGGCCCTTCGGGCCCTCCTGGGGGCGGGGAAGAAACGATTCTTCTCGGCGCGTTCAATGGACGGGTGCGTCAGCAGGGCGCGCGCGGACGTGGGAGTTGCAGTGGTGGACGTGCGGGGCACCGTGGACCCGGGGTTCGAATCGGTCAGGGACGCGTTCGTCCGTAACTTCGAGCAGCGCGGCGAGCGCGGCGCGGCCGTCGCCGTCTACCAGCACGGCAGAAAGACCGTCGACCTGTGGGGCGGCACCCGCGATGTGGACGGCGCCGCGCCCTGGGCCGTCGACACCGTACAGATCGTGCGCTCGGTCACCAAGGGCGTCGCCGCCGCCGTCCCGCTGCTGCTGCACCAGCGCGGCCAGTTGGACCTGGACGCGCCCGTCGCCACGTACTGGCCCGAGTTCAAGGCCAACGGCAAGGACCGCGCCCTGGTGCGCCATCTGCTCTCGCACCGCGCCGGTGTGCCCGTCCTGGACCGCCCGCTGACGACCGCCGAGGCCGCCGACGGCGAGTCGGGCCCGGCCGCCGTCGCCGCGCAGGCACCCGTCTGGGAGCCCGGCACCGACCACGGCTACCACGCCCAGACCTACAGCTGGCTGCTTGGCGAGCTGGTGCGCCGCGTCACCGGACGCACGATCGGCCGCTGGGTCGCCGAGGAGATCGCCCGGCCGCTGGCCGCCGACTTCTGGATCGGCCTGCCGGACGAGGAGGCCCACCGGGCGGGCCGGGTCGGCCGGGTGGAGGCACCGACGGTGCCAGGGGCGATCACCGTGCGCCCCAAGCGCTCGGTGGTGGAGGCGTACGACGACCCGACGTCGCTGACCCGCCGGGCGTTCGGCGCGATCGACCCGCTCCCGGACGAGAACGACCCCGTCTACCGCTCGGCCGAGCTCGCCGCCGCGGCGGGCGTCTCCACCGCCCGGGGCCTCGCCCGTATCTACGCGGCGAAGATCGGCGAGGTGGACGGCCGCCGGCTGTTCGCCCCCGCGACGGTCGCGCTCGCGCGGACCGAGGAGTCGGCCGGGCCGGACCGGGTCCTGATGGTGGGGACCCGCTTCGGCCTCGGCTACATGCTCCACGGCCCCGCGTCCCCGCTGCTGTCCCCCGGCTCGTTCGGCCACCCCGGAAGCGGCGGCTCCCTCGGCTTCGCCGACCCCGAGTCGGGCGTGGCCTTCGGCTACGTCACCAACGGCCACCAGAAGAACGTGACCGCGGACCCGCGCGCCCAGGCGCTGGTACGGGCGGTACGGACGGCCATCGACCAGCGATGACGCGCGGCGGCGCCGGGGCGCTCGCGAACGCCCCGGCGCCGCCGCGCGGGTCACACCTTGGTCGACGCGGCCCTCGGGTCGAACCCGAACGGCAGCTCCAGGCGGTGCGTACGCATCAGCTCCTCGTCCGACAGGACGTCCGCCGTCTTCCCGTCCACCGCGATCGCGCCCTCGCTGAGGATCACCGAACGGGGGCACAGCTCAAGGGCGTACGGCAGGTCGTGCGTGACCATCAGGACCGTCACGTCCAACGTCCGCAGGATGTCGGCCAGTTCACGCCGCGAGGCCGGGTCCAGGTTGGACGACGGCTCGTCCAGGACCAGGATCTCCGGCTCCATCGCGAGCACGGTCGCCACCGCCACCCGGCGGCGCTGGCCGAACGAGAGGTGGTGCGGCGGCCGGTCGGCGAACTCCGCCATCCCGACCCGCTCCAGGGCGGTGCGCACCCGCGCCTCCAGCTCCGGCCCCCGCATCCCCGACGCGGCCGGCCCGAACGCCACGTCCTCGCGGACCGTGGGCATGAAGAGCTGGTCGTCGGGGTCCTGGAAGACGATGCCGACCCGGCGCCGGATCTCGGCCAGGTTGCGCTTCTCGACCGGCAGCCCGGCCACCGTCACCGTGCCCGCGCCGCCGGTCAGGATGCCGTTGAGGTGCAGGACGAGGGTGGTCTTGCCGGCGCCGTTCGGCCCGAGCAGCGCGACGCGCTCGCCGCGCGCGACCGTCAGGTCCACGCCGAACAGCGCCTGGTGGCCGTCCGGATAGGCGAAGGCGAGCCCGCTGACGTCGAGCGAGGCGGGAACGGCGGAAGGCGTTTCGGAAGACTTGTTCACAGGGTCCACCCCAACAGACAGACGACTAGAGCCGACGCGGGGAGCACCGCCGCGTAACGCCATTGCGCACCGGTCGCCGTCACGTCGTCGATGACCGGTATCGAGCCCGCGTAACCGCGGCTGACCATGGCCAGATGCACCCGCTCGCCGCGTTCGTACGAGCGGATGAAGAGCGCGCCCGCCGACTTGGCAAGGACGCCCCAGGCCTTCGGTCCCTTCGCCTCGAAGCCGCGCGAGCGGCGGGCGATGGACATGCGGCGCATCTCGTCCGTGATGACATCGCCGTAGCGGATCATGAACGAGGCGATCTGGACCAGCAGGGACGGGAGCCTGAGCCGCTGGAGGCCGAGCAGCAGCGCCCGCAGGTCGGTCGTGGAGGCCAGGATCACCGAGGCCGCGACCCCGAGCGTGCCCTTGGCCAGCACGTTCCACGCGCCCCACAGCCCGTTCTCACTCAGCGCCAGACCGAGCACGTGCACCTTGTCCCCGGGCACCACGAACGGCATCAGGACCGCGAACGCCACGAACGGGATCTCGATCAGGAGCCGCTTGAGCAGGAAGCCCGCCGGGATGCGGGCCGCCGTCGCGACGACGGCGAGCAGCACCGCGTACAGGGCGAAGGCCCACATCGCCTCGCGCGGGGTCGAGACGACCACGATCACGAAGAGGAAGACGGCCGCGATCTTGCAGTGCGGGGGCAGGTCGTGGACCGGCGAGGCGTCCTGCCGGTAGAGCTTGTGCGCGTGGCCCGCGCCCATGTCAGACCGTCTCCGTCTCGGGGATCGCGGTGGGGGTGGCGTCGGCGGCCGTGCCCTTGCGGCGGCGCACGGCCCAGAAGACGCCGCTGCCGACGCCCACGGTGACCCCGACGCCGATCATGCCCGCGAGGCCGGTGGCCACCCGGTTGTTGCCGATGTCCTTGACCGAGTAGCCGGCCAGCGGCGAGCTCTCGGTGGCGTGCTTCTTGGTCTTGGTGTCGATGCCCTTGTCGTGGGCCACCTTCTCCAGGCCGTCGGGCGAGGCGGAGGCGTAGAAGGAGACGAATCCGGCCAGCAGCAGCGCGGCGAAGACGAACACGGCCCGCACCCGGCGCGTGGACCGGGCGGCGCTGGGTACGCGCTCCGGAGCGGGGGCGTCGACCAGTTCGCCGCCCACGCGCAGCCGGAGCGGAGCGGTGAGCCCGCGCGCCCCGTGGACGAGGTCGGGCCGCACCGCGATGACCGCGCCCACGGTCAGCGCGGTGATCGCGGCCTCGCCGATGCCGATCAGGATGTGCACGCCGACCATCGCGGTGAGCACCTTGGAGATCGGGACGTCGGTGGTGCCGCCGAGCGCGTAGATCGCGGTGAAGCAGAGGGCGGCGGCCGGTACGGAGACGAGCGCGGCGACGAAGGAGGCGACGGTGATCGAGCGCCGCTTGCGGGGCAGCACCTTGACCAGGCCGCGGAAGACGGCGTACGCGACGACGGTCGTCGTGATCGCCATGTCGGAGATGTTGACGCCGAGCGCGGTCAGGCCGCCGTCGGCGAAGAGGATGCCCTGCATCAGGAGCACGACCGAGACGCAGAGGACACCGGTGTACGGGCCGACGAGTATCGCCGCGAGCGCGCCACCCAGCAGATGGCCGCTGGTGCCCGCCGCCACCGGGAAGTTCAGCATCTGCACGGCGAAGATGAACGCCGCCACCAGGCCCGCGAGCGGGGCCGTCTTCTCGTCGAGTTCACGCCGTGCCCCGCGCAGGCTGACGGCGATCGCGCAGGCCGCGCCGACTCCGGCTACCGCGGAGACGGGCGCGTTGATGAATCCGTCCGGGACATGCATGGGTGGTCTCCGCAGGGGCCGGGTCGATGGGTTCGGGGGGTGGGCCGTTCGATGATAGTCGTGCACCTGCGAATGGCTCGCAAGAGCGTACGGGTGACTAATAACAACCCCTCGCCCGCCCGGCACGCCCCCGAAAATATGCGACATTTAATGACAGACAGCATGAAAAGCTGCACACAGTGAGCGTGAGGAGCGACCGATGTCCCCCGCCGTCGAGGAACACGCCCGAGCGAGGATCGTCACGGACGCCCCGCACCACCGGCCCGTCCCCGTCGCCCTGCGCTACGACCCCGCCGAGGACCCGCTGACCGTGCACTTCGCGTTCCCGGGCGGCAACGAGTGGGCCTTCCCGCGCTCGCTCCTTGAGGCCGGGCTGCGCGGGCCCGCGCGCGGCGGCGACGTCGGGGTGTGGCCGTGCGGGCGGGCCCAGACCGTACTGGAGTTCCACTCGCCGGACGGCGTCGCGGTGGTCCAGTTCGACAGCTCGCCGCTCGTCCGCTTCCTGCGGCGTACGTACAGCGTCACGCCCGCATCGAGCGGCCGGGCGTAGGAGAGCGTACGTACGAAGAGAGCCGGCCCCCTACGCGAGGTGCGTAGGGGGCCGGCTCAACGCTCCACGGTCCCGTCCCCACAGGCCGTGGGCGTCCAGGGGGCCGTCGGGTCAGACGCGCGCGAGCTCGCGGTCCTCGTCGCCGTCGGACGCCTTCTCGGCGTGGGCCTTCAGGCCCTCGCCCTCGACGTCGACGTTCGGGAGGACCTTGTCGAGCCAGCGCGGCAGCCACCAGGCCTTCGAGCCGAGCAGCGCGAGCACCGCCGGGACGATGGCCATGCGGACCACGAACGCGTCGAAGAACACCGCGATCGCGAGGGCGAAGCCGATCATCTTGATCATCTGGTCGCTGGCCCCGATGAAGCCGGAGAAGACCGCGATCATGATCACCGCGGCGGCGGTGACCACCCGGGCGCCGTGCCGGAAGCCGGTCACGATCGCCTGGCCGGGACGCTCGCCGTGGACGAACGCCTCCCGCATCCGGGTGACGAGGAAGACCTCGTAGTCCATGGCCAGACCGAAGACCACACCGACCATGAAGATCGGCATCATCGACATGATCGGGCCGGGGTTCTCCACCCCGAACAGCCCGCCGAGCCAGCCCCACTGGAAGACCGCGACGACCGCGCCGAGGGCGGCGACCACCGAGAGCAGGAAGCCGAGGGCCGCCTTCAGCGGAACCAGGATCGAGCGGAAGACCACCATCAGGAGCAGGAACGCGAGGCCGACCACGAGCCCGAGGTAGGGCAGCAGCGCGTCGTTCATGCGCTGCGAGAAGTCGATGTTCATCGCGGTCGCGCCGGTCACCAGGACCTCGGCCTTGGTGTCGGCCTTGATGCCGTGGCCCGCGTCACGGATGGAGTGGACCAGGTCCTCGGTGTCCTTGGAGGACGGCTTCGACTTCGGGATGACCGTGATGGTCGCGGTGTCGCCGTCCTTGTTGAGCGCGGGCGGCATGACCGCGGCCACGTCCGGCAGCTTCTTGATGGTGTCCGAGGTCTTGTCGGCCGCGGCCTTGGCACCGCCGGACGCCTTGGCGCCGTCCACGACGATCATCAGCGGACCGTTGAAGCCCGGCCCGAAGCCGTCGGAGAGGGTGTCGTAGGCGCGGCGCTGGGTCGTCGAGGTGGGCTGCGAGCCCTCGTCCGGCAGACCCATCTCCAGCGAGGCGGCCGGGACGGCGATGGCGCCGAGCCCGATCACACCGGCGAGCAGCACCCAGATGGGCTTGCGCAGCACGAAGCCGGACCAGCGGGTGCCCATGTTCGGCTTGGCCTCGTCGGCCGGCTCGACCGTGCCGGCTTCCATCTTCTTGCGGGTGCGGCGGCCGAAGACGCGCTTGCCCGCGAAGCCGAGCACCGCCGGGATCAGGGTGAGCGCGATCAGGACGGCGATCACGACCGTACCGGCCGCGGCGAAGCCCATCTTGGAGAGCATCGGGATGTTGACGACCGCGAGGCCGCACAGCGCGATGACGACGGTGAGACCGGCGAAGACGACCGCGGAACCGGCCGTTCCGACGGCCCGGCCTATCGCTTCCTCGCGCTCGCGGCCCTCGCGGAGCTCGGCCCGGTAGCGCGAGACGATGAAGAGCGCGTAGTCGATGCCGACCGCGAGGCCGATCATCGAGGCCAGCGTCGAGGTGGTGTTGCCGAGGTCCAGGACGTTGGCGAGCGCGGTGATGGTGGAGACGCCGATGCCGACGCCGATGATGGCGGTGATCAGCGGAAGCCCGGCCGCGATCAGCGAGCCGAAGGTGATCATCAGGACGATGCCCGCGATCACCACACCGATGATCTCGCCGGAGCCCGTCTCGGGCTTGGTCTGGAGCGCGTCACCACCGATCTCGACGGTGAGCCCGGCCTTCTGCGCGCCCTTGGCGGTGTCCTCCAGCGACTTGCGGTCGCTGTCCTCCAGGGCCATGCCGTTGACCTTGTACTTCACGGATATGTACGCGGTCGAACCGTCCGAGGAGACGGCGTTGGCCTGGTACGGGTCGGTCACCGAGGCGACCTGCTTCGAGCCCTTGGGCAGCTCGGCGACGACCTTGTTGACCTCGGCCTTGTTGGCCGCGTCCTTCATGGTCTTGCCGGCCGGGGCCTTGAAGACGATACGGGCGGTGGCGCCGTCGGCGCTGCCGCCGGGGAAACGCTTCTCCAGCAGGTCGAAGGCCTTCTGGGCCTCGGTACCGGGCATCGAGAAGGAGCTGGCGGAAGGAGTGGAGGCGGACGCGGCGCCGAATCCGGCGAGGAACAGCAGCGCCACCCACACCAGGGCGACGTAGCGGCGGCGCCTGAAGGCGAATCTGCCGAGTCGGTAGAGGAACGTGGCCACGAGGGCGTACTCCCGGTCGGTCGTTGGTTTACAGGGCGTGGATAACCAGCCCGACGACGAGAGCGGCGTACGTCAGGTGGGGCAGGTTTGTGGGGAGCTAGACGGGATCGCCGAGGGCGGGGAGAACCACGGCGTCGATGTAGTCGAAGAGGAAGGCCTTGTCGACGGGTCTGTCCTCCACGAGCTGCCGGGCGACGAAAGCGCCGACCAGCATATGGATCACATAGGGAAGCGCCGGACAGTCCGCGCGGACCTCGCCGCGGTCCACCGCGCGCCGCAGCACGTGTTCGAGGCCGTTGATCTCCGGCTCGATCAGCACTTCGCGCAGCGCCTGGTGGAGGTCCTGGTTGTCATGGACGGCGCGCATCAGACCCCGCATCAGGGCGGAGTCCTTCTCCAGCTTGCAGTCGTCCTCAAGACCGACCAGCTCGTGGAAGTCGCGGCGCAGCGAACCGGTGTCGATCTCATGGAGACTCACCGGCTTGTTGTGCCGCAGCGCCCGCGCGACCAGCTCCGGCTTGTTCCCCCACTGACGGTAGAGGGTGGCCTTGCTGGAGCGGGTGCGGGCGGCGACGGCGTCCATGGTCAGGGCGTCGTAGCCGACCTCGCGCAGCAGGTCGAGTACGGCTTCGTACAGTTCTGCCTCACGTTCGGCCGTGAGCCTGCTCGCCATTCTCGACCTCCCATCCGAACGAAACGGTTTCGTACTCGTCCGAGGGTAGCCCGCCCGGCGAGCGAAACGAAATCGTTTCGCATGTGTCCTCCGCCACAAGTGTCAGGGCTCCATAAGTTGCCGCACCCCCGCCGCGCGGAAAGCATTGAGAAGTGAGCGACGCAACGGTGGACGACCAGCAGCAGGCGCCCGTGACCGAGGGCGCGTACCTCCGCTTCCCGCATCTGCACGACGACTTGATCTGTTTCGCCGCCGAGGACGACCTGTGGGTCGCGCCCCTCGTCCCGGCCGGCCACAGCCCGTCGCGGGCCTGGCGGGTCACGGTCGACCGCACCAAGGTCAGCCACCCGCGCTTCTCCCCCGACGGCCGCCGGATCGCGTACACGACCTGGCGCAGCCTGGACCCCGAGATCCATCTCGCCCCGGTCGACGGCGGCCCGGCCCGGCGGCTGACCTACTGGGGCTCCTCCGACACCCGGGTCTGCGGCTGGACCCCCGACGGCCACATCCTGGCCGTCTCCTCGCACGGCCAGCCCTTCTCGTACTTCTCCTGGGCCTACAGCGTCCCCACCGACGGCTCCCCCGGCGGACGGCTGCCCTGGGGGCCGGTCTCCGACATCGCGGTCGCCGACCTGGACGGCGAGCGCCGCACCCTGCTGCTCACCGGCAAGCCCCCGCACGAGCCCGCCGCCTGGAAGCGGTACCGGGGCGGCGCCATGGGCCGGCTGTGGCTGCACGGCGAGCGGCTGCTCAAGGACATCGGCGGCCACATCGAGTCGGTGATGTTCGTGGCCGGGCGGATCGCGTTCCTCTGCGACCACGAGGGCGTCGGCAACCTCTACTCCTGTCTACCGGACGGCTCCGACCTGCGCCGCCACACCGACCACGACGAGTACTACGCCCGGCACGCCTCCTCGGACGGGCGGCGGGTGGTCTACCAGTGCGCGGGCGACCTGTGGATCGTCGACTCGCTCGCCCCCGACGCCGCCCCGCGCCGCCTGGACGTCCGCCTCGGCGGCCCCCGCGCGGGCCGGCGCACCTACCAGGTGCCCGCCGCCAACCACGTGGACGCGCTCTCGGTCGACACCACGGGCCGGGCCAGCGCCGTCGTGGTGCGCGGCAGCCTGTACTGGCTCACCCACCGCGACGGCCCGGCCCGCACGATCACCGACACCGCGGGCGTACGGGTGCGGCTGCCCGAGATGCTGGGCACCGGCGGACAGGTGGCGTACGTGACCGACGCGGACGGCGAGGACGCCGTCGAGATCGCGTATCTGCCCAGAGCCAGCGGCGACCGCGAACCCAGACGGCTGGCCTCCGGGGAGCTCGGCCACGTCCAGGAACTGCTCTCCGACCCGGACGGCGAACGCCTGGCGATCGCCTCGCACGACGGCCGTCTGCTCCTGATCGACGCGAGCGAGGAGTCCAACGGCGAGGTCACCGAGCTCATCCGCTCCATCAACGGCCCCGTCCGGGACCTGGCGTTCTCCCCCGACGGCCACTGGCTGACCTGGTCGCACCCGGGCATCGGCCGCTCGCTGCGCCAGATCAAGATGGCCCGGATCGCGGGCCCCGGCGCGCGCGTGATCGTCGACGTCACCAACGGCCGCTTCGAGGACGAGAACCCGGTCTTCACCCGGGACGGCCGCTATCTCGCCTTCCTGTCCTGGCGCGGCTTCGACCCGGTCTACGACGTGCACACCGGCGACCTCTCCTTCCCGCTGGGCTGCCGCCCGTATCTGGTCCCGCTCTCCTCGGCGACCCCCTCGCCCTTCGCGCTGCTGCCGGACGGACGCCCGGCGGCGGGCGGGCTCGACCCGCTCGACGAGAACGGCGACGGCACGGTGACCGTCGAAGTGGAGGGCCTGGAGAGCCGGGTGACGCCGTTCCCGGTCTCCGCCTCCAAGTACTCGGCGCTGTCCCCGGTCTCCGGCGGCGGTCTGGTGTGGCTGCGCTGGCCGATCTCGGGCGCGCTCGGCGAGACCTTCGCCAACCCGGCGGACACCTCCGGGCGCCCGACCCTGGAGCACTTCGACATCACCAAGGCCCGCAAGACCGAACTCGTCGACCACCTCGACTGGTTCGCGGTCAGCGGTGACGGCAGCCGTCTGGTCGTCGTCGACGACGGCGATCTGCGCGCGGTGCCCGCGACCGAGTCCGGCGACACCGACTCCACGGTCTATCTGGACCTGCGCCGGATCCTGCACGAGGTCGACCCGCCCTCGGAGTGGCGCCAGGCGTACGCCGAGGCGGGCCGCGTCATCCGCTCCTACTTCTGGGAGCCGGACATGTGCGGCATCGACTGGGACGCGGTCCTCGACCAGTACCGCCCGCTGGTCGAACGGGTCGCGTCGCCCGACGAGTTCGCGGATCTGCTCCGCGAGGTCCTGGGCGAACTGGGCACCTCGCACGCGTACGTGTCCGCCGCGCGGCGCAACGAGGGCCCGCCCCACTACCAGCGTCCGCAGGGCCTGCTCGGTGTCAACCTGGTCCCCCGGGACGACGGCTGGATGGTCCGCCGGATCCTGCCCGGCGACTCCTCCGACTCCAAGGCGCGCTCGCCGCTCGCGGGCACCGGCATCCGCGAGGGCGCGGTGCTCACCCATGTCGACGGCCGCCCGGTGGACCCGGTGGCGGGCCCGTATCCGCTGCTGGCGGGCGCGGGCGGGACGACCGTGGAGCTGACGTTCCAGCCGGCGGAGGGCGAGGGCAGGTCGAGAAGGGTGGCGGTCGTGCCTTTGGTCGACGAACGCCCTCTCCGATACCAGGACTGGGTGGCCAAACGCCGTGCGGTGGTACGGGAGTTGAGCGGCGAGAAGTGCGGCTATCTGCATATCCCGGACATGGGCGGGTCGGGC
This sequence comes from Streptomyces sp. NPDC048696, assembly GCF_043198895.1. Classification (NCBI taxonomy): domain Bacteria; kingdom Bacillati; phylum Actinomycetota; class Actinomycetes; order Kitasatosporales; family Streptomycetaceae; genus Streptomyces; species Streptomyces sp. NPDC048696. The sequence goes on along the minus strand of NZ_JBICVJ010000014.1, from coordinate 172,784 downwards.
TGGGCCCAGTTCAACCGGGATCTGCGCCTGGAGATGTCGCGCCCGGCGCTGATCGTCGATGTACGCGGCAACGCGGGCGGCCACATCAGCGAGCTGGTGATCGAGAAGCTGACCCGCAAGATCCTGGGCTGGGACCTGACGCGCAACGCCCAGCCGGTGTCGTACGCCTCGAACGCGCCGCGCGGTCCCGTGGTGGCGCTGGCCGACGAGGCGACGTCGTCCGACGGCGACATGATCACCGCGGCGTTCCGGCTGCTGCGGCTGGGGCCGGTGGTCGGGCAGCGGACCTGGGGCGGGGTGGTCGGCATGACCGGGCGCCATACGCTGGGCGACGGGACGGTGATCACTGTGCCGATGAACGCGGCGTGGTTCGACCAGTACCACTGGTCCATCGAGAACCACGGCGTCGAGCCGGACCTGGAGATCCTGCGTACGCCGCTGGACTGGGCGGAGGGGCGGCACGCCCAGCTGGACGACGCGGTGCAGCTGGCGCTGGACCTGCTGACAGGCGCGCCGGCGGCTACGCCGCCCACATACACGGACACCCCGGACCGCCGCCGCCCCAAGCTCCCGCCGCGCTGAGCGCACCCCCCTACCCGGCTGCGGGCATGCGTGCCGCCAGGGGCGATGGGGGTCCCCCCTGGTCGAGGTCGAGCGAAGTCGAGAGCTTGGGGGAGGGTGGGCGCAGCGGCACCCCGTTCCCGCCGGGCTGCGCACCCTGCTTGAACCCCCACCCCGCCCCTTCCCGAAAGCCTCCGGCGGCGGCGTCCACCTGCGGACCGTGCGTGGCCGGTCGCTCCCCCAAGTTCTCGGCTCCGCTCGAACAGGGGGGACCCCCATCGCGGCGGAGCCGCACAATGACACAGCCCCGCGCCCCTCAACCGCACGCGCGAAGTGGCGCACCCCCAGGCAAACCGGGGATGCGCCACTTCGTACCGCGAACGCAGCGAGCGTCAGATGTCGTAGTCCATGTCCAGCTTGTCCTGCGCTTCCTGCTGCGCCCGCTGCGCCTCGTCCGGCATCTGCTGGGACCGCTGCTGGGCAGTGTCCTGGCCCTTGTTCTTCTTGGCCTGCATGGACTGCTTCGCCTGCTGCGCGGCCTCGCGCGCCTTGTCCTGGAACTGGTCCTTGTTGCCCATCGAGGTTCACTCCTACAACGCTGTGAGGGGCGGGGAACCGGGGCTTGTCCCACGGTTCCTCCGGGCCTCGACCAGCGTGGCACGCACGGACACAGCACGCATTTCGGTCGATTACGGCCGGTGACGAACCACCCGTTCCTGCTCGTCGGCGGCCCCGCCCGCCCCCACGAGCCCGCGCCCGACCTCCGCGAGCCGAGGCTCGAAGCGCCGCATCTCCCGCTGCCCCACCGCCCCGATCACCGACGGCAGATACCCCCGCACGGACTGCATCCCGCGCAGCCACCACTGCGCGTACACATGCGAGGACCGCCGCTCGATGCCCGCCACGATCCGGTTGACGGCCGGACCGAGCGGATACGTACGGTTGGACGGCCACGGCAGCCGCTGGCGCAGCTCCCGCATCACCTCGTCCTGGTCCGCGCCGCGCACCATGTCCGTGTCGGTCCAGGACAGATACCCGACCCCGACCCGTACGCCCTTGTAACCCACCTCGGCCCGCAGGCTGTGCGCGAACGCCTCCACGCCCGACTTGGAGGCGCAGTACGCCGTCATCATCGGCGCGGGCGTGATCGCGGCGAGCGAGGCGATCTGCAGGAAGTAGCCCCGGCTCTCCATCAGTACGGGCAGGAAGGCGCGGGCGGTGACCGCGCCGCCGATCAGATTGACCTCGATGACCCGCCGCCACGCCTCCGGGTCGGAGTCCACGAACGGCCCGCCGGAGGCGACCCCGGCGTTGGCGACCACGATGTCGACCTTGCCGAACCGCTCCTTCACCTCGCCCGCGACCCGCGCCATCGCCTCGTGGTCGGTGACGTCGGCGAACCAGGACTCCGCCTCGGTGTGCAGCCGTGCGGCGACCTTCTTCAACTCGTCCGGCTCCAGGCCGACCAGCGCCACCTTCGCGCCGCGCGCCGACAGCTTGCGGGCCAGCAGCTCGCCGACTCCCCGGGCAGCTCCCGTGACAACCGCGACCTGTCCCTCCAGGCTCACCCTGCTCATGCCACACCTTCCTCGACCGTCACATACGTACGAACCAGTTCACGGATGCGTTCCGTGACCGCCTCCGGCGCCTCGACCGGAGTCATATGCCCGACACCGGCGAGCTCGGTGAGCCCCGCGCAGACGGGCAGCGCGGCCGCCAGCCGCCGGGCGTGCACGGGCGGGGTCAGCCGGTCGGCCGTGCCCGCGACGACTGCGGTGGGCACCCGCAACTCCCGTACGAGATCGTCCAGTTCGAGCCCGCTCAGGACCTGCGACCAGGCGTACCGGGGCCGCCGCCCACAGGCGTGCACGATCCTGGCGCACGCCTCTATGCGGTCCGGCGCGGCCCCCGGGCCCATGGTCGCGTACCGGAGAACCTTCTTGGTGACGGGCGTGACGGGCCCGAGCGGGGCCTTCGAGCCGAGGACGGCGTGCGTGAGCCGGGTGCGCAGGCGCCCCGCCCGCATCGGCACCACCAAGGACTCCGCCACCAGCCGCGAACTGCCCGTACTGCACAGCAGCACCGCCACCGCGTGCTCGCGAAGGCCCGGCCGCCGGGCGGCCGCCATCAGCGTCATCCCGCCCATGGAGTGCCCGGCGAGCACGGCCTTCTCGCCCGGCGCGAGCGTCGCGGCGAGCACCGCCTCCAGGTCGTCGGCGAGCGCGTCGGTGGAACAGACGGCGTGCGCGGGCGTACGTCCGTGGCCGCGCTGGTCGTACGCGATCACCCGGTGCTCCCCCGCGAGCGCGCGGATCTGCGCGGCCCAGAAAGCGGTCGAGCAGGCCCAGCCGTGCGCGAGGACGACGGCCGGGGCGCCCTCGCGGCCGTGCACCTCGACGTGCAGCCGGGCGCCGTCGACGGAGACGGCGGTGAGCGTACGGGCGGGGGTGGGCGGGGCATAGGGACCGGCGGTGACGTGGGGGGTACGGACGGGACTCACGAGGCCACCGCCTCGGGGGTGGTGGCCTCGCCCTGGCCGGTGCCGCTCCGACGGGCCTTGGCGGGCGCGGGCTTGTCCGTGGGCTCGGCGGCGGCCCGGGCGCGGATCACCTCGTACTCCCCGAGGTCGACCGCACGGGTCTCCTTGCGGAACTCGCCGGTCGTGCCGGGCCAGATGGTGGTGTTGCGGCCACTGGGGTCCAGGTACCAGCTGGTGCAGCCGCCGGTGTTCCAGACGGTCCGCTTCATGCGCTCCTGGACGCGCCGGTTCCAGGCGCCGACGGCGGACGGCCGGGCGCCGAGCGCCACGCGCCCGCCGAGCACGTTCAACTGCCGCAGGTAGTCGGCCATGTAGCTGAGCTGGGACTCGATCATCAGGATCATGGAGGAGTTCCCGAGTCCGGTGTTGGGCCCGATGATCGTCATCCAGTTGGGGAACCCGGCGGCGGTGGCGCCGCGCAGCGACTCCATGCCGCCCTTCCACGCCTCGGCGAGCGTCTGCCCGTCGGCGCCGACCACGCGGTCGGCGATGGGCATGTCGGTGACGTGGAAGCCGGTGCCGAAGACGATCGCGTCGACCTCGGTCTCGGTCCCGTCGGCGGCGACGAGGGTGGACCCGCGCACCTCGCCGAGCCCCGAGGCGACCAGGTCGACATTCGGCTTCGCCAGCGCCGGGTAGTACTCGCTCGACAGCAGGATCCGCTTGCAGCCGATGCGGTAGTCGGGGGTCAGCTTGGCGCGCAGGGCCGGGTCTTTGATGGCCCGGGCCATGTTCCGCTTGGCCAGCGACTCGACGAGCCCCAGCTCATTGGGTCGCTTGGTGAACGCGCTGACCTGCAACTCCCGTATGCCCCACAGCAGTCCGCGGCGCGCTGCCCCGGTGAAGGGCAACTGCCGGTGCAGCCAGCGCTCGGGCGCGCTGATCGCCCGGTCGACGCGCGGCATGACCCAGGGCGGGGTGCGCTGGAAGAGCGTGAGGCTGCGGACCCGGGGCTGGATGGCCGGGACGATCTGAATCGCGGACGCCCCGGTCCCGACCATGGCGACGCGCTTGCCGCGCAGGTCGTAGTCATGGTCCCAGCGGGCGGAGTGGAAGACCTTGCCGGGGAAGGAGTCGAGCCCCGGGATGTCGGGGATCTTGGGGTCGGAGAGCGGCCCGGTGGCGGACACGACGACGTCGGCGGTGATGGTCGCACCATGCGCCGTCTCGATGACCCACCACAACTGCTCGCTGTCCCACCGCATCAAGGTGACCTCGTGCCCGAGGCGCAGATGCGGACGCAGCCGGAAGACGTCGGCGACGTGCTCCAGATAGGCCCGGATGTGCCGCTGCCCCGAGAAGGTGCGCGGCCAGTCGGGGTTGGGCGCGAAGGAGAACGAGTACAGATGGGACGGCACGTCGCAGGCGCACCCGGGATAGCTGTTGTCCCGCCAGGTCCCCCCGACGGAGTCGGCCCGCTCCAGAACGACGAAGTCGGTGATCCCTTCCCGCCGCAACCGCACGGCGGCCCCGAGCCCCCCGAACCCGGATCCGATCACCGCGACGCGTACGCGCTCGTGGTCGCGCTCGTGCTGGCCCATGCCACCGCCTCCATGCAGGACGTCGTCTGTACGTAGCGACTCTGCCAGTAATCACTGGCACAATGGGGAGAGTAGAGCAGCCGCATACCGAGCGGTAGGGGTCAGCCGGGGAAAGTTACCGGCGGTACAACATAGGCTGGCGGACGTGACAGACGGAGGAGCAGGCACGGGGGCCGATCATTCCGGCTCCGCCACCCCGCACCCCCCTGCGGGCGACGGTTCCACCTCCGCCACGGGCGGCCGGGCGGCGGGCGCCAGTTCCCGCCCAGCGCTCCCCCACCCAGCTGTGGGCAGTCGTTCCGCCGGGGCGGAACGGGCAGGCACAACGGACGCAGCCCCCCGCCACGCTGTGGGCAGTCGTTCCGCTGGGGCGGAACGGGTGGGCACAACGGACGCAGCCCCCCGCCACGCTGTGGGCAGTCGTTCCGCTGGGGCGGAACGGGCAGGCACAACGGACGCAGCCCCCCGCCACGCTGTGGGCAGTCGTTCCGCTGGGGCGGAACGGGTGGGCACAGCGGACGACGGCCCGCAGCCGAACGCGGGGTCCGGGGGCGAAGCCCCCGCCGGGACCGAGGCCCCGCGCACGGAGGGGGTGCCCGCAGTCGGCGGGACCGAGGCGGCCCGCGCCGAACGGGTGCCCGCAGCCGCCCGGGCCGAGGCCGCCCGCACGCGCGGGGTGCCCGCAGCCGCCCGGGCCGACGCGGCCCGCACGCGCGGGGTGCCCGCAGCCGCCCGGGCCGAGGCCGCCCGCACCCCGCAGGGGCCCGCAGTCGACCCCGCCCCGCCCCGCGAGTACCGCATGGACGAGCTCGCCGCCAAAGCCGGCATCACCGTCCGCACCCTCCGCTTCTACCGCGAGCGCGGCCTCATCCCGCCGCCACGCCGTGAAGGCCGTATCGCCTGGTACGACGACCACCACCTGGCCCGCCTCCGCACGATCACCGCACTCCTGGAACGCGGCCACACCCTCTCCGGCATCGCCGACCTGACCGCCGCGTTCGAGTCCGGCCGGGACGCGGGTGAGGCGCTGGGCCTGGTCGAGCCGACCGAGGAGACCCCGGTCCGCCTGACCCCCGAGGCCCTGGCCGACCACTTCGCGGGCGAGGTGACCCCGGAGAACCTGGCGGCCGCGCTCGACCTCGGCTATCTCGCCGTCGACGGCGAGGAGATCGTCCACACCAGCCGCAGACTGCTCGACGTCTCGGCCGCGCTGGTACGCGAGGGAGTCCCGCTGGCGGCGGTCCTGGCTGCGGGCCGCGAGGTCCGCACCCACGCGGACGCCCTGGCCCGCCTCTTCCTCACCCTGCTCCGCGCCCACGCCCCCGACGAGGACATCGCCCGCCTGCGCCCACTCGCCAAGAACGTGGTCGAGGCGGAACTGTCGATGGCCCTGGACCGCCACATGGCCAAGGGCCCGGCCACGGAAGAGGCAGAAGAGCCCGACGAGAGCACCCCGCCGACGTAACCCCCGTACGCCGACAGCGCGTACACCTACGTACGCCTACACCTCATACACCACAGTCACCGGCGCATGATCACTCCACCGCTCCCCATGACTGGCGGCCCGCTCCACGTACCCCTTGACCGCCCGCGCGGCCAGCCCCGGCGTCGCGACCTGGTAGTCGATGCGCCAGCCCGTGTCGTTGTCGAAGGCGCGCCCGCGGTAGGACCACCACGAGTACGGGCCCTCCTCCTCGGGGTGCAGCCCGCGCACGACATCGACGTAACCGGCGTCGGAAGCGGCCCCGTCGCCGAGTTCGCCGAAGACGCGGGACATCCACTCCCGCTCCTCCGGCAGGAAGCCGGAGTTCTTCTTGTTGCCGCGCCAGTTCTTGAGGTCGGCCTCGCGGTGGGCGATGTTCCAGTCGCCGCAGACGACGACCTCGCGCCCGTCGGCGGCCGCCCGCGCCCGGAGCTCCTTCAGATACGCCAGGAACTCCCCCATGAACCGGTACTTCTCGTCCTGCTTCTCCGTGCCGACCTCACCGGAGGGGAGGTAGAGGCTGGCGACGGTGACGCCGGGCAGGTCCGCCTCGACGTACCGCCCGCTGCCGTCGAACTCCGCGCTCCCGAATCCGACCCGTACCCGCTCGGGCTCGCGGCGGGTGTAGAGCGAGACCCCGGCCCGGCCCTTGGCGGCGGCGGGCGCGTGCACGACGTGCCACCCCTCGGGCTCGCGCACGTCGGCGGTCAGCTGCTGCGGCTCGGCCCGTACCTCCTGGAGGCACAGCACATCGGCGTCGGTCCCGGCCAGCCACTCCAGGAAGCCCTTCTTGGCAGCGGCGCGGAGCCCATTTACATTCACAGAGGTAACAGTGAGCACCGGGGCACCATACCGACCCGGTCACCGTGATCGCCTGCATAGAAGTACGCTGGAACGCATGCATATCCGCACCCTCGGGTACGACCACCCGGACGCCATCAAGCTCAACGACCAGGTGCAGCTCGAATACGCCGAGCGGTACGGGGACGAGGGCGACGCCACCCCGCTCGACGCCTCGATGTTCGTACCCCCGAACGGGCTGTACCTCATCGCGTACGACGCGGACGACCGCCCGATCGCCACCGGCGGCTGGCGCACCCAGGACAAGAACGACGAGGGCTACTCGGACGGCGACGCCGAACTGAAGCGCATGTACGTCATCCCGGAGGCCCGCGGCCTGGGCCTGGCCCGCCGCATCCTGGCCGCCCTGGAAGCCGACGCCCGCGCGGCCGGCCGCATCCGCATGGTGCTGGAGACGGGCGACAAGCAGCCGGAGGCGATAGCCCTCTACACCTCCACCGGCTACGCGCCCTGCACCAAGTTCGGCCACTACCGCGAGTACGAGAGCAGCCGCTGCTACGCGAAGCCGCTGTGACGTGAGCGGCTGGCATGAGTTCGCGCCGACGTGAGTTCAGGCCGACGTGCGCTCGGGCTGACGTGCGCTCGGGCTGACGTGAGTTCAGGCCGACGTGAGTTCAGGCCGACGTGAGAGCTCGCGCTGACACCCCAAGGACCCCCACCGAAGCGCCCCTTGGGGTAGCGCCGACCGCACCGCCACCCACCCGGGACCACCCACACCACACCCCCACACCAGACCCCCACAACAGCCGCCCACACCCACCGCCCCACCCCCGTCACGGCTTGCCATCAGGCCCCCCACCTGCGGGTTAGGCTGCTGAACGTAAGCGCACCACACGGGGGATTCCGCATGAGCGACGACAAGCTGCCCGAACCGTCCCAACTGCCGCTGTCGCCGGACGAGCTGAAGCGGCACCACTCCGAATGGCTCGCCGGCGTCACCAAGGCCCCGCCCGCCGACAGCTATGTGGACCCCCTCACCCCGGTCCCCCTGCGCCCGGGCCCGCCGCTCACCGGCCCGCCCCTCACCGGCTCCCCCTTCCTCAAGCCGACGCCCCAGGCCCCACCGCTCGCGCCCCGGCCCGACTTCCGGCCGTTCCCGCCCGCCGCACCCCCGGGGCCGCCCCAGGACATGCTCCGGATCGCGCCCGGCGTCCTCACCACGGCGGCCGGCCACGCGGACGAGATCCACACCGCCTTCACCAAGCCGGCGGCCGCACTGGCGGACCCCGCGCAGAAGGCGTCGGCGGCGATGGACGGCTGGGACTCGGCCAAGGCCATCCGCACGGCCGCCAAGCAGTGGGAGAAGCAGGCCGGCACCGTGGCCGGCTGGCTGGGCCGCATCGCCGAGAGCCTGCGCGTCGGAGCCCGGGACTATCACAAGACGGACACCGCCGTCGACGAATCACTGCAGTGCGTCGTACCGCGCCGCTCGAAGCTGGAGGGGCTGTAAGTGCCGTCGTTCTACCAGGAGATCCTGAGCACCGACCTCGGCCCGCTGCAGAAGCTCGCCGACCAGTGGCGTGCCACGCACACGGGCCTGACCGGCCTGCCCAAGCGGGTCCACGACGAGATGCTGACGCCGCTGCGCGACAAGGGCTACTGGGAGGGCGCGGCGGCCCCGTACGCCTGGCGGATGATCGACGACATCGAGCGCCAGATCGGGGCGGCCGCCAAGGTCGCGGAGGCAGCGGTCGGGGTCCTCGACGACGCGCTCGGCGAGCTCAAGTCCGTACAGAAGGACCTGAAGGACGCCGTCAAGCGCGCCCAGGACAAGGGTCTGCACATCGATTCCAGCGGCGCCGTCTCCCCCGACATGGTCAACGGTGTCTGCAAGGTGGTCGAGAAGGGCTCGGCGGACGCGAAGGCCATCGAGGACGCCCAGCACGAGATCGTCGAGATCGTGAAGCGGGGCGTCGTCGCCGACCGGAACCTGGCGTTCTCGCTGATGTCGGACATCGGGCTCGGCGACTGGTTCAACACCAACCCACAGCACAACAACCTCGCCACCACCAACACCATCAGCCAGGCCGACTACAACGCCCTCGACCTGGCGATGCAGGGCAAGGACCCGTACCCGCTCACCCAGAAGGACACCCCGTACTCGCTGGGCATGGACTGGGTCAGCGGGAGCGGGCCGCGCGACCGCGAGTACCACGACGGCGACCGGATGACCGAGCTGATCAAGTCCAGCGTCAGCATGGAACAGCTCCGCGCGGACACCCTCGCCAACTGGCGCAAGGACGGCAACGACGAGGGCAGCGTCAGCTACTCGATCTCCAAGGGCGGAAAGATCGGCGCCCTCGAAAAGCTCGTCCTCACCGACATCCCGGCGATCGCCACCGGCGACCCGGACCATCTGGGCGAGGCGTTCGTCGGCTCGTACTCCCTCGACTACTCGGTCAAGGGCCAGGACCCCGACGGCTCCCTCGTCGTCGAGTACACGCTCAACAACAAGACCAGCAACGAGTCCTTCCTCCACTTCATCGGCTACTACGACTGGCTGAAGAAGACGAACCGCGACAGCGGCGTCTTCTCCACCGTCAGCCAGCAGATGACGTGGACCGAACGCATCCCGGCAGCAGGGAAGGAGTAGCACCATGCCCCACCGCCCCCGCAGCCTCCGCACGCCCCACGGCTCCCGCAGGCCCCATGGCTCCCGACGCACCCTCGGAGCCGTGGCCGCCGTCGCCGTACTCGCGGCCCCCCTCACGGCGTGCGGCTCCGACGCCCTGCAACGCTGCGTCCCGGTCGCCGCGAAGTCAGCGACCCCCGGCGAGCTGATCGGCAGTTACAAGGGCTCCTACAAGGCCGAGGCGGTCCGCCTGACCCTGTCCTCGGGCGGCGCCATGAAGGCGGAGAAGTGGCCCACGGGCGACTACCACCGGTCCGAACTGGGCGACACGTTCAACGGCTCCGGCACCTGGGAGATCGCCCCGGCCACGTCCTCCACGGACCGCGCACTCCTGCGCCTGCACTTCACCAAGCCGACCCTGTTCCTCAAAGGCGACACCCTCGACAAACTCACCATCGGCACGGACGCGACCCGCACGACCGTCTACGACGACGCGGACCCCGACGTCTGCCCGGACTTCCGCCTCCAACGCCAACAGCCCTGACGCCCGGCCGCGACGCGATCCGTCGCGGCCCATCCCGGACACCCCGGAAACCCCGGAAACCAAAAGATCCCGCCCGGTCTTCACGACCGGACGGGATCTTGTGAACTCTTCCTGAGCTGACTCAAGAACAGTCATTGTTGTGGACCTGAGGGGATTCGAACCCCTGACCCCCTCGATGCGAACGAGGTGCGCTACCGGACTGCGCCACAGGCCCTTGCAACGGGTGAAACATTAGCACCCCGATCGGGGTGCTTGGAAATCCGATCCCCGCTGGTGGGCGAGACGGGCGTCACTCGTTGGCCGCGCGGGGGCGGTCCTGCTCCGCGTACTGGTCGAAGAGCGGGGTCCTGCGGCGACTTGGGGACGTGCGCCGGCCGGGTGCCGGGGTGGCCGGGGCCGTCGGGTCCGCGGTGGAGGAGCGGGCCGATGACCAGGTGTCCGGGGCACCCAGGTCGATGCTGCCGGTGGCGCGGGGGGCGACCGGGGCCGTCACGTACGTCGGGAGCGGCACCGGGACCGGCTCCCAGCTGTCACCGCGCTCGGGGCCGCGCTCGCGCTGCTGGTCGACCCACTCCGCGTGGTCGGTCTGCTCGACCAGCGCGCGCCGGTCGGCCTCCTGCGGGGAGACGACGGGCTCGGGCTCCGGGGCCGGGTGGGGCTCCGGCTCGTCCTCGGTCTCCGCCACGGCGGGGGGCTGACGGCGCGGCTGGCGCTCGCGCAGGCGCTGCGCGGCGATCTCGGCCCGGCGCCGGTCCATGACGAACGCGAACCGCCGCCGCTCCTGCGCCCGCAGATGCACGATGTACGCGCTGAGCAGTACGGCCGGGACAGCGGGCACCCACAGGAAGCCGAGGCCGCCCACGGCCGCCACCACCGCGCCCAGCGTGAACGTGAGGAAGAGGATCACCGTGGTACGCCGGCGGCGCGCCAGGACCGCGCTGCGCCGGGCGCGACGGGCGCGTTCTGCGGCATCGGCGGAACGGTCGGTGCGCCGGCGCCCGGCGTCCTGCCGCGCGCCCTCCGGTCGCTCCTCGCTCCGGCGCCCCACACCCGTCCGCTCACCCGTCCGCTCGTCCCGGTGCTCCCTGTCGGCTGCCCGGTCCTCGGCGTGGGAGTGGCCCTCGTGGCGGGCGGCCTCCGAAGGGGGCCCCTCTGTGACCCGGCCCTCCCGCCGCGCGCCCCCCGTACCCGTCGGGTGCGTCCGGGGCACGCCGAAGTCGCGGACGTCGGCACCACCTGTGGGGTCCCCCAGGGACTCCGTGGGCGCGTCCGGGTCGGCGTCGGGTGCGATGGCGCCAGAACCTCGCTGCCGCAGCTCCTTGGCGTACCGGCGCTCCATGGCAGACCGTCCGGACAGCAGCCGGATGGCAGTGCTGAAGCGTTCCGTCGGACGGGCCTCATTGAGCTCGTCCTGCCTGCGGAGCCACATCGGCACCAAGTAGGCGGCCCAGGCCCCGACGATGACTGCGTAAATGAGGCCGCTGCTGCTCACACACCACACGGTAGAGGGATGGGCGCGACGGGATACGCCAATTGAGCCGGTGTGTCGCACGATCTGGCTGATATCACTGGCTTTTTTTGTGATTCTTCAGATCGGTTCGGTGGAACGAAACAAACGTAGGCAATCGAATTCGAACGTATATTTCATTTCTCGTGGTGCGCCCGGCGCGCCTGCTTCCACCTGTGCAGCAGCCCCTCCGGCACCTCTTCCGCCGTCAGCGCGTACACCAGATGGTCCCGCCATCCACCGTCGATGTGGAGATAGCGCGGGCGCAGGCCCTCCTCGCGGAATCCGAGTTTCTCCACGACCCGCCGGCTCGGCCCGTTCTCGGGCCGAATGCAGACCTCCATACGGTGCAGTCCGACCGTACGGAAGCAGTGGTCGGTGGCGAGCGCGACGGCCGTCGGCATCACGCCCCGGCCCGCCACCTCGCGGTCGATCCAGTACCCGACGTGTCCCGAGCACATCGAGCCCCAGGTGATCCCGGCGACCGTGAGCTGGCCGACCAGGCGGCCCTGGTACTCGATCACGAACGGCAGCATCCGGCCCGCGTTCGCCTCGGCGCGCAGATGCCGGACCATCTGCCGGTACGTGGGCCGCTGGGCGGCCGGGGCGCCCGGCACCGGCGGCGGAATGGTCGCTTCCCAGGGGCGCAGCCACTCGCGGTTGCGCCGGTTCACCTCGCGCCAGGCCCGTTGGTCGCGCAGCTTTATGGGGCGGAGGACCACATCGCCGTCCGCCAGCTCGACCGGCCACGATGGGACGTTCAGCTTGGGCTCCCCGTGGGTCTGGGGTGGTCGCCGCCCCGGATCTGGTCGACGGCGTGCGTCAGCAGCCGCCCGAGGACCGCCAGGCCGTCGCGGACGCCGCCGGTGGAGCCCGGCAGGTTGACGATCAGGGTGCGGCCGCCCGCGACCCCGGCCAGGCCCCGCGAGAGCGCGGCGGTCGGGACCTTCGCCAGGCCCTCGGCGCGGATCGCCTCGCCGATGCCGGGCACTTCGTAGTCGATGACGCGACGGGTGGCGTCGGGGGTGCGGTCGGTGGGCGAGATACCGGTGCCGCCGGTGGTGACGATGACGTCGTACGCCTGCGCCACCCCGTCCCGCAGGGCCTGTTCGACCGGGTCACCGTCCGGCACGACCCGGGGGCCGTCGACCAGGAAGCCCAGTCCGGCGAGTCCTTCGGCCACGAGCGGGCCGCCCTTGTCCGCGTAGACCCCGGCCGAGGCCCGGTTGGAGGCGGTGACGACGAGCGCGCGGTATCCGGGGGCGTTGCCGGGAGCGCCGGAGGCCGGGACGGTCGCGCTGGACGGATCCGTCGTGGCGGCCGGATCCGCCATGGCGGCCGCACCGCCCGGGTCCGTCGTGGCGCTCACGGCGTCGCCCCTTCCGCCTCCGGGCGGGTCCAGTCGCCCGACTTGCCGCCGGTCTTCTCCTCGACCCGGATGTCCGTGATGACGGCCGCCTTGTCCACGGCCTTCACCATGTCGACGACCGTCAGCGCGGCCACCGACACGGCGGTCAGCGCCTCCATCTCGACGCCCGTGCGGTCGGTCGTCTTCACCGTCGCCCGGATCTGTACCGCGTCGTCGGCGACCGCGAGGTCCAGCTTCACACCGGAGACCGCGAGCGGGTGGCAGAGCGGGATCAGGTCCGGGGTGCGCTTGGCGCCCATGATCCCGGCGATCCGGGCGGTCGCCAGGGCGTCGCCCTTGGGGACGCCCTCGCCCCGCAGCAGCTCCACGACGCGGGGCGAGACGAGCACGCGTCCGCTCGCGCGCGCGGTGCGGACCGTGACGTCCTTCTCGGAGACGTCGACCATACGGGCCGCGCCCGCCTCGTCGATGTGGGTCAGCCTGCCTTGCGTACTCATGGTGTGTGGCGCTCCCGGTCCGGCCTGTGTGGGCAGACACGCTACCGCCACCCCGGCCCCCTCAGCCGAGCAGGATCACCTCGACCTCCGTGCCGGGCTCCGCCGATGTGACGTCCTCCGGGAGCACGATCAGGCAGTCCGCCTGCGCCAGGGCCGCGATCAGATGCGATCCGGAGCCGCCGACCGGCGTCACGGTGGCTTCGTCCGCGTCGTACGTACCGCGCAGGAACTGGCGCCTGGCCGCCGGGGACGACAGCGGCTTGTCGGCGCTGAGGGCGGCACGCGCGCGTGGGCGGTGGATGTCCGGCAGGCCCATCAGGGTGCGGATCGCCGGCCGTACGAACAGCTCGAAGGAGACGTACGACGACACCGGGTTGCCCGGCAGGGCCAGCAGCGGGGTGTGGTCGGGGCCGATCGAGCCGAAGCCCTGGGGCTTGCCGGGCTGCATGGCGAGCTTGCGGAAGTCGATCCCGCTGCCCGGCTCGTCCTCGTCGCCCACCGAGGACAGCGCCTCCTTGACCACGTCGTACGCCCCGACGCTGACGCCGCCCGTCGTCACCAGCAGATCGGCGCGGATCAGCTGGTCCTCGATGGTCGCGCGCAGCGTCTCGGCGTCGTCGGTGACCGCGCCCACCCGGTAGGCGATGGCGCCCGCCTCACGCGCGGCGGCGGCGAGCGCGAAGCTGTTCGAGTCGTAGATCTGGCCCTGGCCCAACTCCTCGCCGGGCTGGACGAGTTCGCTGCCGGTCGACAGGACGACCACGCGCGGGCGCGGGCGTACGGTCACGGTGCCGCGGCCGATCGCGGCCAGCAGGCCGATCTGGGGCGCTCCGAGCACCGTCCCGGCCGCCAGGGCCAGGTCGCCCGCCTGGACGTCGCTGCCACGCGCGCGTACGTGCGCGCGGGCCTCGGCGGGGCGGTGCACCCGGACCTCGCCGCCGGCGCCCTCGGGCGCGGCGCCGGCCGGGCGCATGGTGGTGGCCGGGCCCCCGCCCGTACCCCCGTCGGTCCACTCGACCGGGACGACGGCCTCGGCGCCGGGCGGCAGCGGGGCGCCGGTCATGATCCGGGCGGCCTGGCCGGGACCGACGGCGGGGAGCTCACCGCTGCCCGCGGCGACGTCGCCGATCACCGTGAGCACGGCGGGGAACTCCTCGCTGGCGCCCGCCACATCGGCGACGCGCACCGCGTACCCGTCCATCGAGCTGTTGTCGAAGGGCGGCAGGGCGACCGGCACCGTGACGTCCTCGACCAGGACGCAGCCCTGGGCGTCGGGCAGTTGCAGCTCGATGGGTTCGAGCGGCTTGACGGCGGCGAGGACGTCCTCCAGGTGCTCGTCGACCGACCAGATCGTGTTGCTCACGGTGCCTGCATCTCCTCGGTGACATAACTGCGAAGCCAGGCCTTGAAGTCCGGGCCCAGGTCTTCACGTTCGCACGCGAGTCTGACAATGGCCCGCAGATAGTCCCCGCGGTCGCCGGTGTCATAGCGGCGGCCCTTGAAGACCACCCCGTGCACGGGGCCGCCGATCTTCTCGTCCTCGGCCAGCTGCTGGAGCGCGTCGGTGAGCTGGATCTCGCCGCCGCGGCCCGGCTCGGTCTGGCGCAGTATCGCGAAGACGGCCGGGTCGAGGACGTACCGGCCGATGATGGCCAGGTTGCTGGGCGCGTCCGCCGGCTCGGGCTTCTCCACCAGGCCGGTGACCCGTACGACGTCGCCGTGGCCGGTGGGCTCGACGGCCGCGCAGCCGTACAGGTGGATCTGGGACGGCTCGACCTCCATCAGGGCGATCACACTGCCGCCCTCGCGCTCCTGGATCTCGACCATCCGGGAGAGCAGCGGGTCGCGCGCGTCGATGAGGTCGTCGCCGAGCAGGACCGCGAAGGGCTGGTCGCCGACGTGCGGCGCGGCGCACAGCACGGCGTGGCCCAGGCCCTTGGGGTCGCCCTGGCGCACATAGTGCATGGCGGCGAGGTCGCTGGATTCGCGGACCTTGGCGAGCCGGGCCTCGTCGCCCTTGCGGGAGAGCGCTTCCTCCAGCTCGTAGTTGCGGTCGAAGTGGTCCTCCAGCGGACGCTTGTTGCGCCCCGTGACCATCAGCACGTCCGAGAGACCGGCGGCGACCGCCTCCTCGACCACGTACTGGATCGCGGGCTTGTCGACGACCGGCAGCATCTCCTTGGGGGTGGCCTTGGTGGCCGGCAGGAACCGGGTGCCGAGGCCTGCCGCCGGAATGACAGCCTTGGTGATCCGTGGGGGCGACTGAGTCATGCGCAGCACACTAACCGCTGCGTATGGGCGGAAGATTATCCTCCGGTTAATTCGCTCCCATAACCGGTCATTTAAGGGGATAGTGAAAACACTGTGAGTGATGGTGCAGCCGAAAAGGCCCTCTTGCGCGGGGAACTCCTGGGTGTCCGGCGCCTCCTGACCGACGACGACGTCCGCGCGGCCGGCGAGGCCCTGGCCCGCCGGGCGCTGGCCCTGCCCGAGCTCTCGGCGGCCACCACCGTGGCCGCCTATGTCTCGGTGGGGCGCGAACCCGGCACGCGCGCACTGCTCGACGCGCTTCGCACGCGGGGCATCCGCGTCCTGCTCCCCGTACTGCAATCGGACAATGACCTGGACTGGGCTGTGTACGAGGGCGCCGACCGCCTCGTACGGGCCGCCCGGGGCCTCCTGGAGCCCGCCGGGACCCGGCTGGGCCCGGCCGCCGTCCTGGAGGCCGACACCGTACTGCTGCCCGGCCTCGCCGTCGACGCGCGCGGGATGCGCCTGGGCCGGGGCGGCGGCTCGTACGACCGGGTGCTCGCCCGGATCGCGGCCGCCGGCCACGACCCCGCGCGCGTAGTGCTCCTCTACGACGGCGAGGTGGTCGCCCGGGTCCCGGAGGAACCGCACGACCACCCCGTTCACGCCGTGGTCACCCCGAAGGGCGTGACCCGCTTCACGGCTTGAGCGTCAGGTTGTCCACCGTCGCGGTGTCCACCGCCTTGGCGGTGTACGACCAGTCCAGCTGCTCGCCCTTGGCCCACTTGGACGTCTGGTCCGAGTAGTGCGCGCTGTAGGCGTGGCCCGAGGCGCCGGTGAGGTTGATCCACTTCGACTTGTCGAAGTCCTTCAGGTTCACCACCATGCGCATCGACGGCACCCAGGTCACCCCGTAGTCGCCGCCGCCCGCGTTCCAGCCGGTGGCGTTGACCGCCGCCTCGCCGCCGCCCAGGTTCCACGGGCCGCGGTTGAGGAGGTACTTGACGATGGCCGGCCCGTCGGTGCCGAGGGTCTGGTTCCGCAGCGTCATCTGGTGCAGCCGGCCCCAGCTCCAGGTGGTGACGTCCTTGCCGAGCTTGGCCGTCAGCTCCCAGCGGGCGTCCTTCATGGCGCGCGCCAGCAACTGGTCGCGGGTCGTGGTGGCCTTGTCCAGACGGCTGCCCGGCGACTGCCACCAGACGTTCTTCTGGTCGGGGAAGATGCGGCGCACCACCTCGAACCAGCGGTCGCCGCCGTCCGGCTGCGCCGAGTCCGGGTCGCGCTGGCCGCACTCGCGTACGCGCGCGTTGGGGTCGTCCACCGGGCCGGAGCCGACCGGCGGAAGGACGTACAGGCACTCGCCCTTGACCCGGAGTTCCTTCGGGAGCTTGTTGCCGAAGGCCAGCTTGAGGACGTTGCGCCAGACCGCGTTGAAGTAGGCGGCGGCCCCCGAGTCGGACTCCTGGGTGTAGTCCCAGCCCTCAAGGAGCTTCTGGGCCTCGCGTACGGCCGGGTCGGACACGTCGACCTTCAGCAGAGCGGGCGTCAGCAGCGCGGCGATCTCGCTGCTGTTGTCCATCTGCATCTTCTGCATGTCCTCGGTGGAGATCTTCCCGCCGTCCTTGGTCTTCGACTCGATGAGGTCGTTGATCCGCTGGCTGCGGGTGCCGTAGCCCCAGTCCTTGGTCAGCAGGTACGGGTACTTCTTGTCGTCGACCACGGCCTGGTTGGCGGTGACGATGTAGCCGCGCTTGGGGTCGTACTCGTAAGGCAGCTGCTCGAAGGGGATGTACTTCTTCCACGCGTACTTCGAGTCCCAGCCGGGAGCGGGCATGGTGCCGTCGAAGCCGGTGGCCCGGATCGGGATCCGGCCCGGCGCCTGGTAGCCGATGTGGCCCTTGGTGTCCGCGTAGATCAGGTTCTGCGAGGGGACCTCGAAGTCCTTGGCGGCCGCCCGGAAGGACTTGAAGTCCTTGGCCCGGTCCAGCTCGAAGACGGCGTCCATGGACTTGCCCGGGTCCAGGGCGGTCCAGCGCAGCGCCACCGCGTACCCCTCGCCCCGGTCGGGCGCGGAGGTGGTCACCGGGGCCTTCTGGCCCACCTTCTCCAGCTCGTCGTTGCGGTCGGAGACCAGCGGACCGTTGTCGGTCTCGCGCACGGTGATCGTCTTGCTCTTGCCGCCCGCGACCTTGATGACCTCCTCACGCGTGGTGAGGGGCACCTGCTTGTTGTCGACGGTGTAGCTGTTGCCGGAGATCTTCTCCAGGTACAGGTCGGTCACATCGGCGCCGAGGTTGGTGAACCCCCAGGAGACGTCCTGGTTGTGGCCGATGACCACACCGGGCATCCCGGAGAACGTGTAGCCCGCCACGTCGTAGCCGCAGGTCGCGGAGACGGTCCGGCAGTGCAGACCCATCTGGTACCAGAGCGACGGCATCATCGGCGCGAGGTGCGGGTCGTTGGCGAGCAGCGGCATACCGGTCGTCGTGTACTTGCCGGAGACGACCCAGGAGTTGGAGCCGATGCCGCTGCCGTTGGGGCCGAGCAGCGCCGGGATCTTGTCGAGGTTGTCGGAGAGCCGCGCGAGCTGCGTCTGCGCGCCCTGCGCCGCCCCCTGGGCGGTGCCCGACAGGGCGGTGCCGGTGCCCGGCTCGCGGTTCGGGTCGTACTTGCCGGTGGTCTTGTTGACCGAGCCCTCGTCGACGATCGGCCGGTGGGTGGCCGTCGGGTACGGCGGATACAGGTCCTTGATCTGCTGCGGGCTGAGCCTGCTCGTCATCAGCGAACGGTCGATCTCGTCCTGCATGTTGCCGCGCAGGTCCCAGGCCATCGCCTTGAGCCAGGCCACCGAGTCGACCGGCGTCCACTGCTCGATGTTGTAGTCGTGCACGAAGTCCAGCGCCGCGTACTCGACCGAGATCTCCTTGGGGCTCTTGCCCTTGAGATACGCGTTGACACCGGCGGCGTACGCCTGGAGGTACTTCTTGGTCTGCGGTGACAGCTTGGTGTCGTACTCCTGCTGCGCGACCCGGCGCCAGCCGAGAGTGCGCAGGAAGGAGTCCGTCTCGACCTGGTCCTTGCCGAACATCTCCGCGAGCCTGCCGGAGGTCATGTGACGGCGGACGTCCATCTCCCAGAAGCGGTCCTGGGCCTGGACGAAGCCCTGCGCCATGAAGAGGTCGGTGTCGCTGTCCGCGTAGACCTGCGGCACTCCGTAGTCGTCGCGCCTGACCTCGACCGGGCCCGACAGGCCCTTGAGCTGGATGGATCCCGTGGTCTGCGGGAAGGAGGCGCGCACCGTGCTGACGCCCCAGTAAGCGCCGTACCCGACACCCGCTACGAGCGCCAGCACCAGGACGATCAGGAGGAGGCGGGCGCGGCGTCCCTTCTTCCTGACTTTCGTCTTGGCGGAAGGGGCGGTTGTGTTGGCGGGCATCGCTGTCCTTCGAGGGGCAGGGTGGTCCTAGGTGCTGGAGCAACCATAGGCGCAGCCGCTGACAGCCCCGGACGCGGTGTCTTCTATGAGCGCCGGACCGCCGTCACCGGGGCGTCGGACCGGCGTCACGGTACGGCCGCGCGTAAAGAACTCGTCAAAGATTAGGTAAGGTAACGAAGTACCGGGTGACTGAAGAAACGTTCCAGCACCTGTACGTGAGGGCGCCCGACGGCGCGTGAGGGGAAGGATCGGCCACTGACTGTCCACCATCTCAACGAGCTCCTGCTCATCTGCTCGCTCGTCCTGCTCATCGCCGTCGCGGCGGTGCGCGTCTCCTCGCGCAGCGGGCTCCCCAGCCTGCTCCTGTACCTCGGCATAGGCGTCGCGATGGGGCAGGACGGGATCTTCGACGTCAAGTTCGACAACGCCGAACTGACCCAGGTCATCGGCTATGCCGCCCTGGTGGTGATCCTGGCCGAAGGCGGTCTGGGCACCAAGTGGAAGGAGATCCGCCCGGCGCTGCCGGCGGCGATGGTGCTGTCGATCGCCGGTGTCGCGGTGAGCGTGGGGGTCACCGCGGCCGGTGCGCACTATCTGGTCGGGCTCGAATGGCGGCAGTCCCTCATCATCGGTGCGGTGGTGTCCTCCACGGACGCCGCGGCCGTCTTCTCCGTGCTGCGCAAGGTGCCGCTGCCGTCCAGGATCACCGGTGTCCTGGAGGCCGAGTCGGGCTTCAACGACGCGCCTGTGGTCATCCTGGTCGTCGCCTTCTCCACGCCGGGCCCGGTGGACTCCTGGTACCTGCTCGCCGGGAAGATCGCCCTTGAGCTGGCGATCGGCGCGGGCGTCGGGCTCGCGGTGGGCTGGCTCGGCTCCTGGGGGCTGCGGCACGTGGCGCTGCCCGCCTCCGGCCTCTACCCGATCGCCGTGATGGCCATCGCGGTGACCGCGTACGCGGCGGGCGCCATGGCCCACGGCTCCGGCTTCCTCGCCGTCTACCTGGCCTCGATGGTCCTCGGCAACTCCAAGCTGCCGCACTGGCCCGCGACCCGGGGCTTCGCCGACGGGCTCGGCTGGATCGCCCAGATCGGCATGTTCGTCCTGCTCGGCCTGCTGGTGACCCCGCACGAGCTCTCCGGCGACTTCTGGCCCGCCGTGATCATCGGCCTCGTCCTGACGATGGTGGCGCGGCCGCTGGAGGTCCTGGTCAGCCTGCTGCCGTTCAAGATGCCGTGGCAGGAGAAGGCCCTGATGTCCTGGGCGGGGCTGCGCGGCGCCGTACCGATCATCCTGGCCACCATCCCGATGGTCTCCGGGATCGACGGCAGCGAGCGGATCTTCAACATCGTCTTCGTCCTGGTCGTCGTCTACACCCTCGTCCAGGGCCCGACCCTGCCCTGGCTCGCCCGCAAGCTGCGGGTCTCCGAGACCGAGGCGGCCTCCGACCTGGGGATCGAGTCGGCGCCGCTGGAGCGGCTGCGCGGCCATCTGCTGTCCGTGGCGATCCCGGACGAGTCCAGGATGCACGGCGTCGAGGTGCACGAGCTGCGACTGCCGCCGGGCGCCGCGGTGACGCTGGTCGTACGGGACGACAAGAGCTTCGTACCGGGGCCGACGACCGTGCTGCGGCGCGGCGACGAACTGCTCGTCGTGGCGACGGACCCGGTACGGGACGCGGCCGAGGCCCGGCTGCGGGCGGTCGGACAGGGCGGCAAGCTCGCGGGCTGGCTGGGGGCGGGCGGCGCGGGCCGCTAGGGCCGCCCGGCGGCTGGGGCGGTCGGGGCGGTCGGGGCGGTCAGGACGACGGAAGCAGCGTCTCGCGTCCATCGAATCAGGGAACAACCGGGGGAGGATCCGGTTAATCACAGGTGTGATCTCGGCCATCTGCGCGCTTTCTCAGGCGCAGATCCGATTCCCCCTGTAGCATGAAGGCACACCACTGATCGACCAACTCTGCCTGACGCAGAGCTGGCGCGACCGTATGGCGGTCGGAGGCTCTCGCAGTGAGCCCCGGCATCTACCGCAGTTCCGCGCATGAGGACAGCTCTCGGCAACGCCCGTACTCACCCGTACCAGGGGCGCGCTACCAGGCGGCAGAAAGGCAAGGACCGTGGCATCCACGGTCACTTCTGAGCGTCGTCCCGGATACGGGCAGCTCCTGCGCACACCTGGCGCCCTGACGTTCGTCCTGCCCGGATTCTTTGCCCGGCAGCCTTTCGCGATGCTCACCATCAGCATCGTGCTGCTCGTCCAGCACACCACCGGCTCCTACGGCAGCGCGGGCGCCGTCGCCGCCGTCACCGGCGTCTCCATGGCGCTCTTCGCGCCGCAGGGCGGCAAGCTCGCCGACCGGTTCGGCCAGCGCGCCGTCCTGCTGCCCGGCGTCCTCGTGCACGCCGCCTCCGGCTCCGTACTGATCGCGCTGGCCCTGGCCGGCGCCCCCCTGTGGGCGCTGTTCCTGGCCGCCGTCCCGACCGGTGCCTCGGTGCCGCAGGTCGGGCCGATGGTGCGGGCGCGCTGGGCGGCCAAGCTGGAGGGCTCGCCCCTGATGCCGACGGCCGCGGCCTTCGAGTCGGTCACGGACGAGTTCACCTTCGTCATCGGCCCGGTGCTCGCCACCGCGCTGTGCACCGGCGTCCACCCGGCCGCCGGTCTCATCGCCGAGGCCTCGCTGACCCTGGTCGGCGGCCTGCTCTTCGCCTCCCAGCACCGCACCCAGCCGCAGCCCAGCCGCGAGCTCGCGGGCCACGCGCGCGAGGAGCACGTCTCCGCGCTCTCCATCCCCGGTGTGCGCGTCCTGGCCGTGTCCTTCCTCGGCATCGGCGCGGTCTTCGGCGGCATGCAGGTCTCGCTGACCGCGTTCTCCGAGGAGATCGGCAACCCCGGCGCCAACGGTCTGCTGTACGGGATCTTCGCCGCGGGCAACATGCTGGCGGGCATCGCGTGCGGCGCCATCGCCTGGAAGTCCGCGCCCCGCACCCGTCTGATCGCCGGCTACACCGGACTGACCCTGGCGGCCTCCGGCCTCTGGGCGATGCACTCCGCGGTGCTGCTCGGCGGCCTCGGCCTGATCGTCGGCCTCTGCATCGCCCCGGCCCTGATCACCGGCTACACGCTGGTCGAGTCCCTGGTCCCGGCCTCCGCCCGGACCGAGGCCTTCACCTGGCTGACCGGCGCGGTGGCGCTGGGCCAGGCCGGCGCGGTCACGGTGGCCGGCCGGCTGGCCGACGCCCACGGCTCCAGCGCGGGCTTCCTGGTGCCCCTGGCGGGTACCGCGCTGGCCCTGGTCACGCTGGTCGCGCTGCGCTCGCGGCTCGCGCCGCGCACCGAGAGCCGGACCGTCGCCCGTAGTGGCGTCGGTCACCGAGTTCCTGTGACGGTGGACTGATCCAGCGGAATACGTCACTATGGACCGTCGTTAGCACTCATCGAGTGAGAGTGCCAGGAGGAAGACAAAGTGCCGACCTACCAGTACCAGTGCACCGAGTGCGGCGAGGGCCTTGAAGCGGTGCAGAAGTTCACCGACGACGCCCTGACCGTCTGCCCGAGCTGCGACGGCCGCCTCAAGAAGGTCTTCTCGGCCGTCGGCATCGTCTTCAAGGGCTCCGGCTTCTACCGCAACGACAGCCGTGGCGCGTCGTCGAGCAGCACGCCCGCGTCGTCCTCGGCCGCCAAGCCGTCGACGTCGTCGAGCTCCGACTCGAAGCCGGCCGCGTCCTCCTCGACGCCGTCGAGCTCCACCAGCTCGTCGTCGGCCGCCTGACCTCACCAGGTCGCGCGCTCCAGACATTCGAAGACCCCGCCGTCGCGCACAGCGGGGTCTTCGGCGTACCGGCTGGTCGACGGAGTGCGCACGTACGGAGGCGTGATCCACGCGCGCGTACGGGTGCGCGAGGTGCGCGCGTACGGGTGCGCGAGGTGCGCGCGTACGGGTGCGCGAGGTGCGCGCGTACGGGTGCGCGAGGTGCGCGCGTACAGACCCGCGAGGTGCGCGCGTGCCGGTCCGCGTGGTGCGTCGGCGCGGTCCCGAGGTGCGTGCGTGCCGGTCCGCGAGGTGCGTGCGTACAAGTCCGTACGCCCGTTCTGGCGGCCGACGGCCCCGGCTAGTGTGCTCCGCATGGCTAACGCAGAGATCGGCGTCATCGGCGGTTCGGGCTTCTACTCGTTCCTTGAGGACGTGACCGAGATCCAGGTCGACACCCCGTACGGCAGCCCCAGCGACTCCCTGTTCCTGGGCGAGATCGCCGGGCGCCGGGTCGCGTTCCTGCCCCGGCACGGCCGCGGCCACCACCTGCCGCCGCACCGCATCAACTACCGCGCCAACCTGTGGGCCCTGCGCTCGGTGGGCGTACGGCAGGTGCTCGGCCCGTGCGCGGTGGGCGGTCTGCGGCCCGAGTACGGGCCGGGGACCCTGCTCGTGCCGGACCAGCTCGTCGACCGTACGAAGGCGCGCACGCAGACGTACTACGACGGTTACCCGCTGCCCGACGGCTCGATCCCGAACGTCGTCCATGTCGCGCTGGCCGACCCCTACTGCCCCGAGGGCCGCAAGGCGGCTCTGGCGGCCGCGCACGGGCGGAACTGGGAGCCGGTGGACGGCGGCACGCTGGTCGTCATAGAGGGCCCGAGGTTCTCCACGCGCGCGGAGTCGCGGTGGCACGCGGCGATGGGCTGGTCGGTGGTCGGCATGACCGGGCACCCCGAGGCCGTGCTCGCCCGTGAACTGGGGCTCTGCTACACGTCGATGGCTCTGGTGACCGACCTGGACGCGGGGGCCGAGACGGGCGAGGGCGTCTCCCACGAGGAGGTGCTGCGGGTCTTCGCGGCCAATGTGGACCGGCTGCGGACGGTGCTCTTCGACGCGGTGGCCGGGCTGCCCGGGGGCGAGGCCCGCGACTGCCTGTGCGCCCGGGCGCTGGACGGGCTGGACACGGGGATCCGGCTGCCGTAGCCGGTCCGCAGCCCCCACCCGCTCGAACGGGTGACGGAGTTATCCACAATCGGGGAGCAATCCACAGGGCTCAGCGGGAAGTTGGCAGGGCGGGGATCGTGAGGAGCGTTCGAGCAGCACTCGCTCCGCACGATCGGTGGTGACCCACGATGTCCATGCCCCCTGCCCTGCCCACACCCTCCCCCGCGCTGTCCGCCGCACCCGAGCCGATCGGCGTGCCCGCCTTCCCCCCGCTGCGGGTGCGCGGCGGCAAACACCGGCTGCGGCGGGCGGTGCGACGCCGTCGGCGGGCGATGGCCGCCGGACTGGCCGTGGCGGCGGCCGCCCTTGCGGCCACAGGAGCGGGCGGCCCCGGCCGCACGGCTGCGCACGTCAGCGATACGGCGGCTGCCGCGAGTACGGACGTCCACCAGCGGACCGCGTCACCCCAGCCCGCGCGCCAGGCCGTCGACGTGGTGTCCGCGCCGGTACGGATCGCGGACGCGGAGACGGTCGGGCTGCTGCGGCCCGGCGACCGGGTCGATGTGATCGCGTCCGCCGACTCGCCCCCGGGCGGCAAGGGCGCGGCGCGGGTGGTGGCGTCGGGCGCGCGGGTGATCGACGTGCCCCGGCCGCGCGCCCCCTCTCCGGACGGCGGAGCGCTGATCGTCCTCTCCGTCCCCCGAGCCACCGCCCCGACGCTCGTCGGCGCGGGAGCCTCGGCCCGGCTGGCGGTGACGCTGTGCTGAATCGCACGAATAGCACTGACTTCCTGTCAAGTCACCTGTTTGCGTACGCGGATTGGACATCCCGGCCATGCGCTGACGTAGGTTGCGGAACGGTTTGCTCCACCTCCTGCACCTGCGAAGAGAGGCTCACTCGTGACCGACGAGAAGAAGGGCGGCGGTGTCCTGGACGGCTTCAAGGCCTTCCTGATGCGCGGCAATGTGGTCGACCTGGCGGTCGCGGTGGTCATCGGCGCCGCGTTCACCGCGGTCGTGAACTCGGTCGTGAAGGGCGTCATCAACCCCCTGGTCGGCGCGTTCGGCACGAAGGACCTGAACAGCTACAGCTCATGCCTGAAGGGACCGTGCGGCATCGACCCGAAGACGGGCGAGGCGGTCTCGGGCATCCCCATCATGTGGGGTTCGGTCCTCAGCGCGATGCTCAGCTTCATCGTCACCGCGGCCGTCGTGTACTTCCTGATGGTGCTGCCGATGTCCAAGTACCTGGCCAAGAAGACCCAGCGGGACAGGGCGAAGGAAGGGGTCCAGGAGACCTTGGAGGTCAGCGAGCTGGAGGTCCTGAAGGAGATCCGCGACGCCCTGATCTCCCAGCGCGGCTCGGGACACAGCGCGCCCTAGGACTCACGGGGCGGGTGCGTCGGGCTGTGCGGGCCTGGTGGACGCGCCCGATGCGGTGGGGCCGTCCGGCGGCGTCGACCCGATGGGCCGGTCCGAGCGACTGGACATGGACGCGCTGGCGGGCCTGTCCGAGCCGGCGGGCCGGTCAGACGTGGTGGACCCGTCAAAGCCGGTGGGTCGGTCAGATGTGGTGGGGCGGCTTCTCGTCGAGGAAGCGCGCGAGGTCGCCCGCGCTGCCACCGGCGGGGGCCCGCTCACCCCACCCACGGTCCGTGTCGTCCGACGACTGCTGGTCGAGCGGATCGTCGAAGACCAGCGCGGGCCTGGGCTTCGGGTCGGGCGCCGGCTTCGCGTCGCGCGGTCCGGGGGCGGGGGCGGTACTCATGCTTCCAGGGTACGGCGACACCGCGCCGACGACGGCGCCAGTCCAGCTCCCACCCCTCGCCCCGGCCCGGGCTCCGGCACCGACCTCGACCTCGACGCCGCCCCCTGCCCCTGCCCCTGCCCCTGCCCCTGCCCCTGCCCCTGCCCCTGCCCAGGATGACAAGGCAGCCCTGAAACCCTCCCCCTCCCCTCAGCGGTCCCTCGGGTCGAGCAGCCACAGCCCGAGGACCACGACGAACGACAGGCCCAGGAAACCCGCTCCCCACCAGGCAGTCGCCGTGGCGCCCTTCATCCACTCGTTGACGACGACCGTCAGACCCCAGAGCTGGCCGATGACCACGGTGACGGCCAGGGCGAGGCGGGCGCTGAGTTTCGAGGACCGCTCGGGCTCCTGCTCGGTGCCCGCGCCGGGCCCCGGACCGGTGCGGCGGATCCGGGGGTCGCCGTACCCGCTGGTGGAGCGGATCTGGGGGTACCGGTCCCGCACCGGGCGGTTGAGCCGGGGCTGCGCACTGCCGGGTGTGTACTGCGGCCGAGGAGGGACCGCCCCGCCACCGTCACCCATACCCGCGCCCGCCCCCGTACCGCTGTCGGCATTCATGTCCGCTCGCTCTTCATGTCCGCTCGCCGTTCTCGGTCTGGGCCCGCGTCCCGGAGCAGCCGATCCGGGCGGCCATGTCCGGGCTCTGGTTTCCGAACTGCCGGCACATGGCGTCCTTGACGCTCTCTCCGGAGCGGGTGGTGGCCACCGCCCAGACGCTTCCGTCGACCTCCTCCACGAGGAGCACCTTCGGCAGCGGACGCGGCGGCGGCCCGGCGGTCACCTCTCCGGTCCGGGCGTCGAAGACCCCTTCGTGGCAGGGGCAGTACAGCTCCCCCTCGCTGCCCCGCTCCTCCCGCCACAGCACCCCGCAGGCCAGATGGGTGCAGACAGCGGAGTAGCCGACGAGGGTGCCGTCCTTGAGGCGTACGCCGACCGCGCGGTCGTCCTCGCCGGGGAAGCGGAAGGCGATGGACTCGCCGGGGCCGAGCCGTGCGGCGACGCGCTTGGCCCTGGGGGTGTCGTCACTGTCACCGTGCCGGTGGAGCACTCCCCCGGCGACGGCGACACCGCCGACGGCGAGCCCGCAGGAGACGGTGGAGACGATCCGCAGATAGTCGCGGCGGGTGGTCAGGGAGTCGGCGGCGACGCGGTCGCGCAGCGCCTCCTGAGCGGGGTCCGGCCAGGGCCTCGCGCCCGGTGGCGCGGCAGGTGCCTGGGCCGGCCCCACGGCCGGTGCAGCGGCCGACTCCGCAGCAGGTGCCGGAGTCTGTCCGGCAGCCGGTGAGGAGGCTGGTGTGGTGGCTGGTTCAGGGCCTGGCTCAGAGCCTGGCTCCGGCACCGGTTCCGGGCGGCCCGGGGACGGTTGTTCCGGCGTACTCATCGCACGGCTCTCCCGTTCACCTCGACGACCGGGAGGCCACCGGGCACCGGCCACTGCACCTTGTCGGCCGGGACGACCATCGCCACTCCGGTGGAGACGACGACATCGCCGAACGTGAAGGAGTCGGCGACGCGGACACCGGGGCGCTCGGCCTGGAGCTCCTCAAGGGTTCCGTAGAAGAGGGCGCCGGTGGGGCAGACCGTGGCACACATGGGGGCGAGGCCATAGGCGGTGCGGTCGTAGCAGAGGTTGCACTTCATCTGCAGCTTCGCCTGGAGGTCGATCTTCGGTACGCCGAAGGGGCAGGCGTTGACGCAGTTGGCACAGCCGATGCAGCGGGTGGTGTCGGCCTGCTGCACCACACCGTCGGCGGTCACCAGGATCGCGTCGGCGGGACACACCTCGGCGCACGGGGCGACCGGGTCCTCGCAGTGCATACAGACCGTGGGAAGGGAGGCGACCGAGTGCCCCTCGTCGGGGTAGTCGAGATGGATCATGGATTTGCCCCGGTGCGAGTCGCACTCGCGGCAGGCCGAGACACAGGCCTGGCAGCCGATGCACCGCCCCGGGTCGATGAAGATCGTTCTGCCCATCATCGCGGGTGTCAGCTCCTCTCGGCGGTGCCACGGCCCTGCGGGGACGTGGGCGGCAGCGGATCGGTGCGGGAGAGGGTCGCCGGGTAGGCCACCTGGCCGGGCGCGGTCGGGGGCGCCGGGACCTCGTCGATCCGCTCGCCGGGCTCGATGCGGCAGGCGCAGACCTTGTACTCGGGAATCTTGGAACGGGGGTCGAGGGCGTCGATGGTCAGCGCGTTGGCGGAGGTGGGGACCGGCCAGTGGTACGGGATGAAGACGGTGTCGGGGCGGATGGCCTCGGTGACCAGGGCGGGGAAGACCTCGCTGCCGCGCCGGGTGACGACGCGGACCGGGTCGCCGTTGCGGAAGCCGTGTGAGGGGTGGACCTCGACCCAGGGGCGCGGGGTCTGTTCGACCAGGGCGCCGAGCCTGCGGGTCTGGTTGCCGGAGAGGAAGTGCGCGACGGTCCGGCCGGTGGTGAGCGAGAGGGGGTGTTCGTCGTCGTACGGGTCCATGGGCGGGTGCCACTCGACCACCTGCATATGGATCTTGCCGTCGGGGTGCCAGGTCCGTCCGTCCTCGAAGAGGCGGGGGGTGCCCGGATGGTCGGTGGAGGGGCAGGGCCAGGCGATCCCGCCGGTCTCCTCCAGGCGTTCGTAGGTGATGCCGTAGTAGTCGTTGACCGTTCCGGCGGAGGCGGTGCGCAGCTCGTCGAAGACCTCGCGCGAGCCGGGGAAGGCGAACTTGTCCCCCGCGCCCAGGCGTTGGGCGAGCTGGCAGATCACCCAGGTGTCGGTGCGGACACCGGCGGGGGGTTCCTGGGCCTTGTTGTGCTTGACGACCCGGGCCTCGGCGTTGGCCATCACGCCTTCGTCCTCGGCCCAGGTGGTGACGGGGAAGACCACGTGCGCGTTGGCCGCGGTCTCGGAGAGGAAGAAGTCGAATTGAGCGTGGAATTCGAGGGTGTCGTAGCCGTTCTTGACGGTCGTGTAATTCGGGAGGGAGACGAAGGGGTTGTTGCAGATACCGATCAGGCCGCGGATCTCCTGGCGGCGCATCTGATGGACCATTTCCATCATCGAGGTTCCGGCGGGCGGGAGTTCGGACTCCTCGATGCCCCAGATCTCGCAGATCTGCCGGCGGTGCTCGGGGTTCATGATGGAGCGCCCGCCCGGCAGCAGGTCGGCCTTCTGGCCGTGCTCGCGCCCGCCCTGGCCGTTGCCCTGGCCGGTGATGGTGCCGTAGCCGGCGCCGGGCCTGCCGAGGTTGCCAGTGGCGACGCAGAGGTTGATGACGGAGAGGCAGTTCTCCACGCCCTGCGAGTGGTGTTCGATGCCCCGGGCGTGCCAGGCCATGGCCCTGGGGGCGCGGGCGAACGTCCGGGCCACCTCGACGATCTGGGCGGCCGGGATCCCGCAGATCTCGGCGGCGCGCTCGGGGGGATACTCGGCGGCCTTGTCGCGGACCTCTTCCCAGCCCGTGGTGTGGGCGCCGACGAAGCCCTCGTCGTCGAGCTCCTCCTTGATGACCACATGGAGGACGGAGTTGAAGAAGGCCGAGTCGGTGCCGGGCTTGAGGGCGACATGGATGTCGGCGGTGCGGGCGATCGCCGTCTCGCGCGGATCGACGACGATCAGGGACGCCCCCCGGTCACGGGCGCCCCACAGGTACTGGGTCATGACGGGGAAGCACTCGCCGACGTTGGACCCGGCGATGAGCAGGCAGTCGGTGAGGAGGATGTCGCAGAAGGGGTTGGCGGCGCGGTCGATGCCGAAGGCGAGTTTGTTGGCGCCCGCGGCGGAGACCATGCACAGCCGGCCGTTGTAGTCGACGTGCCGCGTTTTGAGCGCGACGCGGGCGAACTTGCCGACCAGATAGGTCTTCTCGGAGAAGAGGCTGGCGCCACCGAGCAGCCCGAAGGCGTCGTTGCCGTGGGCGGCCTGGATGCGGCGGATCTCGGCGACCGTGAAGTCCAGGGCCTCCTCCCAGGACGCCTCGCGCAGCGGCTCGTCACGGGAGCGGCGCAGCAGCGGGGCGGTCAGCCGGTCGGGGTGGTTGACCTGCTGATACGCGTTGATGCCCTTGGGGCACAGTCGCATCCGGTTGATGTCGTGGTTGCGGGGTTCGACGCCGAAGACCTTGCCGCCGCCGTCGACGCGGAGATACATCCCGCACTGGACCCCGCAGAAGCAGCAGTGGGTGGGGACCAGCGTCTCGCCGATCTGGTCGGCGTGCCACTGGTCGGCCGGGATGCCGCCCGCGTCCCGGAAGTTGCGGGTGCCGGGCGGGGCGATGGACGGGTCCAGCGGGACGTGCTGGGTCACTTGTAGCCCTTCTTGACGTGCGAGAGGTACGCGGTGCCGCGCAGCACCCGCTTGCAGCGCGGGCAGTACTCGGCCCAGGCGTCGAAGCCGAGGTCCAGGTCGCGCATGGTGCCCCGCAGGTTCTCGACGTAAGGAGCGGTGTCGATCAGCTGTCCGCAGCGGCGGCAGTGGAAGAGCCGCTCGTCCTGGCGGGCGGTGTACTTGAAGAGCTGCATCCCGACAGCGGCCGGCCGCTGGACGATGTGGAAGAACTTCCCGAACGGGATGTAGATGAGGGTGAGCACCACGGTCACCATGTGCAGCAGCGCCAGGAACTCATAGCCCCCGCCGTGCAGGAAGATCGACGAGAAGGTGAGGAGGAGACCGGTCACGGAGATGACGATCAGCAGGAGCAGCGGGACCAGGTCGTAGGCGAACCGCTGGCCGGTGATCGCGCCCCGGTCCTTCATCCGGCGCCACAGGAAGTACGCGGCACCGGGGATGACCAGGACCGCGGCGATGTCCAGGCCGTGGAACATCAGCCAGCCGACGAAGTTCAGCGAATTGAAACCGAGCAGCCTCACGCCCCAGATCCGCATCTCGTAACCGGGTCCGGAACCGGTCGGGGCGGTGAAGGTGAACCAGCCCCAGGTCAGCGGGAACGTGATCGCCGCGGCCAGCAGACAGCCCCAGAAGATCAGCTGGTGGGCGGCCCAGCGGGCGTGCGAGCGGGCGCCGAGGAACTTCTGGAAGCCGAGATAGGTGGCGGCCATCCTCGGCAGGGCGGTGGGGGCGCGGCGGAAGTTGGCGACGGAGAACAGGCTGCGCCAGCCCTGCTTGAACAGGCGGCGGGCGCCCGGAGAGGAGATCCAGACGGTGTAGCGGTAGGCGACGCCGAAGGCGAGGAAGACGGTGGCCACGGCGTACGGCAGGAGCGCCGAGTCGAAGTCCTTGAGCCCACGGCTGCCGAAGAGGATGGCGAGGACCAGCAGAAAGGAGACGGCGGTACCGGCCACGGTCGCGCGCAGCGCGACGGCGGGCGGCGATGCTGCGGGAGGCTCGGTCACCTGGCCACCGTAGGTGGCTCTGGGATGGTTTCACCTGTTTTGACAGGCGGTGGGGTGAACCCTTCAGTCAGATGGCGTGCAGGCCGTGGGCGGTGAAGACGGCCCGGGCGGCGGCGACCTCGTCGGGGGTCGGGGACGGCGTGTCGTGCAGGGTGAAGGGCATCTTGAGCGCCTGCCACTTCGCCTCGCCGAGCTTGTGGAAGGGCAGGACGTCGACGCGGGAGACATTGCCGAGGCGGGCGGCGAAGGCGGCGACGCCCTCGATGTTCGCGGGGTCGTCGGTGAGCCCCGGGACGAGTACGAACCGTACCCAGACGTCCTGGCCGAGGTCCGCGAGGCGGTGGGCGAAGTCCAGGGTGGGCCGCAACGGGCGGCCGGTCACCCGCTTGTAGGTGTCCCGGTCCCAGGACTTGAGGTCCAGGAGCACCAGGTCGACGTCCCTGAGCAGCGCGTCGGTGGCGCGGGCGCCGAGGAAGCCGGAGGTGTCGAGCGCGGTGTGCAGGCCGAGCTCGTGCTTGAGGCGGTGCAGCAGTTCGCCGGTGAAGACGGGCTGCAGCAGGGGTTCGCCCCCGCTGACGGTCGCGCCGCCGCCGGCGGCCGCGATGAACGCCGTGTACTTGCGGGCCTCGGCGATCACGTCGTCGGCCGAGGTGCGGCTGCCGTTCCGCATCCGCCAGGTGTCGGGGTTGTGGCAGTACAGACAGGTGAGCGGGCAGCCGGAGAGGAAGGTGACGAAGCGGCTGCCGGGGCCGTCGACACCCGTCGACAGGTCCCAGGAGTGGACCGAGCCCTCGACGGGGCGGCGGGTCGCGGCGGCCGCCGGGGTGGCGGCCGGGGCCACCACCCCCGCGGGCCGACCGGTCAGCACGGTCATGACGGGCTCCTCGGTGCTCGGGCCGGCGGTTCGGGCTGACTGTTCGGGATGGCCGGTGCGCCAACGGGGCTACAGCGCGCCGTGGAAGGTGCGGTTGATGACGTCGAGCTGCTGCTCGCGGGTGAGCCGGACGAAGTTGACGGCGTATCCGGAGACCCGGATGGTCAGCTGGGGGTGGTTCTCCGGGTGGGCCATGGCGTCCTCAAGCGTGGCGCGGTCGAGGACGTTGACGTTCATGTGGAAGCCGCCGCTCGCCATATAGCCGTCGAGGACGCCGCCGAGGTTGGCGATGCGCTCCTCGGGGGTGCGGCCCAGGGCGTCGGGGGTGATGGTGTTGGTCAGGGAGATGCCGTCCTCGGCGTCGTCGTAGGGGAGCTTGGCGACGGAGAGGGCGGAGGCGATGTAGCCGTGCCGGTCACGGCCGTTCATGGGGTTGGCGCCCGGGGCGAAGGGGGCGCCGGCGCGGCGGCCGTCGGGAGTGTGGCCGGTCTTCTTGCCGTAGACGACATTGGAGGTGATCGTCAGGACGGACTGGGTGTGCACCGCGTCGCGGTACGTGGGGTGGCGGCGCACCTTCTCCATGAAGTCGTGCACCAGGCGCTCGGCGAGGGCGTCGGCGCGGTCGTCGTTGTTGCCGTAGGCCGGGTAGTCGCCCTCGATCTCGTAGTCGACGGCGAGGCCGGTGTCGTCGCGGACGACCTTGACGCGGGCGTGCTTGACGGCGGAGAGGGAGTCGACGGCGACCGAGAGACCGGCGATGCCGCACGCCATCGTACGCAGGATCTCCCGGTCGTGGAGGGCCATTTCGATGCGCTCGTAGGCGTACTTGTCGTGCATGCAGTGGATGACGTTGAGGGCGTGGACGTACGTCCTGGCGAGCCAGTCGAGCATCGCGTCGTACCGCTCGGCGACCGTCTCGTACTCCAGGTACTCGTCGGTGATCGGCTCGAAGCCCTCGACGACCAGGGCGCCGGTCCGCTCGTCGCGGCCGCCGTTGATCGCGTACAGCAGGGCCTTGGCGACGTTGACGCGGGCGCCGAAGAACTGCATCTGCTTGCCGACGGCCATCGCGGAGACGCAGCACGCGATGGCGGTGTCGTCGCCGTACTTGGGGCGTATCAGCTCGTCGGACTCGAACTGGAGAGCGCTGGTGTCGATGGCGACCCGGGCCGCGTACTCCTTGAAACCGGAGGGAAGGCGTTGGGACCAGAAGACGGTGAGGTTGGGCTCGGGGGCCGGGCCGAGGTTGTAGAGGGTGCGCAGGGCGCGGAAGGTCGTACGGCAGACCAGCGGGCGGCCGTCCTCGCCGAGGCCCGCCATGGACCAGGTGACCCAGGTCGGGTCGCCGGAGAAGCCTTCGTTGTACTCGGGGGTGCGCAGGAAGCGGACGATGCGGAGCTTGATGACGAAGTCGTCGATGAACTCCTGGGCCCGGGACTCGGTGAGGGTCCCGGACGCGATGTCGCGCTGGAGGTAGATGTCGAGGAAGGTGTCGATGCGGCCGATCGACATGGCCGCGCCGTTCTGCTCCTTCACGGCGGCGAGATAGCCGAAGTACAGCCACTGGACGGCCTCGCGGCCGGTGGTGGCGGGGCCGGAGATGTCGTAACCGTAGGAGAGCGCCATGGACTTGAGCTCGCCGAGGGCGCGGATCTGTTCGGCGGTCTCCTCGCGGTCGCGGATGACGCTCTCGGTGGGCCACTCGTGGGCGAGCGCGTCCTGGTCGGCGCGCTTGGCCTCGATGAGGCGGTCGACGCCGTAGAGGGCGACGCGGCGGTAGTCGCCGATGATGCGGCCCCGGCCGTAGGCATCGGGCAGGCCCGTGATGATGCCGGAGGAACGGCAGGCGCGGATCTCCGGGGTGTAGGCGTCGAACACGCCGTCGTTGTGGGTCTTGCGCAGCTTTGTGTAGATGTCCCTGACGTCGGGGTCGGCCTCGTGGCCGTAGGAGGTGAGGGCGCTCTCGACCATGCGCCAGCCGCCGTTGGGCATGATGGCGCGCTTGAGCGGGGCGTCCGTCTGCAGGCCGACGATGAGGTCCCGGTCGGGGTCGATGTAGCCGGGTGCGAAGGCGTCGATACGGGAGGGGGTGCGGGTGTCGACGTCGTGGATGCCGTTCGCGATCTCCGTCGGGAACATGGCGAGCAGCTTGTCCCAGACGGCGGTGGTGCGGGGCGTGGGGCCGGTGAGGAAGTCGGCGGTGCCTTCGTACGGGGTGTAGTTGCGCTGGACGAAGTCGCGGACGTCGATCGTGTCGCACCACGGGCCGGGTGCGAAGCCGCGCCAGGCGCCGCCGTTCGCCTTCACCTCTGTCCCTTCTGCCCTTGTAGCGTCCGCCGCTTCTGTCCTTGCAGCGTCCGTCGCTTCTGTCCTTGCAGCGTCCGTCGTTTCGCCTGCGGTCACCGTCATGGTGTGCGCCTTCCGAATTCTGGGGAGGGTGGGAGCCGGTGTCCCCGGCCCCCGTCGGGCTCGGTGTCGCCCCCGGTCAGGACGGGGCTTCCGCCGAGTGCCGCGCGTAGTAGTGCCAGGCGACCAGGACGCAGCTGGCGTAGAAGGCCACGAAGCCCCACATCGCGCTGGTGACCGCGAAGTTGGCGAACATCGCCGGGATGAAGAAGAAGCCGTACGCGGCGATCGCCGAGGTGAAGCCGGTCACCGCGCCCGCTTCCATCTCGGACTGCTTCAGGGCCTTCGCGTACGCAGGGGTGCCGGGCTCCAGGCCCTTCAGCTGCCGGTTGCGGAAGATCACCGGGATCTGCCGGAACGTCGAGCCGTTGCCGATGCCGGAGAAGAGGAAGGCGGACAGGAAGCAGGCGAAGAAGCCGTAGAAGTTGCCGGAATCCGTTCCGGCGGGAAGGAAGTTGATCACTCCGATGATGGAGAGCGCCATGCCGACGAAGGAGAGGATCGTGACGCGCGCGCCGCCCAGCCGGTCCGCGATCCAGCCGCCCGCCCAGCGGGCCAGCGCGCCCAGGGCCGGGCCCATCCAGGCGTAGGTGGCGATGGAGTACGCCGGGAACGTCGTCTTGATCAGGAGCGGCAGGGCCGCCGCGAAGCCGATGAACGAGCCGAAGGTTCCCACGTACAGCCAGGTCATCAGCCAGGTGTGCTTGCGGCGGAAGATGATCTTCTGCTGGCGGAAGGGGGTGGCGGCGACCTTCAGGTCGTTCTGGCCGAACCAGGCGACGGCCGCCAGGACCACCAGGACCGGCACCCACAGGAAGGCCGCGTTCTGGAGGTACACGGGGGTGCCGTCGGCCTTGTGCTGGGCGGAGCCGAGTGCGATCACCGACGAGGTGATGACGATCGGGGTGACCAGCTGGACCACCGAGACGCCCAGGTTGCCGAGGCCGCCGTTGATGCCGGTCGCGTTGCCCTTCTGCGCCTTCGGGAAGAAGAAGCCGATGTTGGCGAGGGAGGAGGCGAAGTTCGCGCCGCCGATGCCGCACAGGGCCGCGATGGAGACCATGACCGCGTACGGGGTGTCCGGGTTCTGGATCGCCACGCCCAGCCAGATCAGGGGCACCACGAGCACGACGGTCGACAGGGCGGTGAAGCGGCGCTGGCCGATCATGGGGCCCAGGAACGTGTAGAGGATCCGGGCCGTGCCGCCGGTCAGCCCCGGGATCGCGGTCAGCCAGAACAGCTGCGAGGTGCTGAACCCGAAGCCGACGTCCTTGAGGTTGGTCGCCGTGACCGACCAGACCTGCCACACCACGAACGCGACGAGCAGGGCGGGGACGGCGATCCACAGGTTGCGGCGGGCGACCCTGCGGCCGACCGACTGCCAGAACGCCTCGTTCTCCGGCTCCCAGTCGGTGATCGTACGGCCGGGGCGGTACTGGTCACGGTCCTGGCCGCCGGGCACCGGGCCGGAGTCTGTCGGCGTCGGCCGCGCGGGCCGTTGCGCGGGCCGTTCGTGAAGTGCGGAACTCATGGTGGATCCCAGGGGGGTGAGACGAGTCCTGATACCTCAAGGCTCTGCCTGGGGAAAGGGAGAGGTGAGAGGCCAATGTCGTGTCCTGGCCCTGCCCTAGGTCCCGCCCGGCAGGGGACCCATGGGCCCTACGGCTCGTCACGTGAGCCCACGAGCCCAAGGAGGCGTTACGGGAACCCGCGAGCGGCGCGCAAGGGGAACCCACGAGCGGCGCACCACGAGAATCCCCATGGCGGCGCGTTACGGGATTCCCCGCCCTTTCCATCTGGTCTCCTAGGCCCCATGCCTCGCATGACCGCACGCAGTCGCCACGAGGAACACCGCGCGGCGACCCCCCTGGAACTCTTCTTCGACCTCTGTTTCGTGGTCGCCGTCGCCCAGGCCGGCGCCCGGCTGGTCCACTCGCTCGCCGAGGGGCACGTCGGCCACGGGATCGCCGGTTATCTGGCCGTCTTCTTCGCCATCTGGTGGGCGTGGATGAACTTCACCTGGTTCGCCTCCGCCTACGACAGCGACGACCCGCTCTACCGGGTGGTCACCCTGGTGCAGATCGCGGGGGTGCTCATCCTCGCCGCCGGGGTGCCCCGCGCCTTCGACAACGGCGACTTCGGGGTCTGCATCGTCGGCTACATCGTGATGCGGCTCGCGCTCACCAGTCAGTGGCTGCGCGCCGCCCGCTCGGCGTCGGGCCCAGGTGAGCGCCGGATGGCCCTGCGGTACGCGGCCGGGCTCGTGGTGTGCCAGCTGGGCTGGGTCGGGCTGCTCTTCGTGCCGCACTCCGCCCGGTCGTGGGTGTTCGTGGTGCTGGCCGCCGCCGAGCTCTCCGTACCCGTGATCGCCGAGCGCACCACCCAGACCAGCTGGCACCCGCACCACATCGCCGAGCGGTACGGCCTGTTCACCCTGATCGTGCTCGGCGAGACCGTCTCCGCCGCGACCGTGGCCGTGCAGCAGGCGCTCGACGAGCACGACGCGTTGGGCGATCTGCTGCCGCTCGCGGGCGGTGGGCTGCTGATCGTCTTCGCCGCGTGGTGGATCTACTTCGCGGTGCCCATCGCCGGGCATCTCACCTCCAACCGGCAGGCGTTCGTCTGGGGGTACGGGCACTCCGTCCTCCTCGGCTCGGCCGCCGCGATCGGCGCGGGGATGGAGGTCGCCGTGGAGCAGCGGGTCGGCAAGGCACACATCTCGACCGCCGCCGCGTCGGCCGCCGTCACGGTGCCGACCGCCGTGTTCATGCTGACCGTCTGGGCCCTGCACGCCCGCCACTTCAAGCGCACCACGCCCCAGCAACTGACCCTGCCCGTCTCGGCGCTCGCCATTCTGGCCTGCACGTTCGCGGGTGAGCGTGCCGTCCTCGTGGCGGGCCTGGCCGCCGCCGCGACCGTGGCCGTCGGGACGGCGCTGAGCCGGCGTACCCCCGAGAGCCCGGCGCGGGCGTGACCCGATGCCCGCGGACCCGGACCGGCGTCACCGCACAAGCCCCGGCTCCCGCGCCCCCGCAGGCGTACCGTCAGGTTCATGACCGACTCGATCACCGACGTCCCCGGCATCCTCGTCGGGCACGCGCGCGTTCCGGGTGAGCGCGCTCTCAGCGGTACGACCGTCGTCCTCGCCCCGGCCCCGGGTGCCGTCGCCGCCGTGGACGTACGTGGCGGCGGGCCCGGCACCCGGGAGACCGACGCGCTCGACCCGCGCAATGTCGTGGAGCGCATCGACGCCGTCGTCCTGACGGGCGGCAGTGCGTACGGGCTCGACGCGGCCGGTGGTGTGGTGGCCTGGCTGGAGGAGCGGGGGCGCGGGGTACGGGTGGGGCCCGAGCCGGAGCAGGTCGTTCCGGTCGTCCCGGCCGCCTGCCTCTTCGACCTCGGGCGCGGCGGCGACTGGCGCGCCCGCCCGGACGCGGCGACCGGCCGCGCGGCCGTCGCGGCCGCCACGGCCGAGGTCGAACAGGGCAACGTCGGCGCCGGGACCGGGGCCGTCGTGGGCGGCCTCAAGGGCGGCGTCGGCACCGCGAGCACCCAGCTCGCCTCGGGCGTCACGGTCGGCGCGCTGGTCGTCGTCAACGCCGTCGGCTCGGTGCTCGACCCCGTCACCGGCGCCCTGTACGGGCTGGAGGGCCGCCTCACGTATCCCGAACCGGCCGTCCACGAAGCCGCGTTGAAGCGGATCGCCGAGAGCCGGGCCGCCATGGGCCTGCCGCCGCTGAACACCACGCTCGCTGTCGTCGCCACCGACGCGCCGCTCACCAAGGCGCAGGCCCAGAAGCTGGCGGGTACGTCGCACGACGGCATGGCCCGGGCCATCCGGCCGGTCCATCTCCTGCACGACGGCGACACGGTGTTCGCCCTCGCGACCGGCAGCGGGGAGCCGTTGTCGCCGCTCGGCCTCAACGACGTACTCGCGGCGGGCGCGGACCTGGTGGCCCGCGCGATCACCAAGGCCGTGCTCGCCGCCGAGGGGGTGACGGGAGCGGGTGTGACGGGAGTGAGCGGGACAGGTGCGGGTGGGACATTCCCGTCTTACCATGATTTGTACGGGAGTTGAGTCCGCCGGAACGGCCAGATGTGGCGTGAGTCACACCTCACTCTCGCAACCATTCACCTTATATGTGTGCTCTGTGCACGTACTGGAGTAACGCACGCACAGCACATGCGCGGGTACTCCACGCACGCTCGCGTTGACCAACGCCCGCACAGATGGAGCAGCCCGTGATCTCGCCGGACACCGCCGCGCAGCCGCAGCCCCGCACCCCGCAGCTTCGGCGCACCAACCGGCGCAGGGCGCTGGCCGGCGTCTCCGCGCTGCTGCTCGGCGCCCTGACCCTGACCGCCTGCGGCGGCAGCGCGTCGGGCGCCGGGAAGGACGACAAGAAGGGCTCGGACGCCTCGGCCGCCAAGGACGCCTCCACCCTGAAGATCACGATCTCCGCGAAGAACGGCTCGTCCAACGCGGGCATCAACGGCACCTCGGTCACCGCCCAGGGCGGCAAGCTCACCCAGGTCACCATGGTCGAGGCGCAGACCAACAAGGCCATAGCGGGCGCGCTCGCCGCCGACGGGCTGTCCTGGAAGCCCACCGCGAAGCTGGACCGGGGCACCCAGTACAAGATCATGGCGACCGGCAAGGACGACAAGGGCCGCCCCGCGACCGAGAACTCCTCCTTCACCACGGTGACCACGAAGAACAGCTTCATCGGCACCTACACGCCGGACGACGGCTCCACGGTCGGCGTCGGCATGCCGGTCTCGTTCAACTTCGACAAGTCGATCACGGACAAGAAGGCCGTCCAGTCGCACATCACGGTCAGCTCCAGCAGCGGCCAGCAGGTGGTCGGCCACTGGTTCGGCGCCGACCGCCTCGACTTCCGGCCGAAGGACTACTGGAAGGCCGGGTCGAAGGTGACGATGAAGATCGCGCTGGACGGGGTGCAGGGCGCCAACGGCGTCTACGGCGTCCAGTCCAAGACGGTCACCTTCACCATCGGCCGCAACCAGGTCTCCACGGTCGACGCCAAGACGCAGCAGATGACCGTCCAGCAGGACGGCAAGACGATCAAGACCATCCCGGTCTCGACGGGCAGCTCCGAACACACCACGTACAACGGCCAGATGGTGATCTCCGAGAAGTTCACCGAGACGCGGATGAACGGCGCCACGGTCAACTTCGGCGGCGAGTACGACATCAAGGACGTGCCGCACGCGATGCGCCTGTCCGAGTCGGGGACCTTCATCCACGGCAACTACTGGTACAAGGGCGACCCGTTCGGCAACGAGGGAACAAGCCACGGGTGCGTGGGCCTGCGGGACGTCCAGGGAGCCCAGGGCGACACCCCCGCCAAGTGGTTCTTCGACCACACGCTCATCGGCGACGTGGTGACGGTCAAGGGCTCGCCCGACAAGACCATCGCCCCCGACAACGGCCTGAACGGCTGGAACATGGGCTGGAGCGAGTGGCAGGCGGGCAGCGCGGCCTAGTCGGCGCGGCGCCCCGCCGCGGGCGGTGGTCCGGGAACGACCCCGGACCGCCGCCCGTTTCCGTTCCAAGCCGATGAGAATGTTTCGGCCATGCCCCCTGCGCGAAACGCGCGCAGGGGCTACGTTGAGCACCCTCTACGTGACGAACAGCTACGGCGGGGAGACGCCTTGGTTCCCAACGAGTGCGAGTACGAAACAGCCGAGGAGCACGTCGCCGGTCTGCTCGGCCGCGCACTGAACTCCTTCGAGCTGCCGGACGAGTTGGTCGACAGCCTCGACTCCGCCCTCGCGCACACCACGTCGCTCCATTCCTCGCTGCACGTCTCGGGCGGCCCCGGCCGACCGGGGCTCAGCCGCGAGACGTACCGCCACACGTACCTGCTGCTCGACGGCACCACGGTCACCCTCTGGGAGCTCGTCCACCAGCGGGGCAACGAGCTGTACGCGGACGAGGAGAGCGCGAAGCTGGCGGCGGCCCGGCTGGGCGCGCCGTCGGGCCTGGGGCCGCTGGGATATCTGAGCTACCTGGGCGAACTGGACGGCGTGGACGGCCTGGACGGCTGGCACGGCCCGGATCCCCTGAGCGACCTCGCGCCGGTGGAGTCCTCCGGGGCGACGCGGATGTACGTACCGGACGAGTCGGCCGACCACGCGCGCCGGCTGCTGCGCCGCGCCGAGAACCCGGACCGCCCCGGCGAGCCGGTCGCCCGCCTGCTGCGCGGCGCCCTCGCCCACCAGATCACCCGCGCGCTCGGCGGCCAGGGCCGCACGGACCGGCGGGACGGCGGCGTCATCCTCTACGAGCACGCGTTCCTGCTGCTCGACGGCACCGAGCTGAGCCTGTGGGAAGTCGAGCACACGGCGACGCCGGACGGCAGCCACATGTGCGAGGTGTACGCGTCGCAGGAAGCGGCGCGCACGGCGATGGAACGCCGCGCGCACGTCTCATGACGCGACGTCAGCACAGCTGGACGGGAACTGCTCGCGGCCTTCCGGGGTTCAATTTCCGCCAACCCCCTTTCGCTCTCTATGCTTCCGCCGATCCGACCACGACCGGTCGGCGGGGGAAAGGGAGTTCGGCATGTCCAGTGCCGGTAGTGCCAGAACAACGCTGCTCACATGGGGTCCGACGATTCTGTTCAGCGTCGTCCTACCGTGGATCACCTACGGGATGCTCACCGATCACGGGATGAGCGAGGTGCCCGCGCTGCTACTCATCTCGGCGTGGCCGGTGGCCGAGATAGGTCTGTACTTCGCGCTCCACCGGCGCGTCGACGAGTTCGGCATGATGATCCTGATCACGCTGCTGCTCAGCGCGGTGAGCGCGCTCGCGTACAACAGCGCGAAGCTGCTGTTCCTGAAGGACTCGGCGCTGACCGGACTGCTCGGCCTCGCGTTCCTGTTCAGCCTCACGCTCAAGCGGCCGCTGATCTTCTACTTCGGCCGCAAGTTCGGCACGGACGGCACGCGCGAGGGCGTGGCGAAGTGGAACGCGATGTGGGACCAGTACCCGGGCTTCCGCCGGACACAGCGCAAACTGACCGTGATCTGGGGTGTCGCGTTCCTGGCCGAGGCGAGCCTGAAGGCAGCGCTGGTGTACGTGCTCGACACGGACACGATGGTCGGCGTCTCGAACGCCCTCCCGTTCGCGGTCCTCGGCGGCCTGATGTTCTACACGATCCGTACGGGCAAGAAGGGCCGGGCCCGGATGGAGCAGGCGGAGCGCGAGGCGGCGGCCACGGCCGCCTGATCCGGACGACACGGCGGCAGAAACGAAACGGCGGTCCGGGGGCCACAGTTGGCCTCCGGACCGCCGTTCACGTTCCCCGTGCGCTGGTCACCTCACGGCGTCAGCGCGGGCTCCTTCGGGGCG
Source organism: Streptomyces sp. NPDC048696 (assembly GCF_043198895.1). Lineage (NCBI taxonomy): Bacteria > Bacillati > Actinomycetota > Actinomycetes > Kitasatosporales > Streptomycetaceae > Streptomyces > Streptomyces sp. NPDC048696. Next base: position 130,916 of record NZ_JBICVJ010000014.1, on the reverse strand, counting down.
TCCGCGGGCACCTCGTCCGAGGCGCCGCCCTCCAGGTGCTGCTTCGGCTTGGCCGGGAGCAGGAACATGCCGATGAAGATCACCGCGCAGACCCCGGCCACGACCCACAGCGAGTGCTGGAACGCGGTGGAGAACGCCGGGCCTATGTCGGAGAGCGCCAGGTTGTCGCTGATCGAGCCGAAGAAGACCACCGACACCAGGCCGAGACCCAGCGCGTTGCCCATCTGCTGGACCGTGTTGATCAGGCCGGACGCCGAACCCGCGTGCTCCTGCGGGACCTCGGAGAGGACCGCGTCGGTGAGCGGGGCGACGATCAGGCCCATGCCGATACCGAGCACCACCAGCGGCAGCGCCATCTGCCAGGGGGCGATGTCCGTACCGAAGTGGTGCGCCTCCCAGATGTAGACCAGCATGCCGAGGGCGGTGATCAGCGCGCCCGCCTGGAGCACCTTGCGGCCGAACCTGGGCACCAGCGCCTGGACCGACATACCGGCCGCGGCCGACATCGCGATCGAGAACGGGATGCCCGTCAGGCCCGCGCGCAGCGCGCTCCAGCCCAGGCCGATCTGCATGTACAGCGTCCAGACCAGGAAGAAGATGCCCATCACGATGCCGAACGTCAGCTGCACCGCGATGCCCGCCGCGAAGCTCTTCACCCGGAACAGCGAGAGCTCCACCAGCGGCGAGCCGTCCCGGCGCGCCTTGACCCGCTCGTACGCCACGAGCGCGCCGAAGACGACCAGGCTGCCCACCATCGACAGATAGCCCCACAGCGGCCAGCCCAGCTCGCGGCCGCGGGTCAGCGGGTAGAGCAGCATCAGCAGGCCGAGGGTGACAAGCGCGACGCCCACGAGGTCGAGCTTCAGGGCCTTCGGCGCCTTCGACTCGCTGATGAACCTGGCACCCAGGATCAGACCGGCGATGCCGACCGGCAGGTTGATCAGGAAGATCGGGCGCCATTCGAGACCGAACAGGTTCCACTCGGTCAGCAGCGCGCCCAGGATCGGCCCGGAGACCGCGCCCAGGCCGATGACCGCGCCGAACATGCCGAACACCTTGCCGCGCTCCTCCGCCGGGAAGGTCGCGTGGATGATCGAGAGCACCTGCGGCACCATCAGGGAGGCCATGGCGCCCTGGAGGATGCGGGAGGCGACCAGCATCTCCGGGTTGGCGGCGAAGCCGCACAGCGCGGAGGCGATGGTGAAGCCGGTCATGCCTATGAGGAACAGCTTCTTGCGGCCGTGGATGTCGCCGAGGCGGCCACCGGTGATGAGCCCTGCGGCGAAGGCCAGCGCGTACCCGGCGGTGATCCACTGGATCGAGGCGAAGGTCGCCCCGGTGTCCTTCTGGATCGAGGGGATGGCAACGTTGACGATCGTGACGTCGACCAGGTCCATGAAGGCCGCGGTCATCACGATGGCCAGGGCGAACCACCGGCGGCGGTCGGTCGCGGCTGCCGCCGTGCCGGCGGCCGAGGTCGCGTCTTCTGGGGGACTGGTCGTTGTGGAGGTCATGAGAAGAAAGCTAGACCCTATATAGGCCAGATCGCGTCCTAATTTTTGGGACCCTGGATCCATGACGGACACCCCGGCTCGGCTGCTCCAGCTCCTCTCCCTGCTCCAGACGCCCCGCGAGTGGCCCGGCGGCGAACTCGCGGACCGGCTCGGCGTCTCGCGGCGCACCGTCCGCCGGGACATCGACCGGCTGCGCGAGCTCGGCTATCCGGTCCAGGCGACGCTGGGCGCGGACGGCGGGTACCGGCTGGTCGCGGGGAAGGCGATGCCTCCGCTGGTCCTCGACGACGAGGAGGCGGTGGCGATCGCGGTCGGGCTGCGGGCGGGCGCGGGGCACGCGGTCGACGGGGTGGAGGAGGCGTCCGTACGGGCGCTCGCCAAGCTGGAGCAGGTGCTGCCGTCCCGGCTGCGCCACCGGGTCGCCACGCTCCAGGCCGCGACGATGCCGCTGACCGGGGGGTGGGGCGGGGACAGCGCGACCGTCGACCCGCACACGCTGACCGTGATGGCGTCGGCGGTCACCGGGCACGAGCGGCTGCGGTTCGCGTACCGCAAGGGCGACGGCAGCGAGTCGCACCGCCAGGTCGAGCCGTACCGGCTGGTGTCGACGGGGCGGCGGTGGTACCTCGTCGCGTACGACGTGGAGCGCGAGGACTGGCGTACGTTCCGGGTCGACCGGGTGGCCGATCCGTTCGCCACGGGGGCGCGGTTCGCGCCACGGGAGCTGCCCGCGCGCGACCCGGCGGAGTTCGTGAGCCGGTCGCTGGCCCGGATGCAGCCGACGGTCGATCTGGATGTGACGTTCGAGGCGCCGGCCGACTTCGTGACGGCTCGGCTGCCCGGGTCGATGGGGGTGCCGGAGGCGCTGGGCGAGTCGCGGTGCCGGCTGCGGGTGCGGGTCGCCGACTCGCCGGAGTGGCTGGCGATTCGGCTGGCGCTGGTGGACTGCGAGTTCGTGGTGGCTCAGCCGGTGGCCATGGCTTCTTATCTGGCGGAGTTGGGGGCGCGGCTGTCTCGGGCGGCGGGGCCGTTGTAGTTCCGGGGCCCCGTTGTAGTTCCGGGGCCTTGGCCCCGGGCCCCGCCCCGGCCCTCCTGGGCGCGGGGGAGCCCCCGGCACCGGGGGGGGGAGGGTGCCGGGGGCTCGTCTTGGGGGGGATGGGTGGGTGCGGGTCTGGGGCGCCTGCGGCGGGCTTTTGCCCCTCCCCGCCCCTTCCCTAAAGCCCTCGCCGGGCGGCTCGGGGGGGGGCGGAGCGGGGTTCCGGGGGGCACGTTTTCGGGTGCGGGCCGGTGGGGGCTGGTCGCGCAGTTCCCCGCGCCCCTGAACGCGCGCCCGGGACCGCGGCCGTCCTGGGAGGCGCGTTTTCGGGTGCGGGCCGGTGGGGGCTGGTCGCGCCCACGCGGCGGAGCCGCAAATGTCGCAGCCCCGCGCCCCCAAAAGCCCTTCGGGGGCGGGTCCGTGCGTGGCTGGTCGCTCCCCCAAGTTCTCGGCTCCGCTCGAACAGGGGGGACCCCCATCGCGGCGGAGCCGCGAATGTCGCAGCCCCGCGCCCCTCAAAGGGGCCTGCGGCCCCCTTACGCCGCCGCGTCGAAGCCCGTGTCCCTGGCCATCTTCTTCAGTTCCAGCAGCGCGTGCTTTTCGATCTGGCGGATTCGTTCGCGGGTGAGGCCGTGTTCCTTGCCCACCTCCGTCAGCGTGCGTTCGCGGCCGTCGACGATTCCGTAGCGCATCTTGATGATCGAGGCGGTGCGCTGGTCCAGCTTGCCGATCAGGTCGTCCAGTTCCTCGCTGCGCAGCAGCGTGAGGACGGACTGCTCGGGGGAGATCGCCGAGGTGTCCTCCAGGAGGTCGCCGAACTGCGTCTCGCCCTGGTCGTCGACCGACATGTTGAGCGAGACCGGGTCGCGCGCCCAGTCCAGGACGTCGATGACCCGCTCCGGCGTGGAGCCCAGCTCCGCGGCGACCTCGGCCGGCTCGGGCTCGCGGCCGTTCTCCCGGTTGAACTCGCGCTGCACCCGGCGGATCCGGCCCAGCTCCTCCACCAGGTGGACGGGCAGCCGGATCGTACGGGACTGGTCCGCTATCGAGCGCGTGATGGCCTGGCGGATCCACCACGTCGCGTACGTGGAGAACTTGAAGCCCTTCGCGTAGTCGAACTTCTCGACCGCGCGCACCAGGCCCGCGTTGCCCTCCTGGATCAGGTCGAGCAGGGGCAGGCCCGCCCTCGGGTAGCGCCGGGCCACGGCGACCACGAGGCGGAGGTTGGAACGGATGAAGAGGTCCTTGGCGCGCTCGCTCTCGGCGACGAGCGCCTGAAGCTCCTCGGGGCTGGCGCCACCGGCCTTGCTCTCCCCCGCCGTGACAACGGCTGATGTCACAGCGCCGTCGAGGATCTGGCGTGCGTACACACCGGCCTCGATGATCTGGGAGAGCTCGACCTCCTTGGCGGCGTCGAGCAGCGGCGTGCGCGCGATCTCGTCGAGGTACATCCCGACCAGGTCGCGGTCGGCGATCTCCCCGCTGACGGCGCGAACACTGCTCCCAGACTCGGATCCGCTGCTGGCGGACCGACTGCGGGCGACGGCGCGGGTTGCCATGCGTGCTCCCTTGCTGTGTAGGTCGCGACACCCTCGCGGGTGCCCTGCATCCGATGGAAACAACGGCTGGAATCCGGACAGAATTCCCGTCCCGCCCATCGATTTTCGTGATCATGCAGTACCCTGTGCCGCCACGGACGGAGGACGGATGCCGCAAGGACGTACAGAGGTGCAGGTCAGGGCCGGTGTCGAGGCCGACATAACGGCCCTCACGGAGATCTACAATCACTACATCCGTGAGACCGCCATCACATTCGACATGGTCGCCTTCACCCCGCAGGAGCGTCTTTCGTGGCTGCGCTCCCATCCTGAAGACGGCCCACACCGCCTTCTGGTTGCTCAGGATGTCCAGACTGCCCGGATTCTCGGATACGCGACGAGCAGCCCCTTCCGGCCGAAGGCCGCGTACTCGACCTCGGTCGAGACCAGCGTCTACCTCGCGCCCGACGCCGCAGGGCGCGGCGTCGGCTCGCTGCTCTACGACGCGCTCTTCGAGGCCCTGCGCAAGGAGGACGTCCACCGCGCGTACGCGGGCATGACGCTCCCCAACGAGGCCTCGGCGCGCCTGCACGCCCGCTTCGGCTTCGCGTACGTCGGCACCTACCGGGAAGTGGGCCGCAAGTTCGACCGCTACTGGGACGTCGCCTGGTACGAGAAGGAGCTTTAGGCCGTAGCGCAAAGGGACTTCGGCCCGTACCTCTTACGAGGTACGGGCCGGTGCCTGCGGTTGCCTCATGCGCGCGTCAGCCGAACTGCACCGAGCGCTTCGCCAGGCCCATCCAGAAGCCCTCGATGACGCTGCGCTGGGCGTCCAGTTCGCCGTACGCGTCCGATGCGCCGAGCGCCACGAAGAGCGGGGCGAAGTGCTCGGTCCTGGGGTGGGCGAGGCGTCCGGCCGGGGACTTGTGCGCGAAGTCGAGCAGGGCGTCCACGTCGGCCGCCGCCAGCGCCCGCGCGCCCCAGTCGTCGAACTCGGCCGACCAGGCGGGCACGCCTCCCTGGTGGCGCAGCGCGGCCAGGTTGTGGGTGAAGAAGCCGCTGCCGACGATCAGTACGCCCTCGTCGCGCAGCGGCGCGAGCTTGCGGCCGATCGCCATCAGCTTCTGGGGGTCGAGCGTGGGCAGGGAGATCTGCAGGACCGGGATGTCGGCCGCCGGGAACATCTCCACCAGCGGGACGTACGCGCCGTGGTCGAGGCCGCGGTCCGCGATGTCCTGGACCGGCGTTCCTGCGCCGCGCAGCAACTTCCGTACACTGTCGGCGAGTTCCGGGGCGCCGGGAGCCGCGTACGTGACCTGGTAATAGTGCTCCGGGAAACCCCAGAAGTCGTACACCAGCGGGACGGTCTCAACGGCGCCGAGCGCGAGCGGGGCCTCCTCCCAGTGAGCGGAGACCATCAGGATCGCCTTCGGCTTCGGCAGCGCGGCGGACCAGGCGGCGAGCTGGCCGGGCCACAGGGCGTCGTCGGCGAGCGGCGGGGCGCCGTGCGAGAGGTAGAGGGCGGGCATCCGCCCCGCGTCGCCGCCCGGTCCGCCCGCGTGGGCGGCGACGGAGGTGTCACGGGTCGCGCCGGGGTCGACTGCGGAGGTGGCGGTCATGGCGGACTCCCTGTCTACTGGCCGTGAAGAGATCTACTTGAACTCTAAAGTTTCTATTGGCGTCGAGATTATCTCCATCTAGTTCAACTTTCAAGGAGTAGTCGTACAGTGGAGTCCATGACCACCACCCCCGCCGAGGAGCCGCGCTGGCTCACCGACGACGAGCAGCGCACCTGGCGCGCCTACCTCCATGCCACCACGCTCCTCGAAGACCATCTGGACCGCCAGCTCCAGCGTGACGCGGGAATGCCGCACATCTACTACGGGCTGCTCATCCAGCTCTCCGAGGCGCCCCGGCGGCGGCTGCGGATGACCGAGCTGGCCATCGGCGCCAAGATCACCCGGTCCCGCCTCTCGCACGCGATCGCCCGCCTGGAGAAGAACGGCTGGGTGCGCCGCGAGGACTGCCCCTCGGACAAGCGCGGCCAGTTCGCGGCGCTCACCGACGAGGGGTTCGCGGTGGTGGAGCGCACCGCGCCCGGCCATGTCGCCGCCGTGCGCCAGGCGATGTTCGACCGGCTCACCCCCGAACAGGCCGAGCAGCTGGGCCAGATCATGCGCCTGATCGCCGAGGGCCTTCAGCCCAAGGACGCGAACGCGGACCTGCCCTGGCTCCGTTGAGGAACCAGGGCAGGTCGCGGTGCGTTACGTACGTACGCACCGTACGTACCAAGGTGGCGGGCCCATGGGCCCGAGGGCCTGTCTCAGTGGGCGACCACCGGGATGCGGACCTCGTCCTCGACGGCGTCGCCCTCGCCGGAGACCGGGCCGGCGCCCGGGCTGCCCGTGGTGATCAGCGTGACCGCGATCGCCGAGGCGAGGAACAGGATGCCGACCGCCCACCAGATGGCACTGGTGAAGCCGTGCACCATCGCCTGGAGCTTCAGGAGCTCCACGCTCTTGGCGGTGGCGGCGTGCGAGGTGACGTACGCGGTGGTGGCCGAGGCCGCGATGGTGTTCAGGAGAGCGGTGCCGATGGCGCCGCCGACCTGCTGCGAGGTGTTGACCATCGCGGAGGCGACACCCGCGTCACGCGGCTGGACCCCGATGGTGGCCAGCGACATCGCGGGCATGAAGGCCGTGCCCATGCCGAGACCCAGCAGGATCTGCGCCGGCAGGATCAGCCCGGCGTACGAGGTGTCCATCTTCAGCTGGGTCAGGATCAGCATGCCGACGCCGGCGGTCAGGAAGCCGGGGCCCATCAGCAGGCGCGGCGGGACCCGGGTCATCAGCCGGGCGCCGATCTGGGTGGAGCCGGTGATCATGCCCGCGATCATCGGCAGGAACGCGAAGCCGGTCTTGACCGGCGAGTAGCCCTTCACGACCTGGAGGTAGTACGTCAGGAAGAGGAAGAGGCCGAACATCGCGATGATCGCGAGGCCCAGGGAGAGGTAGACCCCGCCCCGGTTGCGGTTGGTGACGACGCGCAGCGGCAGCAGCGGGTGCTTGACCTTGGCCTCGGTGGCCACGAACGCGAGCAGCAGCACGGCCGCGGCGACGAACATGGACACGGTCAGCGTGTCGGACCAGCCGGCCGACTCGGCGCGGGTGAAGCCGTAGACGAGCGCGACCAGGCCGAGGGTGGACAGGACCACGCCCGGGACGTCCAGGGGCGAGCGGTTGCGGGTGCCCGAGGGCTCACGGATGACGAAGTAGGCACCGGCGGCCGCGATGATCGCGAACGGGATGTTGACGAAGAACGTCCAGCGCCAGTTCAGGTACTCGGTGAGGAAGCCGCCGAGGATCAGGCCCACGGCGCCGCCGCCACCGGCGATCGCGCCGTAGATGCCGAACGCCTTGGCGCGCTCCTTGGCGTCGGTGAACATCACCGCGAGCAGGGAGAGCGCGGCGGGCGCGAGCAGCGCGCCGAACGCGCCCTGGAGCGCGCGGGAGCCGAGCAGCATGGCCTCGCCGGTGGCCGCGCCGCCGAGCGCGGACGCGGCGGCGAAGCCGAGCAGACCGACGACGAAGGTGCGCTTGCGGCCCCACAGGTCGGCTATGCGGCCGCCGAAGAGCAGCAGTCCGCCGAAGGCGAGGGCGTAGGCCGTGATGACCCACTGCTTGTTGCCGTCGGAGATGTCCAGGGCCTTCTGGGCCGAGGGCAGGGCGATGTTCACGATCGTCGCGTCGAGCACGACCATCAACTGGGCGAGCGCGATGAAGGCGAGGGCCTTCCAGCGACTGGGGTCAGGAGCGAGGTCCTGAGCCGGGGCCTGGGCTGTTTTTGACATGGGTGTAGCCACCTTGGGACGCGTTGTGCGGAAAGCGGAGTGCTGAAGTCTGCGGAGGTCTGCGGAGGTCTGCGGAGGTCTGCGGAGTGAGTACGGAAGTCTTGGGTGCTGCGAGTGTTGCGGCGGGGGCTGAAGTCCGGTGCGCTGCCGGGCGGTTGCTCGATGTACTCGGTTGGCGCGTTACCCGACAGCGCTCGGTTGCATCTGGCTGAGGTCCTGGAGGGTCGCCGCCGTGCCCGGCAGCTCGGACCGCGCCGGGGCTTGCAGCCCGTCGAGGAACAGCTGCAGATGGCGGCGGACGAATTGGTCGATGTTCGGGCACGCGGTGCCCGGCAGCGGCCGGGTGAGCTGGGAGAGGGCGACCATCAGATCGCCCACGGCGACGTCGTCGCGCAACTGGCCGCTGCGCCGCGCCCGCGCCATGAGGTCCGTGACAGCCCCGTCCAGGCGGTCACGGGAGGCCTCCAGCTCCGGCAGGTTCCGCTCGAAGCCCTCGGAGAGCATCGGGCACAGGGCACCGATGCGCTCGTCGGCCGCCGCGTACACGAACCGGCGCAGCGCGGCGAAGGCGTCGCTCTCCTCGGCCGCCGCCGTCTCCGCCGCCACCGCGACGCGTTCCATGACGGCGAGGACCACGCTGGTGATCAGCTCGGCGCGGTCCGGGAAGTGCCGGTAGAGGGTCGCGTTGCCGATGCCCGCGCGCCGCGCGATCTCGTCGAGCGGCACCATGGCGCCCTCCTCGACGAACATCTCGCGGGCCGCCGCGATGATCCGCTCCCGGTTGCGCAGGGCGTCGGCCCGCGGGCGCGGGGCGCGGCGCGGCTCTGCGGCGGTGGGTGCGGTGGCGGTGGACACGGCGCGTACTCCTTCTCGAAGTCTCGAAGCTGCTGGTCTCGAAGCTGCTCGTACGTCTCGCAGCTGCTCTGACACGTTTCCGAAGCGGGGAAGCTCTCCCCGTTTCGGCGGGACACAGGTGCAAACGGGGAAAGGCTCCCCGGTTATTTCCGACCGGCCGGGCAGTTTTGTGTGACCTGAGTCACAACCTCCGGATCGGAAAACCACACGCCCGGCCCACCCAGCGCGCGCCCGCGACACGCCCGACACAGGGTGATCGCACGAGCGCAGTCAGGGACCGGCCTGCTGCCGGACGGCCGAAGGCGGGCGTGCGTATGGACGTACGTATGGAGGAGTCCGGCGGGCCCCGCCGCCCGATATCCGGCAGGCCGCGCGACCCGCGCCGGCGCCGCACCCTCGCCGGGGCCGCCCTGGCCGCCGTGGTCCTGGCCTCGATGACGTCCGGCAGCACCACGCTCGTGGCCCCCTCGCGGGCGTCGGCGGGCCCGGTGGCGACCGGCGGCGACCTGGCGCTCGGGCCGTGCCGGATCAGCGCCACGATGGGCGTGCAGATGTCGGAGGGCCTGCCGACCCCGCCCGGCTACGCGCACTCCACCGGCACGGTCCGCGCGCTCACCCTGATGGTCGACTTCCCGGACGCGCCGGGTCCGCAGCCCGCGCTGAGCCGGTACGCGGAGTTCTTCCCGCAGACCACGCAGTGGTTCCGCACCGCGTCGTACGGGCGGCTCGACTACCGCCCCGAGGCGCCGATCCCGCAGTGGCTGCGGATGCCGCAGGCGTTCTCGGCGTACGGGATAGAGCGCGGCGCGCCGTACGAGCCCGGCTACCACCGGCTGGTCAAGGACATCGTGGCGGCGGCCGGCTCACGGGTGAACTTCGCCGCGTACGACCTGGTCAACATCCTGATGACGCCGAACGCGGGCCCGTCGGCGCTGGACACGGTCCTGTCCGTCACCTTCTCGGGGAACGAGGACGCGCCGGTGGCGAACGGCGTGCCGCTGTCCAACACGTCCTTCGTCTACAGCCGCCAGGACGACGGGTCGGGCTCGTACCACGAGACCGGGTACCGGGTGCTGCCGCACGAGAACGGCCACATCTTCGGGCTGCCCGACCTGTACACGCCCGAGGGCGGCGGGGCGGTCGGCCACTGGGACATCATGTCCGAGGACTGGGGCGCCAACAACGACATGCTCGGCTGGCACAAGTGGAAGCTGGGCTGGGTGGACAACTCGCAGGTCGGCTGCGCGTCGCGGCCGGGTACGAGCGAGTACGTGCTGACCCCGCTCTCGGCGCCGGGCACCGGCCGCAAGCTGGTCTTCGTCCCGCTCTCGGACGAGTCCGGCTACGCCCTCGAAGTACGCACCCGGACCGGCAACGACGAGGCCGTCTGCAAGCCCGGCGTCCTGATCTACCGCGTCAACACGGACGTCGACACGGGCCGCGGCCCCATCACGGTCGCCGACAGCACCAAGGACAGCGGCGGCTGCACCCGCCGCCCCAACGTCCAGGCCGAACTCTCCGACGCCCCCTTCGCCCCCGGGGAACACTTCACGGATCGGGAGCGGGGTGTGCGGGTGGCGGTGCTGGGGGTGGATGAGCTGGGGAATTATCGGGTACGGGTGACGCGGGGCTGAGGTTTGTGTACGGCTCTCCGCGCGGTTCCCCGCGCCCCTTGCTTCCGCGTGCGGTGATTTGCCTGCGGGCCGGTGTTCGTGGGTTTGGTTCCCCACCCCACCCCTTCCCGAAAGCCTCCGGCGGTTGTCGGTCGGCTGCGGGCCGGTGGGGGCTTGTCGCGCAGTTCCCCGCGCCCCTACAGGAGGGCCCGAAAGGCCCATCCAAGGGGCGCGGGGAACTGCGCGAGCAACCCAGCACCGTCCGCAGCCGAACGAAGCGGGGTGCAGGGGGCGCAGCCCCCGCCAAGGGGTCCGGGGGCGAAGCCCCCGGGAGAACCGCCTTCGCCCCCACCCACCCCCGGAGGGTTCAGGGAAGGGGTGGGGTGGGGGAGAACCAGTCTCGGAGCTCGCGCTTCAGTACCTTTCCCGTCGCGTTCCGCGGCAGCGGCACCCCCACGATCACGACATGCTCCGGGACCTTGAAGGCCGCCAGGGTGCGGGCCACGTGCGTGCGCAGCTCCTCCGGGGTCACGGAAGCCCCCGCCTGGACCGCCGCCCCCACCTCCTCCCCCAGCCGGGGGTGCGGCACACCCAGGACCGCCGCGTCCAGCACCGCCGGATGGCTGTGCAGCGCCGCCTCCACCTCCACGCAGTACACGTTCTCCCCGCCCCGGATCACCATGTCCTTGATCCGGTCGACCACCGAGACCCGGCCGGACCGCGCCACCGCCAGGTCCCCGGTCCTGAACCACCCGTCCACGAAGGCGAGTTCGGTGGCCCCGGGGTCGTTCCAGTACCCCCGGATGTTCGACTGACCGCGCAGCCACAGCTCGCCCACCTCGCCGTCCGCCACGTCCCGCCCGTCGCCGCCGACGACCCGCACCTCGGTGGTGGGCGTGGGCCGCCCCACGCTGTCGGGCCAACCCCGGTACTCCGCACCGAAGTTGGCCAGCACTCCCCCGCTCGTCTCGGTCAGCCCGTACCCGTTGCGCGGCTCGATCCGCTCCCCGTACCGCGAGCCGAGCCGCCCCACAAGCCCGGGCGGCGCGGCGGACCCACCGGTGTTGAACATCCGCAGCGACGCCATGGCGTCGCCCGTCTCCTCCGCCGCGTCGAGGAGTTGCAGTGCCGTGGTGGGGACGCCCGCGTAGTGCGTCACCTTGTGCTCGCGTATCAGCTCCAGCGCCCGCCGCGCGTCCCACTTGCGCATCATGACGAGCGTGCCGCCCGACCCCATCACGGAGTAGAACCCGCTGAAGCCCGCCACATGGAAGAACGGATACGTCACCAGGGAGACCGGCGCCGCCCCCTGCCCCGGCACCTCGCCCCGCCCGAGCGCGGACATGGCGGCGTGGAAGCGGGGGTTCAGCGCGGCCCCGGCCTGCGCGAGATGCGTGGCCACGGCGCCCTTGGGCCGCCCGGTGGTGCCGGAGGTGTAGATGATCGTGGCGTCGTCGGACGGAGAGAGGGGCACGTCGGGCGGCCCGGCGCCGGGCTCGGCCGCCGCAAGCTCCAGCAGATCCGCCAGCCCGCCCCCGTACGCCTCGAACCCCTCGGGAAGCTCACCGTCCACGCCTTCGAAGACGATGCCCGCGACCCCGGCCCCGCGCGCCCACCCCGCGACCCGCTCCAGCCGCTCCCCGTCCACCAGCAGCACCCGGGGCGCGCAGTCGTCGAGCGCGTACGCGAACTCGTCCTCGGCCCACCAGGCGTTCAGCGGCACCGCCACGAGCCCCGCCAGCTGCGCGGCCCAGAAGGCCAGCTGCCACTCGGGCAGATTGCGCATGGCCACGACGGCACGGTCGCCGCGCCGCAGCCCGTACACCCCGACAAGCCGCCGGGCCAGCGCGGAGGCCGCCGCGAAGAACTCCGCGTATGTATACGTCCCGCTCTCCGCCACCAGAAACGGCCGCTCCCCGTACGCCCAGGTGACCTCCACGAACTCCCGCAAGGTCCGTGGCCCAGCCACATAAACGGGCACCCCGTCCGCCCCGCGCTCCACGGCGAAGGGCGCTCCGGGCGCGGTGAGCAGCGCTTCGGCGGAGGCCGGGGGGTGCGGCTGCGGCACGGGGTGTCCTCCTGTGCGGGCTGATACGGATACGGGCTGTGAGGGCTGATACGGATACGGGCGGCGCACCCCCAACATATGCGCCCCGCCCCCACGAGGTCAGCCCAGCCAGGCCGAGGCCACCGCGACCGCCTGGCGCGGGTTGAGGCGGGGGTCGCAGAAGCTCATGTACTTGTCGCCGACCTCGTGCAGCCGCTCCGGATCGGTGACGCACTCGGTGACGGCGTCCGGCGTGGTCTCCAGATGCATCCCGCCCGTAACCCCGCCCGCGGCGGTGACCGCGTGGTGGAACTCCACGACCTCCCGTACGACCGTGTCCACCAGCCGTGTCTTGAGCCCCTCGGGCGCGCTGACGGTGTTGCCGTGCATCGGGTCGGTCAGCCAGGCGACCGGATGGCCCGCCGCGCGCACGGCCGCGACCAGCCCGGGCAGCCGCTCGCCGACCCGGTCGGCCCCCATGCGGGCGATCAGGGTGAGACGTCCGGGCGTGCGCAGCGGGTCGAGCGCGTCGCACAGGGCGAGCAGGTCCCCGGCGGTCATACCCGGGCCGACCTTGCAGGCCACCGGGTTCGCGACGGCGGCGAGCAGCGCGACATGCGCGCCGTCCACCTGACGGGTGCGCTCGCCGATCCACGGCCAGTGGGTCGAGGTGAGCAGCAGCCGCCCGTCCTCCTGGCGGCGTACGAGCGGCGACTCGTAGTCGAGCAGCAGCGCCTCATGGCTGGTCCACACCGGAGTGTCGTACGGAATCCGACCGCGCCGGGCAGCACTCCACCCCAGCAACTCCATTACTGCGTACGCCGATTGATATCCGGTCAGCATCCGAGCCGGATCAGGCCGGCGCAACTCCGGGTGGGGCTCCGGGGCATTGACCATATGCCCCCGATACACCGGCAGCTCCACACCGCCCACGTTCTCGGTCGGCCGCGAACGCGGCTTGGCGTACTGCCCCGCGAGCCGTCCGACCCGTACGACCGGCTTGTGCGAGGCCATCCTCATGACCCCGGCCAGCATTTCCAGCAGTCCCACTTTGCGGGCGACATCGCCGTGACCGGTCTCGGCCCAGTCCTCGGCGCAGTCGCCGGACTGGATGACCTGCGCTTTTCCGGCCGCGACGGCGGCGAGCCGCGCATGCAGCCCGTCGACGTCCGCGGCGTCGACGAGCGGCGGCAGCGAGGCGAGCTGTTCCCGCACCCGCTCCAGTTCCGGGTGGCCTGCCCAGTCCGGCTGCTGGGCGGCGGGAAATGTGCGGAGGTACGTACGCAATGTGCGGAGACCGGTCACTTTTTGCTCCCCCAGAGTGGGCGACTCCAACGCCACGGACATCGACTGCCGACTCTTGCGGAGCGCGCGAGGAAAACCGAAGTCGTACCGCCGGTACCGGAAATTGCGGCGGATTCTCGGCCCGAATTTGACGGAGTTCGTGCCCTTGCGCGGGCGTGTGAGGGTGTCAGGGCACCTGCGGCGCCTCGCGGGGATGGCGGCGGCCGCGGCAACGCGTTCCGCCAGGTCGGCGGGGCGCTGGGCCCGGCGCTTCCGCCGAGGCGGGCGGGGGGGGGAGGCGTGGGTGGGCGGGTGACGTCTGGGGGGAGGCGGTCTGCGGCGCGGGGCGGCCTCCCTCCACGAGATCGGCGGCCCCCGGCTCGGGGCTGGCCGGAGCGGGGCTGGCCGGAGCGGGGCTGGCCGGTCACCCCGGGCCGCGACCCGCCCACCCCGCTCCCCCGCCCCCATCCGCTACCCTGTCCTGGGCTGCCCACAGCGGCGGCCGCACGTTGCCCCGCCTCCGTAGCTCAGGGGATAGAGCACCGCTCTCCTAAAGCGGGTGTCGCAGGTTCGAATCCTGCCGGGGGCACAGGCTTCAGCGAGTGATGTACGGCGAAGGGCCGGACCGGGGCGTGTTCCCGGTCCGGCCCTTCGTCGTACTCATCGGGCAGGGGCTTGCGCGTCGAGCTCGCGCAGGAGCTTGACGCAACCGTGGCAGCAGTCGACCAGGCGCCGTACGTGTGCGTACTGGCGGGTCGGGTTGGCTTCCCGTGTGGCCAGGTCCAGTTGGCGCTTCGCGTCGGTGACGGCGAGGAGGACGCGGCTGCGTGCGGGAGCGTCGGAGGGGATTCGTGCCTCGGCGTCCTCCAGGACCGGGAGCAGCAGCATGAGGTAGCCGCGGGCGCGCAGGGTCGATTCCGTCGCGGCGGCCAGGTCGTGCGCGTGGTCCGCCGACCCGTCGAGGAGGTCTCGGCAGCCCCGCTCGATCGTGTCCAGGTCAGGCCCGCCCGGCCCTGGGCCCCACTCGGTGATGCGGTGGCGCCCGTGGTGGATCACCTCGTCCACGCCTGCCGGTGCGCAGTGGTCCGCGCGGTGGCGGGGCGGGAGCAGCCAGTACACCCCGGGGCGGGCGGTGCGGTGCACGGCGGGGACGCCGAGCCAGGTCGGGTCGGGGCCGAGCAGTGTCGCGTCGGGGGCTCGGTGGTGGGCGCAGCTGCCCGGCGGCACGAGGGCGTAGTACCAGACGCTCGTGTCGTAGGCGTCGTGGATGACGGGTCCGTCCAGTACGCGGGCGAGGTACGCGCCGACGGCGCCCGAGTCGCCGCTCTGCGCGGCCGCGTGGACGATCGCGGCGGAGACGCGGACCGTGTCGAAGACCCGGCCCGTCGGGAGCATCGCGATGCCACCCCGCTGCCACTCCAGCCACGCCCTCGCAGGTGTGGGGTGCGCGGACGCGAGCCAATCGGAAACCGCGCGCTGAGTTTCCACGGCCCCGTTCATACGTCCTGCCCCATGTCCAGACGAGCGGCCAGCCGGACCGCCACGTCGGGGCGCACGCGCCCCAAGGTGACGAGCCCCAGGGATGATCCGTCGTCGGTACCCAGCGACGGGAGAACGATCCCCGCACGTTTCAGCGCTGCCCTCAGCAGCTCGGTTGCCGCCTGAGACTCCGATGCATTGATCTGCATTGCCATGAACCGGAAGGTAGGGATGGTGAGTTGATCGACACCACGCGAGTTACTCGAAGTTTCTTGACCACCTGGCGGAGTTGCGCGATGTTATTCACGAAGGCCGAACCAACCGGACCCACGGGGCGTTGGTCTGCATGATGCTTACGGGATCAGTCCTCGACGAAAGGAACTGATCATGGCGCGACGGCTGCGCTTCAACGGCACCGGCAGTGGTGGCGGCTCCTGTCCCGCTGTGCACGAAGACCTGGACACGGGTGAGGTCATCGTGCACGGCCCCCGGCTCACCGACCCCGAGGACATCGCCCAGCTCCAGCACCTGGACGAGGACGAGATCCCGGTCGTGGTGCCGCGCAACACGCTGATCGACTTCGGTCCCAAGGACCGGGACACCGAACCGCGCGTCCTCGGCCCGGACACGTTTGCCCGAATGTTCGAGAACTTCCGGCACAGCGCCTGGCACCTGGAGATGCGCAAGGGCTACGCGTCGGACCAGGCGACCGATACCTACGCCCAATTCGCCCGGGGTGAGACGCCGACATGGGACATGGACTCACCGTGGGCTCGTACGATCGGCGCCAAGACGCGGGATGGCGCGTACGTCGGGCGCGTCCGGATCGTCGACAACCCGCCGACCGAGGGCCAGCTGTACCTGCTGGCGCATGCCGAGCACAACACCGAGCTCGGTGAGGAAGTCCGGAACATGTGGCGCGACGAGGCCAGGCGTGCAGACCTTCCGGACGAGGATTTCTGGATCTTCGACTCCCACATCGTCGCGCTGTGCCTGTTCGATGACGACGACAACCTCACGGGCGCCGAGCTGATCACCGAACCGGCGCGCGTCAACCAGTACAACCGGCTGCGTGACGTGGCGCAGCACTACGCCACCCCGAACAGGCAATTTGTGGCCGAGCTGGCCGCGAAGGAGGAGTAAGCAGGTGAGTACCGGTGAGCACGGACTACCAGAAAGCGCGCGAGGATCTCGGGATCCGGCTCCGGGAACTCCGGTTCACGGCGCCTGAAGGTCGGCTCACCGGTACTCAGCTCGCTGAGCGGCTCGGGTCGGGATGGACCAAGGTCAAGATCAGCAAGCTGGAGAACGGCAAACAGACGGCGACAGCCGAGGACCTGCGGGCCTGGGCGGACGGGACCGGACAGCCCGACACCTATGAAGAACTGCTCGCCCGGCTGCGGGGGTTCGAGTCGCACATCCGGTCGTGGCGTCGCCAACTCGCCTCGGGACACCGGCCCGTGCAGGACGCCGTCACGGTGGAGCACGAGCGGACACGCGTCCTGACCATCTGGGAGAACGTCCTCGTCCCCGGCATGGTGCAGATCCCCGAGTACGCCCGGCACACCTTCAACCGGCACGCCGACCTGATGCGGTCGCCGCGAGACACCGAGGACGCCGTACGCGCCCGGATCCAGCGGCAGGAAGGGCTGTACCGGCCGGGCCGGAAGTACCGGATCATGATGTGGGAAGGCGCGTTGCGGTCCCTGGTCTGCCCGCCGTCCGTGCTCGCCGCCCAGTTGCACCACCTCTCCGGTGTCATCGGCCTGGACACCGTGGAGCTGGGCATCGTCCCCTTCACGGCGTCGCTGAAGATCTGGCCGGGCAACAGCTTCTGGGTCTACGACGAGCGGCTCGTGGTCGTGGAGGACTGGCACGCCGAGCTGTGGATCGACGACGCCGACAGCATCGCCACCTATCTCCGGGTATGGCAGACCCTGAGCGAGTCCGCGGTCTACGGGGCCGACGCGCACCGGGTCGTCGCCGATGCCCGACGCGTGTTGGGCGAACCCTGAGACGACCGGCTTCGCACCAGCGGGGCCGACCCCTCAATGCGGCCCAATGAGCTCCGACGCCCCCGCCCGCATCCGCAGCGCCACCGCCGACGCCTGTGCCGTGTAGGCCAGGATGCGTTCGCCCTCCGGGTCCAGGGGGGTGCGGGGGCGGAACAGGAGGTGGCCCAGCCACGTCGTGCCCGCCCAGACCGACGCCTGCCAGACTCCGCCGTCCAGGAGGACCGGGGGGCGGGGGGACGGGGCCGGGGCGGGGAGTTGGGGGGCCGGGAAGGCGGACTCGCGGCCTGCCACCACGCCGCCCTGGTGGTCGCGGACGATCGCCTCGCCGTCCAGGAGGATGCCGACCTCGTCCGCCAGCGCCGCCAGGCCCCGGGCGGACAGGGCCAGGCCCAGGATGTGGTCGCGTACCACCTCCAGTCGGCGCTCCGCCTCGATCGTCTCCATCGCCAGCGCGCTGTGCTCCTCCAGCTTGGCCACCTCGGCGTTGTAGAGCTCCACCCACTGGGCCTTGTCGATGGCCACAGCCGCCAGGTCCGTCAGCGAGCCCATCAGGGCGACCTCGGCGGGCTCGAAGGGGCGGACCTCGCGCTGGCCGAGGTAGAGCACGCCTACGCTGCCGCCGTCGTGGTGGAGCGGCAGGGCGAGGACCGAGCGCACGCCCTCGCGGGCCGCCATCGCGTCGAGCGCCGGGTCGTGGTCGATGTCCGGCTCGGTCAGGTAGTCGGACGTCCAGAACGGCGCGCCGGTGGCCCGGACCACCGCGCCGATGCCACGGCCACCCGTCAACTGGATGCCCGTGTGGAAGGAGTTGCAGACTCCGGCCGACGCCCGGACGACCGAATCGCCGTCCTTCGACGTCAGCAGGGTCACCACCGCCACGTCCACGTCCAGGAGTTGGCGGGCTCGCTGCGCCACCACCTTCAGCAGGCCGTCCACATCGCACGCGCCCATGAGGTCGCGCGAGGTCTCGATGAGGGCCGCCAGGTCGAGTTCACGCCGCCGCCGGCCGCTCAGCAGGCCGTGTACGGTGCGGCCGAGGCGGCCCGCCCGATGGATACGCGCCAGTTCGTCGGCGCTGGCGCCCCGGTCGTGGACCCTCAGCAGCACCTCGTCGATCTCCTGCAACGGCGCCTGCGCGGCGAGCAGTTCCAGGATCTCCAGCGCTCCGGAGTCGCCCGCTCCCCACCGTGCCGCCGCAGCCGACGTCCTCTTCGCCACGACAAGCCTCCCCCCGGACACCCCGGGCACGTCCGCCACCAGCCCGCCGAGTCAAACACATGTGTGGATTGTGTGGAAGAGATGGGTGGGCCGTGTGTACGGCTACTTCAGGCCGTTCCCCGAGGGCACGGGAACCGTTCCCGGCCGCCCCGCCAACCGCCGCCGTCGAACCGGCACCGACGCGTCGCCCTCACCCCCACACCCGCTCCTCCGACTCCTCCGCCAGCGGCGCGTAGTGCTCCGTGAACAGTTTGGCCACCAGCTCGCCCCGGCTCGACACCCGGACCTTCTCGAAGATCGCCTTCACATGGTCGCGGACCGTGTGCGGGGAGAGGAAGAGCTTCCCGGCCATCTCCGCCGTGCCCAGGCCCCGCGCGATGTACTGGGTGATCTCCAGTTCCCGGTCGGTCAGTTCGTACGCCTTCACCATCAGCGGGGCGACCTCCGAGATCGACGCGCGCTCGATCACCACCGCCGACACGCCCAGTTCGCCGTCCGCGCCGCGCAGGCAGGAGGCGTGGCAGACCAGCCAGCGGCCGCCCCTGCTGCGCACCCGCACCCGCGCGCTGCCCTTGTCCCAGCCCGCCGCTATCGCCCGCGCCTTGCTCGCCGTGCTGTGCATCCACGCGGGTACGCGCACACCGAGCGCGGTCGCCGTCGTGGGGCCGGGGACGAGGTCGTCCAGGAGCTCGCGCGCCTCGTCGTTGACGGACAGCAGCTGGCCGCCCGCGTCGAAGAGCAGCAGGCCCGGGCCGGGGCCACGGCTCGGGGTCGGCTCGGCGGAGGGCTCGGTGAACGACCGCAGCCGCCGGGCCATCGCCGTGGACAACTCCCGTACGACGAAGGCGTCGTCGGCGCCGAACGCCGGTGCTCCCTGGGCGCGGAACAGGCTCACCTGGCCCCAGGGGTGGCCGCCCACCCGCAGCACCGCGCGCAGCTCGTCGTCCAGGCCGCGCGGCGCGAGGAAGTCGCGGTAGAGCGTGCTGCGGCCGGGCAGCCCGCCGGTCGCCGCGCGCAGCCCGGCCACCGGCACGGCGGCGCGGGCCAGATCGCGGAACAGGTTGACGTTCTCGGTGAGCAGCTCGGACTCCCAGTACACCGAACAGCCCTCGGACGTCAGGTTCTCCACCCGGATCGGCGAGGTCATCATGCCGGTCACCGGGTCGGTGGCCCGCCACACCGCCGCGTCGTACGGCAGCAGTCGGCGCAGCTGGTCGGAGGCCGTGGCGAAGAGCGCCAGGGCGTCGGGGGCGGTGCGGATGTCCGCGAGGAGCGCGTCGATGGCTCGGGCGGTGCTCGCGTTCGCGTTCCTGGGCGCAGTCACGGGACCGGTCACTCCTCGTCGGGTGCGCGACTCGTGGGGCGCGGCTCGGTACCTCGTCATGTGCGAGTCGTCCCCTCCATGGTCCCCCACTCCAACCCCCGTGCACACCCCCTCACTTGAGGGGGATGCCGAGGTGGGAACACCTTCATCTCGGGATGGCGGCGCCGGCGGGCGGCGGCCGACGATCTGGGTACGGGGCCGCCGTCGGCGGCCCGGGCTCCCCTGCCGACACAGGAGGCTTCAGTCGTGCGATCCGCCGTCCAGCACACCCCGCCCATCGGCGCCGACGAGGCGGCCGGGCTCGCCGCCGTCGTGCGCGGGCCCGTACTGCTGCCCGGGCAGCCGGGTCACGCCGAGGAGAGCGCGGGCTTCAACACGCTCCTGGAGCACCGGCCCGCGCTGGTCGTCGGCGCGACCGGGGCCGCGGACGTGGCGGCGGCGGTCCGGTTCGCGGCCGCCCGGCGGCTGCCGGTGGCGGTGCAGGCGACCGGCCACGGCGCGGCCATGGCCGCCGACGGCGCGGTGCTCATCTCCACCCGGCGGATGACCGGGCTGCGCGTGGCGCCGGAGCGGGGCAGCGCGCGCGTGGCGGCCGGGGTGCGCTGGGAGCAGGTCATCCACGAGGGGGCCGCGTTCGGCCTGGCGCCGCTCAACGGCTCGTCCCCGCTGGTCGGCGCCGTCTCGTACACCCTCGGCGGCGGCCTCGCCGTCATGGCCCGCACCTTCGGCTACGCGGCCGACCACATCCGCAGCATCGACGTGGTGACCGCCGACGGCGAGATACGCGTGGTCGACGAGGAGCGCGAGCCCGAGCTGTTCTGGGGGCTGTGCGGCGGCAAGGGCAACTTCGGCGTGGTCACCTCGCTGGAGATCGGCCTCATGCCGGTGAGCAGGCTGTACGGGGGGTGCCTCAGCTTCGACGGGGCGCTGGCCCCGGACGTGCTGCGGACCTGGCTGGAATGGACCGCCCGGGTGCCGCGCGAGATGACCTCCTCGATCGCCCTGGTGCGCTTCCCGGACGACCCCGCGCTGCCGGTCGAGCTGCGCGGGCGCTTCGTCACCCAGGTGCGGATCGCCTTCACGGGGTCGGCCCCGGCCGGCGAACAGCTCGTCCAGCGGCTGCGGGAGTCGGGGCCCCGGCTGCTCGACACCGTGCGGGAGATGCCGTACACCGAGATCGCCTCGGTGCACGGCGACCCGACCGTGCCGTACGCGTACCACGAACGCACCGCGATGCTCGGCCCGTTGGACCGCGCGGCGGCCGACCGGCTGCTCGCGCACGCGGGGCCCGGCTCCGGGTGCACGCTGGGCCTGGTCGAGCTGCGCCACCTCGGCGGCGCGCTCGCGAGCCCGGTGCGCCATGCCAACGCGGTGGGCAACCGGGACGCCGCGTACTGCCTTTTCACCGTCGCCCCCGGCGGCCCCCGGGACATGGGGGCGGGCCCCGACGACCTCCTCGTCGACGCGATGGCCCCCTGGGCCACCGGGGGCCGCTACCTGAACTTCCTGGACGCCTCGGCGGGGGCCGACCACGTCCGCAGTGCGTTCACCCCCGACGCGTACGCCCGGCTCGGCGCGCTCAAGGAGCGCTACGACCCCGCCAACGTGTTCCGGGTGAACCACAACATCGCCCCCCAGGCACGGCGCAGCGAGGTACCGGCGTGAACATCAGCGTGATCGGCGCGGGCCCCATGGGCCGGGCCACCGCCCATCTGTTCGCCCGGGCCGGGGAGACCGTGCAGCTCGCCGACCGGTGCGGCGACCGGGCGGTGCGGGCGGCCGCCGACGCGGGCGCGGGGGCCGTGGGCAAGGTCGTCGCCGGGGACGTCGAAAGCGCCCTGCGCGCCGAGCTCATCACCCTCGCCCTGGGCGCCGACGACGTCCTGGCCTTCGTCGGCGAGCACAGCTCCGCGCTCGCCGGGAAGATCCTCATCGACACCACCAACCCGGTGGAGGCGGCCGGGGCGCTGCCGGAGCGCTCGGGTGCCGCCAGCATGACGGAGCTGATCGCCGAGGCCGCGCCGCGGGCCTTCGTGGTCAAGGCGTTCAACACCTCCTGCGCGGCCACCCTGTTCTCCGGCCGGCTCGACGGCGCCCACCTCGACGTGTTCGTGGCGGGCGACGACTACGAGGCCAAGATCCCCGTGATCGAGCTGATCGACCGGGCGGGGCTGCGCGGCCTCGACGCCGGGGACCTGCACAACGCGCGCGTCCTGGAGCAGATGGCGCTGCTGTGCATCGAACTCATCGACCGGCTGGGCCTCGGCCGCAACGCCGGACTCAAGCTCCTGCCCGACGGGTGACACCCACCCGCGCCCCCTCCCCGTACCCATCCAAGGAGCCACTGTGCGTCTGCGATTACTCGTCCTCGCGGTAGGAAACTTCGCGATGGGCGTCGACACCTTCGTCATCGCGCCCATCCTCGATCCGATGGCCGACGACTTCGGCGTGGCCCGGACCACCGCCGGCTGGCTGATCACCGCGTTCGCGCTGGCGTACGCGATCGGCGGGCCGATGCTGGCCGCCGCGACCGGCCACCGCCCGCCCCGCCAGCTGCTGCTGGGCGCGCTCACCGTCTTCGCCGTCGGAAACGCGCTCACCGCGGTCGCCGACGGCTACACCTGGGCCATGCTGGGCCGCGTGGTGGCCGGAGCGGGCGCCTCCATGTACACCGCCAACTCCCTTGCCACCGCACGGGCGATGACACCGCCCGAGCGCAGCGGCCGGGCCACCGCGCTGGTGGTCGGCGGGCTCACCGCGGCCATCGTGCTCGGGCTTCCGCTGGGCGCCTGGCTGGGCGACCAGGCAGGCTGGCGCGCCACGCTCTGGCTGGTGGTGGGCCTGACCGTGGTCGCCACCGTCGGCATCGCGGCGTCCATCCCCGAGCTGCCGGGTCAGGCCGCCACCACCCTGCGCGCCCGGCTCGCGCCTCTCGGCCAGCCGAAGGTGCTCGTCACGCTGCTGGCCACCCTGCTCTGCCTGAGCACCAGCTGGACGGTCTACAACTACGTGGACCAGGTGATGGACCGGGCGACCGACGGCGACGCGAGCCGCACCTCGCTGATCCTGCTCTGCTTCGGCATCGGCGCGGTCTCGGGCAACCTGCTCACCGGGCGCCTGACCGACCGTATCGGCGCCGTGCGGACCATCCGCGTCGGGGCGCCGCTGCTGGTGGTGGCCGCCACGCTCACCCCGCTGCTCGCCCGGAACATGGCCGCGGCCTTCGTCCTGGCCGCCGCGTGGGGGGTGTGCCACTGGATGATCAACGTGCCGCAGCAGCTGCGGACGGTCGCCGCCGCGCCGCAGTCCGCCCCGATGGTCCTCGGGCTGCACCAGAGCACGATCTACATCGGCATCAGCCTCGGCGGTGTCGCGGGTGCCTCGGGCTTCTCGCTCGGCGGCGCGCACGGCGTCGGCTACGCGGCGCTGACCGTCGGTGTGCTCGCCCTGGGCATGCTGGCGCTCTCCCTGCGCATCAACCGCCCCGCCCCGGCCGGAGCACCCGCCCCGGCCCCCTCGGCACCGCCGCAGACCGGTGCCTCCACCCAGACTCCGACGACGATCTGAAATCCTGCTGTACGCGCTCCGCCCGGCTACCGCATGAGCCGGGCGGGAGCGCCGCACCCGGAAGCCGGACCGGCCTTGCGGACCGGCTTCTTTTGGGGGGACGAAAAGTGATGGTGCACCGCCGACGTGGGGAGGGGCTCAGCCCAATGCAGTCAGCGCGCGACCAAGAACCGTTCACCTTCCGAATACTGGGGCCGCTCGAAGTCGAGTGCGCGGGCCACAAGGTCCGCCTCGGCGGCTTCCGCCAACAGGCCTTGCTCGCCACTCTGTTACTCGAAGCGGACCGCGTGGTACCGATCGAACGGCTCCTGGAGGCCATCTGGGAGGACACCCCGCCCGCCTCCGCCAGGGGACAGGTGAGGATCTGCGTCTCCGCCATCCGCCGCCAGTTCGTCGGCGGCGGCATCGGGGACATCATCGAGACCCATCCGGCCGGATACCGCATCCGGCTGCCGCACACCGCCCTCGATCTGGCCCGGTTCGAGCACCTTGCGGGACTGGGCCGCAAGGCTGCCCGGGACGGGCAGCCCGAGCAGGCGGTGGACCTGTTCCGCTCGGCGCTCGCGCAGTGGAAGGGGCCGGTGGCGGCGGGCCTGGAGAGCCGGGTGCTGCGGCAGGCCGCGACGATGCTGCGGGAGGAGCAGCTGTCGGTCCTGGAGGAGTGCGTCGACCTGGAGTTGCAGATGGGCCGCCATCGCAAGGTGGTCGGCGAGCTGTACCGGCAGGTCGCCGAGAACCCCTACCGGGAGCAGATGTGCGCGCAGTTGATGCTGGCGCTGTACCGCTCGGGCCGGCAGGCGGACGCGCTGCGGCAGTTCCGGGAGACCCGTACGCTCCTCTCGGTGGAGCTGGGCATCGACCCGGGTGAATCCCTGCGGGCCCTGGAGCAGGCGATCCTGGTGGAGGATCCGTCCCTGGACGGCCCCCGCAGGCCGGTGGAGCCGGTCCCGGTCCGCCCGTCCTCGGTCGCCTCGCTCTCGCTGGTGCGCCAGCCCTCACTGCGTACCCTCAAGAGCGCGCGCACCGAGCAGTCCGGGGCGATACGCACCCGGCTGAGCAGCCTCCAGCAGTCCAACCTCCGGCTCCAGGCGGCGCTGAGGCTGTCCCAGGCCTGACCCCGCCCGACCCTTCCGACAATGCCCCGTGCCACCAGGCGCGGGGCATTTCGCATGCGTTGGCGGGGTGTTTCGTGTGCGTTATCGCGCCATGCACACCGCGATATCGCCGTGAAACCTGGCCGATACCGGTCCACGGGAGCGTCAGCGGCGGTGGGGCCGGCACAGGACCGCACCGGGAACCAGGCAACGGCCCCGCCGAACCCGCAGGAAAGGACGTGCTTCATGGTGCTCCCGAACGGCGCAGGCGGCGTCCCGCCCGTGGTGCACAAGTACGGCGGCAGCTCGCTCGCCTCGCTGGGGCAGGTCCGCGCCGTGGCCGAGCGCGTGGCGGCCGTATACGGCAGCGGACAGCCGGTGGCCGTCGTCGTCTCGGCCCGGGGCGACACCACCGACCGGCTGCTCGGCCTCGCCCAGTCGGTGGGGGCGGAGGCGGGCGGCCGCGAGACCGACCAGCTCCTGGCGACCGGCGAGAGCGCGTCGGCGGCGCTGCTCGCCATGGCCCTGCACCACATCGGTGTCCCGGCCGTCTCCCTCGCCGGCGCGCAGACCGGGATCCTCGCGACCGGCGCGCACGGCCGCGGGGTGATCGTGGCCGTCGACACCGAGACCATCAACGAGGTGCTGTCCCGGGGCGCGGTGGCCGTGGTCGCCGGGTTCCAGGGGCTGACCGACCGGCGCGACGTCATCACGCTCGGGCGCGGCGGATCGGACACCACGGCCGTCGCCGTGGCCGCCGAACTCGGCGCCGCCCGCTGCGAGATCTACACCGACGTCGACGGCGTCTTCACGGCGGATCCCCGCATCCTGCCCTCCGCATCGATCCTGCCGGTCGTCGACGTCGGCGTGATGGCCGAGATGTCGTTCGCCGGCGCGAAAGTCATGCACGCACGTGCCGTGGAACTAGCAGCGCTCCGGGGTGTCGACATCCACGTCAGGCACTCCGTACGGACCGGACCCGGAACCGTGATCGCTGCCAGGGAGGAGACGAAAAGCGACATGCTCGAATCACGTACGACCGTCACCGGAGTGGTGCTCGATTCCGATGTGGCCCGGGTGAACCTGCGCTTCGACGCGGGGGACGTGGACGCGGCGGCCGATGTCTTCGCGTTCCTCGCCCAGGAGTCCCTGCCCGTCGACATGGCGGCGCTCTCCGACGAGAGCACCGGGGTGAGCATCGGCATCACCGTGCACACCGACGACGTGAAGCCGCTCAGCGATTTCCTGACCCGTCGCTCCGGACCCCCGGGCCGGCCGCTCGAATGCGACGCGAACATCACCAAGCTGTCCCTCGTCGGCACGGGACTGCTGAGCCGCTCCGACAGCACCGCCCGGCTGCTCACCTGCCTCAAGTCGGCCGCGATCACGCCCAGTTCGGTCTCCGCCTCGCAGATGCGGATCTCGGTGACCGTGCCGGACCACGACGCCGTACGCGCGGCACAGGTACTGCACGACGAATTCGGTCTCGCCCAGCTCGACGCCGCACCCGGGTGCACCACGCCCGTACCGGCCTGACCCCCACAGGGGAGGTTTCGATGATGTTGACCCATTCCTTCGCCCGGAAGCTGCGGCTGCGGCGGCTGCACCGCCACGGCGGCGAGCGGCTGCTGATCGTGCCGCTCGACCACTCGATCACCGACGGACCGGTGACCGGCGGCAACCGGCTCGACCATCTGGTGGGGCAGCTCGCCGTCAACGGCGTGGACGCCGTGGTGCTGCACAAGGGCAGCCTGCGCTATGTCGACTCGGCCCGGTTCGCCCGTACGTCGCTGATCGTGCATCTGAGCGCCAGCACCGTGCACGCCCCCGACCCGGACGAGAAGTACCTGGTCGCCAGCGTCGAGGAGTGCCTGCGGCTGGGCGCGGACGCGGTCAGCGTGCACGTCAACCTCGGCTCCGCCCAGGAGCGCCAGCAGATCGCGGACCTGGCGGCGGTCGGCGACGCCTGCGACCGCTGGAACGTTCCGCTGCTCGCCATGATGTATCCGCGCGGTCCGAAGATCACCAACCCCCGTGACCCGGCGCTGATCGCCCACGCGGCCTCGCTCGCCGCCGACCTGGGCGCCGACATCGTCAAGACCGTCTGCGCCGAGACCATCGGCGAGATGCGGGACATCACCAGCGCCTCCCCCGTCCCGCTCGTCGTGGTCGGCGGCCCCCGCGAGCCCGACGAGAAGCGCGTGCTCGCCTACGTGGACGAGGCGCTGCGCGGCGGCGCGTCCGGTGTCGCGATGGGCCGCAACGTCTTCCTCGCACCGGACCCCGGGGCCATGGCCGCCAAGGTGTCCCGCCTGATCCACCCCGCCGTACGGCGCGAGGTGCCGACCGACCATGTGCCGGCGCCCAACGCACCCGCCGATGACCGCACCGCCCCGTTGACCACCGTCTCT
Organism: Streptomyces sp. NPDC048696; assembly: GCF_043198895.1. Classification (NCBI taxonomy): domain Bacteria; kingdom Bacillati; phylum Actinomycetota; class Actinomycetes; order Kitasatosporales; family Streptomycetaceae; genus Streptomyces; species Streptomyces sp. NPDC048696. Next base: position 104,071 of record NZ_JBICVJ010000014.1, on the reverse strand, counting down.
TAAGAGGAGTTCTTCCCATGAAGATCAGCTGGCTCGACGCCCGTTCGCTCGGCGACGCCAAGGAGGCCATCCTCCAGGAGGCCCTGCACTACCGCCTGGAAGGCATCGTCGCCGAGGACCCCGCCGACTTCGCCGACCTGCCGCCGACCCTCACCAAGGTGCTGCTGCCGCGCAAGGAGCTGCCCGCCGAGTTCGGCGACGCCTCCGTGGTCATCGTGGACCCGGCCGTGCACGGCGTGACCCCGGCCGAACTCGCCCTGAAGTACCCGGACATCGAGTTCGGCCGCTTCGTGGAGATCATCGACGCGCCCACCCTGGAGGACGCCTGCGAGTCGGCGCGCACCGAGAAGTGGAGCGTGCTGCTCTTCCGCGACCCCACCAAGATCCCGCTGGAGATCGTGATCGCGGCGGCCGCCCGCGCCAAGGGCAGCATGATCACGGTGGCCAAGGACGTGGAGGAGGCCGAGATCATCTTCGGCGTCCTGGAGCACGGCTCGGACGGCGTGATGATGGCGCCGGCGGCGGTCGGCGACGCGGCCAAGCTGAAGGCCGCCGCCACCGCCGACGTGCCCGACCTCGACCTCGTCGAGCTCACCGTCGAGAAGACCGAGCACATCGGCATGGGCGAGCGCGCCTGCGTCGACACCTGCACGTACTTCCGCGAGGACGAGGGCATCCTGGTCGGCTCGCACTCCAAGGGCATGGTCCTGTGCGTCAGCGAGACGCACCCGCTGCCGTACATGCCGACCCGGCCGTTCCGGGTCAACGCGGGCGCGATCCACTCGTACACGCTCTCCAAGGACGAGCGGACCAACTACCTCAGCGAGCTGAAGGCGGGCAGCAAGGTGCTCGCCGTCGACATCAAGGGGCAGACGCGGCTGGTCACCGTCGGGCGGGTCAAGATCGAGTCCCGGCCGCTGATCTCGATCGACGCGGTGGCGCCGAACGGGCAGCGGGTGAATCTGATTCTTCAGGACGACTGGCACGTGCGGGTGCTCGGCCCCGGGGGTGTCGTGCTCAACAGCACCGAGCTGAAGCCGGGGGACACCGTTCTGGGGTTCCTGCCCAGCGAGGACCGGCATGTCGGTTACCCGATCGATGAGTTCTGCCTGGAGAAGTAGCGGTTCGCTGCGCGGTTGTTCGTCTGCGGGCCGCCTTGGGCTGAGCGCGCCCGCGGCGGAGCCGCAAATGTCACACCCCCCGCGCCCCTGTAGGGCGCCCAGCACCGCAGGTGCTGGGCGCCCCCCGCCCGCCCCATCCCCACCACAGAAAGGTCGCCCCATGCTGAATCGTCGCGACGTGATCAAGCGGGGCGCTGTTGCCGCCACCGTTGTCACCGGGCTCTCCGGAGCCGCCGGGATCGCCGTGTTCGGGGCCTCGGGGTCCGGTGACGCCGTCGCCGCCGCCCCCGCCGCCCACGGTGACGACTACACCGAGACCTACAAGGGCCGCGCCATCCGCGTCACCGCGATGGGCGCGGACCACGCCGTCTCCATAGACGGCCGGCCGCTGTCCCTGATGAAGCTCGGCGAGGGCGCCTACCTGAGCGCCCTGTGCCACTACGAGGTCGCCAAGTCGCCGCTGCACGCCGCGCGCGCCGCCGTGGACGAGTTGCGCGGCGCCAACCTCGTACCGCTCGGCGAAGCCTCCCACCACTCCATGTGATCCCGCGAGATTGAGGAACAAGGCCATGACGCACGTCCGCAGGAACCACCTGGACCTGTCGCGCAGCGAGCGGCGGCGGTTCATCAAGGCCGTCCTGGAGATCAAGCGGCGCGGGATCTACGACAGGTTCGTCAAGCTGCACGTCGACGTGAACTCCCAGGACTACCTGGACAAGGACACCGGCAAGCGGGTCGGGCACATCAACCCCGGCTTCTTCCCCTGGCACCGCCAGTACCTGATGGAGTTCGAGAAGGAGCTGCGCCGGGTCGACCCGACGGTGACCCTGCCGTACTGGGACTGGACCATGGACCAGTCGAAGGACTCGCCGCTGTGGCAGGACGACTTCATGGGTGGCGACGGGCGCCCGGACGACGGCATGGTCATGACCGGCCCGTTCGCCTACCCGAACGGCTGGGAGCTGAAGGTCAACGTGCAGCCCGAGGGCCCCGAGAGCCCGGCGCTGAACGGCCACTACACCGTGGACGACCGCAAGTTCCTGATCCGCCGCATCGGGCAGAAGCTGCCCTCGCTGCCCTCGCCCGAGCAGTTGCAGCAGACCATGGACCTGCCGGTCTACGACTGCCCGCCGTGGAACTACACCTCCGGCAGCACACCCCCGTACAACAGCTTCCGCAACCATCTGGAGGGCTACACCAACTTCGCCTGGGAGCCCCCGGCGGGGAAGCTGCACGGCGCCGGCCACCAGTGGGTGGGCGGGCACATGATGTACATCTCCTCGCCCAACGACCCGGTGTTCTTCCTGCACCACTGCTTCATCGACAAGATCTGGGGCGACTGGCAGGCGCTGCACCCGGACGTGCCGCACTACCTGCCGCAGGAGCCGACCCCCGAGGTCGCCGACCCGAGCACGCCCCTCTACCCCTGGCACACCAAGACGGTCGCCGAGGTCATCGACCACCGCCGGTTCTACACGTACGCCTGACGGCGAGAGAGGGGTCCCAGACATGTGCGGCATCGCAGGGTGGGTCGGCTACTCCCACGACGTGAGCGAGCACCAGGACAGCGCCCGGGCCATGACCGCCACCATGGTCTGCCGCGGGCCCGACGCGGGCGGGGTGTGGACCGACCGGCACGCGGCCCTCGGCCACCGGCGGCTGGCCGTCATCGACATCGAGGGCGGCCGCCAGCCGATGACCTCCGGGGAGAGCGGCACCCCGCAGGCGGTCATCACCTACAGCGGCGAGGTCTACAACTTCCCCGAGTTACGGCAGGAGTTGACCTCCCGGGGCCATCGCTTCCGTACCGCCAGTGACACCGAGGTGGTGCTGCGGGCCTATCTGGAGTGGGGCGAGTCCTTCGCGGAGCGCCTGAACGGCATGTTCGCGTTCGCCATCTGGGACACCCGCACCGAGGAACTGCTGCTCGTACGCGACCGGATGGGCGTCAAACCGCTCCTGTACTACCCGACCGACGACGGGGTGCTCTTCGGCTCCGAGCCCAAGGCGATCCTGGCCCATCCGCTCGCCGAGGCGGTCGTCGACGCCGAGGGCCTGCGCGAGGTGTTCGGGCTGACGATGACCCCCGAACACGCCGTGTTCCGGGGCATGTACGAGGTGCGGCCCGGCACCATGGTGCGCATCTCGCGGCGCGGGGTGCGCAAGATCCGGTACTGGCAGCTGGAGTCGCGCCCGCACACCGACGACCTCGACACCACCATCGCCCACGTGCGCGAACTGCTCGACGACATCGTGCGCCGCCAGCTGGTCTCCGACGTACCGCTGTGCTCGCTGCTCTCCGGCGGGCTCGACTCCAGCGCGGTCACCGCGATCGCCGCCCGCGCGCTGGACGCCGAGGGCGACGGCGAGCGGATCCGTACGTTCTCCGTCGACTTCACCGGGCACGCCGAGCGGTTCGAGGCCAACGCGGTGTGGGAGGCGCCCGACGCGCCCTTCGTACGGGAGGCCGTCGCGCACATCGGCACCGACCACGAGGACATCGTCCTCGACAACGCCGAACTGCTCAGCCCCGAGGTGCGCGGCGCGGTGCTGCGCGCCCTGGACCTGCCGACCGTCACCGGCGACATGGAGTACTCGCTCTACCTCCTCTTCCAGGCCGTGCGGGCCCGCTCGACGGTCGCCCTGTCCGGGGAGTCCGCCGACGAACTCTTCGGCGGCTACAGCCACTTCCACGACCCGGAGGCCGTCTCCTCGGCCACCTTCCCCTGGCATCTGCCCTACCGGCGGGCCGGCGGTCTGGACGCGCTGCGCACCATCGGCCTGTGGGACCGGCTCGACCTCGGCGCCTACATCGACCAGCGCTACAAGGAGGCCCTGGCCGACGTCCCGGCGCTGGCGGGCGAGAGCGCCGAGGAAGCCCGGATGCGGGAGATCAGCCATCTGCATCTGACCCGCTTCGTCACCTTCCTGCTCGACCGCAAGGACCGGATCAGCATGGCGGTGGGCCTGGAGGTCCGGGTGCCGTTCTGCGACCACCGTCTGGTCGAGTACGTCTTCAACACCCCGTGGGCGATGAAGACGTTCGACGGCCGCGAGAAGAGCCTGCTGCGCGCGGCGACGAAGGACGTGCTGCCCGCCTCGATCGTCGAGCGCAAGAAGAGCCCGTACCCCTCCACCCAGGACATCGAGTACGAACGCGCCCTGCGCGGGCGGATCGCGGAGCTGGCGGCGGGCGACTCCCCCGTCCTGGACCTGGTCGACCCGGCCGGGCTGCGCCGCCTCCTTGAGAAGCCCGAGGGCTCGTACTCGATCGGCGGGCCCTACAGCGGGCGCGCCGTGATGGAACGGCTCGTGGACCTGGACACCTGGATCCGCGACTACGGCATCCGCTTCGTACCCGAGGGCGGCTGAGGTGCCGACTCCCGCGATACGGCGGCGGGCCGTGCTGGCGGCGGCCGCGGGCGCGGCCGTCGTCGGGCCACGGGCGGCCGCCGCGACCGCGCCGGGCCCGGTGGTGGCGCACACCTCCGCCGGGCCGGTGGCCGGGGAGCGGACCGGCGAGAGCGTGGTCTTCCGGGGGGTGCCGTACGCGCGCCCCCCGGTGGGGCCGCTCAGATTCGCCTCGCCCCGCCCGCCGCTGCCCTGGCGGCAGGTGCGCGACGCCACCCGCTTCGCGCCCGCGTTCACCCAGAACCTCGACCCGGACAGCCGCGAGGACGCGCTCTGCGCCAACGTCTGGACCCCCGACACCCACGGCCGCAGACCGGTCCTGGTCTACATCCACGGCGGCGGCTGGCAGGTCGGCGCGGGCAGCCTGCCCACGTACGACGGCAGCCGCCTCGCCGCCCGGGGCGACCTCGTGGTGGTCACCTTCAACTACCGCCTGGGCCCGTTCGGTTTCGGCTACCACGAGGACCTGACCGACGACGCCACCGGCGACTGCGCCAACTGGGCCCTCCAGGACCAGGCGGCCCTGCTGCGCTGGGTGCGCGAGAACGCCGAGGCGTTCGGCGGCGACCCGCACAACATCACCCTCAGCGGCACCTCGGCGGGCGGCGCCTCGGCCTGGCAGCTGGCGCTGCGCGCGGATGTACGGAGCATCGTGCGGCGGATCGTGCCGATCAGCGCCTGCCACGTCTGGACACCCGCCACCTCCCTGACCGTCCCGGACGCGCGCCGGGCGTACGAGGAGCTGGCGTCCCAACTCGGCACCACGGTACGGGGATTGCGCGCGGTCCCCGCCGACGCGATCCGCACCACGTGGAACGGGCTCTTCGCGGGCGCCCCGGCCGGGCGCGCGCTGGGCAGCGGGCGCGAGTACCGGGGCCCGGTCGTCGACGGGCGCTGGATGCACGGCTTCGACCACCAACTCCCCACGCCCGCGCTGCCGGTGCTCTCCGTTCACACCCGTACGGAAGGCTCCTTCTACACCGGCCCCGGCTCGCCGATCCCCACCCCGGCCCCGACCGACGACGCGTCCCTTCGCGAGGCCGTGCGCGGGGTGCTGCTCAAGGGTGCCGCGAGCGTGCCGGACTCGCTGGTGGACGGCTGCCTCGACGCGTACCGGGCGGCGGCCGTGGCCGACGGACTGCCGCTGGATCCCGTGTCGTTGTGGACCGACATCTGGGGCGACGGCCTCTTCCGGTACCTGGACATCCGCCTCGCCGAGCGGCACGCCCGTACGGGGTCGGCGCCCGGGTATCTGATGGAGTTCGCGCACCCGGCCCGCGCGCCCTGGTTCGGCACCCCGCACGAGCACACCTCGCCGTTCCTGTTCGGCACGTACGGGATCGCGGAGAACGCCCCCGAGTGCGGGACCGGGCCCGGCGAGCGCGGGGTCAGCAACGCGTTCGTCGACGCGGTGGCGTCCTTCGCCCGCAGCGGGGACCCCGGCTGGCCGGTGTTCTCGCCGGACCGCCCGAGCACGCTGATCCTGGGCGAGCCGGGCGGCCCGCGCGTCGCGCACCCCACCAAGTCCCGCCAGCTCCGCTTCTGGGACGACAGCGGCTGGACGCCGCGCGTCGTCTGAGCGGCGGCGCCGCCTACCCGGCGGCACCCGAGGGAGTCGTCGCCCCCCGCAGCGACGACTCCCTCGGCATGAACCGCGCCGGAATCGTCTGCTCCTGCGGCACCTTCCCACCGGACGCGCCCTCGACCAGGTCCACCAGGGCCGTCACCGCCGCCCGCGCCGTGCGGTGCGGGGCGAGCGAGACGGTGGAGACGGGCGGGGCCGTCGTCGCGTACGCCGGGTCCTCACTGGCGCACACCACCAGCAGATCGCCCGGCACCCGCAGCCCGCAGCGCGCCGCCGAGGCCAACACCCGGTGCCCGCACGGGTCGTAGAGCCCGTACACCGCGTCCGGGGCATCGCCCCCGCCGAGCAGCGCGTCCAGGGTGCGACCGGCCGTATCGCCGAAGTCCAGCGGCACGACGCGGGGCGAGGTGCCGCGTGCGGCACACCACTCCTCGTACGCGGCGCGGCAGCCGCGCGTGTAGTGCTCCTCGCCGGGGCCCGCGACCAGGGCGATCCGGCGTGCGCCGCGCGCGGCGAGGTGGTCCAGGACCTCGCGTGTGGTGGCCCGGTGGTCGTTGTCCACCCATGCCTCGCGCGCGCCGAGCCGGTCCGGGCGGCCGTCGAAGACCAGCGGCAGCCCCCGCTCGCGCAGCACGCGGACGACGGGGTCGTCGGCCGGGCTGTCCAGGACCACCACCCCGGCGACCGGCACGGTCCGCCACAGCGCCTCGGCGGGCCCGGCGGGCAGCGCGATCAGGGCGTACCCGCGCCGGTGGGCGGCGGCGGTCGCGGCGCTGATCGCCCGGGCGTAGAACGGGATCCCGGCGAAGTCCCAGGAGAGCGTCCCGTACGTGGTGACGGCGAGCCCGAGGGTACGCGGCGGGGGCTCGCCGTACCCCAGCGCGACGGCGGTCGCGCGCACCCGCGCACGGGTCGCCTCGGCCATGCGGCCGGTGCCGTTCAGGGCGTTGGAGACGGTCGCCGTGGACACCTCGGCCGCGCGGGCCACTTCGGCGCGGGTCACTCGGGGCACGGGTCTCAGCGTACGGAATCCGTCGGAAGAAGGGGAGTTCGCGGAGCGGATCGTCTGCGGCGGGGCGCTGGTGGTTAAGGGATTAATCGCGAAGGGTCGAGGCGGTCACGACACCCTCACCGCCCCTCCACCCACCCCCAGGAGCAGCCATGCGCAGCAGCAGTTCCCAGCCCTCCCGTCGCCGGGTCCTCGCGACCGCCCTGGGCGCGGCCGTGGCCGTGCCGGTCGCGGCACCCGGCACGGCCACGGCGGCCACGGCGGCCACCGCCTCGTCGAAGCGGCGGTCGGCCGCGCTCGTCGTGCACCACGGGCGCGTGCTCACCGGTGAGGCGCACGCGCCCGTCGAGGAGGCCGTCGCCGTCGGGCGGGACGGGACCGTGCTCGCGACCGGCACCGACGCGGCGCTGAAGCGCTTCATCGGGCGGGACACCGAAGTCGTGGACGCGCGCGGGGCGACCGTCATGAGCGGGATCCACGACGGCCACGCGCATCCGCTGAACGCGGGCGAGCGCACCCTCCACCCCTCCCTGGCCGGGGAGAGCCTGACCGTCCCCCAACTCCAGGACCGGATCCGGGAGTTCCTGGTCGCCGACACCGCCCACGAGCCGGACGGCTGGCTGGTCGTCGAGGACTGGAACCCCGTGGGGCTGCTCCCCGCCGGTACCGTGCCGCACCACCGGATGCTCGACGCGCTGCCCACCCGCCGCCCCATCGCCCTCATCGGCGACGACGGGCACAACGCCTGGGCCAACCAGCGCGCCCTCGACCTCGCACAAATCACCGCCGCGACCCCCGACCCGTCCGGCGGCCACATCGTGCGCGACCCGGACGGAACCCCGGGCGGCCTGCTGAAGGACACCGCGCAGGACCTCCTGACCCGGGTGATCCCGCCGCCCACCCGAGCCCAGCTCGTCGACGCCTGCGCCAAGGCGCTCGCGCAGGCGGCGGCCTGCGGGATCACCACGTTCATGGACGCGTCGGTCGGGACCCACCAGCTCGACACGTACGCCGCGCTCGCCGCCGCCGGACGGCTGCCGCAGCGGATCGTGCCCGCGCTCCTGATCGGCCCGGACCTGGCCAAGGACCCGGCGGCGGCGCTGCGCCACCTGCGCGAGCTGCGCGCGCGGTACGGGCAGGTGCCCGGGCTGCGGTTCGGCACGGCCAAGGTGTTCCTGGACGGGGTGATCGAGTACCCGTCGCAGACGGCGGCGCTGCTCTCGCCGTACCTGGACGCGGACGGGAAGCCGACGGACCACCGGGGCGACCTCTACGTCTCCGCCGCCGACTACGGCCGCCTCGCGACCGTCCTCGACCGCGCCGACTGGCAGCTGCACGCGCACGCGATCGGGGACCGGGCGGTCCGGACGGCGCTCGACGGATACGAGGCGGCGGTGCGGGCGAACGGGCGGCGCGGCAACCGCCACACCGTCGCGCACCTCCAGCTGGTGCACCCCGACGACCACCGGCGGTTCGCGCCGCTCGGCGTGGTGGCGTGCATGCAGCTCCAGTGGGCGATGCGGGACATCTGGACGATGGAGGCGCTGCTGCCGTACATCGGCCCGGAGCGCCACCGCCTGCTCTACCCCGCGCGCAGCCTGGAGCGCCACGGCGCCACGCTCTCCGGCGGCTCGGACTGGCCGGTCGACCCGCTCCAGACGTGGAACCAGATCCGCACGGCGGTCGACCGCGAGGGCTCGGAGGCGGGCGAAGGCGCGCTGTACCCGGAGCGGGAGGGTCTGAGCCGGGCGTCGTCCCTGCGCATGCACACGGCGGGCACGGCGTACCAGCTCCACATGGAACGGCTGACCGGCCGCCTGCTGCCGGGGATGGCGGCGGACCTGGTGGTCCTGGACCGGGATGTGACACGGGTGCCCGTGCGGGAGATCTCCGGGGTGGGAGTGCGTCTGACCCTGGTGGGCGGCCGGGTGGTCCACGAGGGCACGCCCCCGTCCCCGTCTGCGCCGTCCCCGGCCCGCCCGGCGGCCCTGTCCGGGGTGCACGGCGGGCGCCACGGGAGCTGCGGCTGCGGGTGAGCTGCGGCACGGTGGGGGCTGGTCGCGCAGTTCCCCGCGCCCCTGGAAGGGCCCTTCGGGCCCATTCAGAAGCGCGGGGCGTCGCCGAAAGGAGGGCCCGAAGGGCCCACTTAGGGGCGCGGGGCTGTGTCGATTTGCGGCTCCGCCGCGTGGGCGCGACCAGCCACAGACGGTCCGCAGCCGAAATCAGTGCTGGGTGCGCAGCTCCGCCGGGCACGCCGTACCCCGCCGCAGGCTGTACGGTGCCGCGAGGCGATACGTGCCCGCCTTGGGGGCGAGCAGCTCGGTCCATTCATCCCCCGCCGCATCCTCCGGCGCCTTCCACAAACACCCGTTCGGGTTGTCGTACGTCTTCGGCTCACCACGCGCCCGACGCTTGGACGCCGCGGTCTCCTGCGGCGGCTCGACACCCTTGCCCTTCTCGTCGACCAGCTTCAGCCACGGCGAGTACGGGATGCGGATCAGGATCCGGCCGGGGGACTTCACGATCACCGTCAGCTCGCCCTCGTCCGCCCGCTGCACGGTCGCGGGCGGGTCGGCGAGCGGGGTCGGGTCGGTGACCGCGTACAGCCGCCAGTTGGCGTTGCGCCACAGCTCCTTGAGGTACGGCTGGCCCTCCTGGAGCAGCTTCGCCTCCTTGATGTCGCCCTTGCCGTCGGCCGGGCCCATGGGCAGCACCACGTAGTGGACGGCCCAGCGGTCCAGCCAGCCCCGGTAGCTCGCCGAGTTCAGCGTGTCGTCGTAGAAGAGCGGGTTGCGCTCCATGTCGGCCTGGCGGTTCCAGCCCCGGGCGAGGTTGACGTACGGGGAGAGGGCCGAGGCCTCGCGGTGGCTGGAGGCGGGCACGACCTCGACGCGGCCGCGCTCGGCCCCGACCTCCTGGAGCTGGTCGACGAGCGGGGCGAGCTCGCGCGCCCAGGACGCGGCCGGCAGGGTGCGGACGATGTCGTCGACGGCCTTGAAGCCGATCCAGAAGTTCATCCCGGCGAAGGCGATGACCAGGACGTACCACGGGCGCGAGCGGGGCACCACGTACGGCAGGGTGGCCAGCAGCACCACGCCCGCGAAGAGCATCGCGAGCCGGGTCACATTGGACCCGATCTGCGAGTCGATCAGCCAGGTCAGCAGCGTGCCGACGGCGTAGACGGCGGATCCGGTGCGGACCGTCTTCCACTCCTTGGGCGCCAGGTACAGCACGATCACCGCGAAGAGGAACGGCAGCGAGGTGCTGGCCAGCGACATCGGCTGGGTGCCCGAGAACGGGAACAGCCACGCGGAGAGCGCCACCACGATGACCGGCGGCACACCGAGGGAGTACGCGCCCGGGCGGCGCCCGTTCAGGAACAGCGCGGCGGCGACCACGCCGAGGAAGAGCCCCGCGACGGGGCTGCTCAGGGTCGCCAGGCCCGCCAGCGGAGCCACGACCGCGCCCTTGGCCCACCGCTCGGTGCGCCAGCGGTGCGGCCAGCAGAAGACCGCCGCGACCGCGCCGAGCGCGAACATCGTGCCGAGCCCGAAGGTCACCCGGCCGGACGTGGCGTTGCACAGGAAGGCGAACAGCGCCGCGAAGGCGCACGGCAGCGGATTGCGCACGGCCCGCACCCGCACCAGGATCAGCGTGGTCAGCGTCACCGAGACGGTGCCGGCGATCATCATCGTGCTGCGCACGCCGAGCACCGACATCAGATACGGCGACACCACGCTGTACGAGACGGGGTGCATCCCGCCGTACCAGGCCAGGTTGTACGCGGACGCCGGGTGGCGGCCGACGAACTCGGCCCAGGCGTCCTGGGCCGCGAGGTCGCCGCCGCTGTTGGCGAAGAACAGGAACCACAGGACGTGCCCGACGGCGGCGACCGCCGTCATCGACCAGACGGGATGCTTCAGCATCAGCGCACGTACCCGGCACAGCAGCCTGCGGTCCGTCTCGGGGGCATCGCCCTCGGACGTGTCGTCCACGCGCGTGTCCAGGCCGCTGTCCGTGCTCACGTCCCGGTCCTCGTTCGTGTCCTGTATTCGCCCCTCCGGTTCGGCGGAGCTGCTGCCGTCGGCGCGCGCGGGCGTCGGCTCAGCGGTGGTCACTGCGGCTCTCCCGCCTCACACTGTCACGTTCATGGGACGTCTCTCGCCCCGTCGCTCATAGGGACGCCGCCCCGCGTCCTCCAGTTGACCGAAGCTAGCACGAGGGCGCCACCGGAGACCGGGGCGCCCTCGTGGTCAGCGGCCGACGATCAGCCCAAACGGGTGAGCTTCGACCCGAAGCCGGGCTCGGCGAGCGCCTTCTGCAGGGCCACCGGCGCGGAGACCTGACCGGCACCGGAACCCACGGTCAGCTGCCCGACCACGGTGCCCGCCTTCGCGGAGTGCGGCACCTTGGCGCCCGTCGCCGTCAGCGCGATGGTGGTCCGCAGCCCCGGCCAGCCGGCGACGGTCAGGTCCTTGGTGGCGACGACCGGCGTCTTGCCGCCGAGCCCGTCGTCCACATATCCGACGACCGTGTCCTTCTTGATCACCGTCGCCGACGTGAGGCTCTTGCGGGTGTCGATCAGCACGTCCTTGCTCACCTTGTTCACGGTGTCGAGGATCGAGACGCCCTTGTGCTGGCTCAGGACCGCGCCGACGATCGTCTGCTTCGTCCCGCCGACGTCCTTGGTCGCCGCGAAGAGCAGGTTGCCGCCCGCCTTGGTGGTGGAGCCGGTCTTGATGCCGATCGCGCCGTTGTAGGGGACGAGGGTGTTGTAGTTGCGCCACGCCTTGCCGGACGGGTCGGTCCAGCTCGGCTGCTTGGTGATGTCGACGAGCGCCGGCATCTTCACCAGCTCGGTGGCCAGCTTCACCTGGTCGACCGCCGTGGAGACGGTCGTGGCGTTCAGACCGGACGGGTCGGTGTACGTGGTGTTCGTCATCCCGAGCTCCTTCGCGGTGTCGTTCATCTTCTTGACGAACGCCGCCTCGGAGCCCGCGTCCCAGCGTGCGAGGAGCCGTGCCACGTTGTTCGCGGACGGAATCATGACCGCGCTGAGCGCGTCCTTCTGGGAGAGGTTCTGACCGGCCTTGATGGTGTCCACGGTCGACTCGTCGCCGGTCTTGTTGTAGCCGCCCTCCTTCTCCGCGAGCTTGTCGACGGGGATGGAGGCGCCCTTGGAACCGGGCTTCATCGGGTGGTCGCGCATGATGATGTACGCGGTCATCGACTTGGTGACACTGGCGATCGGCACCGGCTTCTCCTCGCCGAACCGCCCCACCGTGCCGAGCCCCGACACGGTGATCAGGCCCTGCCCCTCGGTGGGCCACGGCAGCTGGGGAGCGGCGCCGTCGAAGGTGTACTCCGCGGCCGAGGTCATCTTCAGGGCCGGGTCCGGCAACGGGCGCACGTACTGCACGACCGCGAAGACCACCAGCAGCAGGATGACCAGCGGGGTCCAGATCTTGAACCGCCGGACCACGGTACGGACCGGGGTCTGCGCCGGGGGCGGCGTGTTCGTCAGCTCGGCGAGCAGATCGAGCGGCGGCTTCGGCGGCAGCGGCTGCTGCCGGGTCCGCTCGGCGGCCTCGGGCAGCGCGGGCGCGGCGTCCGGGACCTGGATGCGGGGGGAGGTGGGGGTCTTCACGTACGGGGCGGCCGCGTTCGTGGCCTTGGCCTCGCCACCGGCTCGGGCCTCGGTCGCCTTCGCGGCGGGGCGTACGTCGTCGGAGCGCAGCGGGACGAAGGTGCTGGTCTGCTCGGAGTCGGACTCCGGCTTCCCCGCGCCCTTCCCCTTGGACGGCAGCCGGATGGCGGTGGTCGGCTGGTCCACGACGGGGGGCCGGACGGCCTTGAAGACGGTGGTGGGCTGGTCGACCGCGTCGCCGCCCTTGTCGTCGTTCTTGTCGTCGGACTTGTCCGCGTCCGCGCCGTCGACCTCGCTGCCCGGGGAGAGCTTCGCACCCCAGGAGGCGGCCCGGGCGGCGGGCTTGTCGGCGTCGGTGTCGGCGTCGCCGTCCTCGGCGGTGGCGTCAGAGGCGTCGTCGTCGGCCTTGGGGGTGGCCGGGGCCGTCTTGGCCGCGGCGGCGGGCTTCTCGGCCTTGGGCCGGGCGTCGGGCTCCGCCTTGGCCTCGTCGGCCTTCGGCTTCGCGTCTGCCTTCGGCTCGACGGCGGGCTCGGCTTCCGCCTTCGGCGTCGGCTCGGTTTCGCCCTTCGGCTCGGCGTCCGGCTCGCTGTCGCTGTCCGGCTTCGCGGAAGCGACCGGCTCGGCGTCGGCGTCGGGCTTCGGCTTCGCGTCCGTTTCCTGCTTCGGCTTCGGCTCGTCGCCGGGCCCCGCCGCGGGGGCGGGCACGCTCTCGCGTACGTCGTCGGGCTCGGCGGGGCCGGACGCGGCCTTCGCACCGTCCTCGGCGCTCGGCGTGTCGCCGTCCTCCGGGTCGCCGTCGGTGGCCACCCACGCCGCCACGGCCGCCCGCAGCCGGGTGTCACGGGACTCGGCGTCCTCCTGGCGCGGGGCGCGGAACACGGCGGTCGCCTGGTCCACCGAAGCGGAGGCGGAAGTGGAGGCGGAAGCGGAGCCGCCGTCCTCGGCGAGGTCGGGAGCGGACCCGTTCGCGGACCCGTTCGCGGACCCGTTGACCGAACCGCTCACGGAACCGTTCGCCGAACCATTGGCGGAACTGTTGGCGGAACCATTGGTTCCGGCCTTGCCCGACACGGCCCCGTTCGAGGACCCCCCCTTGGAGGACCCGTTCGAAGACCCGTTGGTGGACCGATTCGCCGAACCGTTCACGGACTCGGCCGCGTCCACCGGGGAACCGGACGGGCGGGCGGGGCCGTCCCCGGCCCCGAACACCGCTACACGCGGATCGCGTTCGCCCGGAGTCGTCTCCCCCGACGACTGCTGCTGCTTCGACCTGTCGGGGGACTCGCCCGCCACCGATGCCTCCTCCCGGCGCCCCGGGGCGCCGTCCGAACCTGTCCGAACCATCTACCAGTGTCCTGTGTGCGGGGTTGACCCCCCTGCTAGACGAGAACGACATACCTGTCGGTTCCCGTACTTACCGCCCAGGCGCTCTCGACAGATGAATGTGAGAGGGGTCACCCTGTCATTCATCCACGCGGGGAGGCATGGATGGGCAGGAGCCGCAGAACAATTCCGGAGGAGCTTCTGCTGCTCGCTCTGGACCCGACCACGGGTACCACAGCGCAGCCGCAGTCGCTCGACCTCGGCCTCGCCGGAGCACAGCTAGTGGAGCTGGCTCTGGCAGGACGGATAGCCCCAGACGGGGATCGTATCGCCGTGGTGATGGCACGGCCGACAGGAGATCCGACACTGGACTCCGCACTGGAACTGCTGCGCAGGCGCGGCAGTCCGGTACGGGCCGTCCACTGGATCGGCGGGCCCCGGCTGGGGCTGCGCCAGACGTATCTCTCGCATCTGGAGAGGTGCGGCATGGTTCATGCCGTGGCCGGCCAGATGTGCGGGGTGCTGCCGACGACTCGCTACCAGGCGACGGACACGGCGATCAGCCGGGAAATCAGGTCCCGGCTGGACAGTGCGATCCGCACCGGCGTACCGCCGGACCCGCGGACCGCGGCGCTTGCCGCGCTGGCCCACGCGGTCGGGCTCGGCAAGCACCTGTACCCGGGCAACGAGGGGCGTTCATCCCGCTCCCGGCTCCGGGACCTGATCAGGCACGACCCCATGGGCGGACTCGTGGCGCACGCCGTGATGGACGTCCAGAACGGTGTGGGCGCGGCACCGCGCCGCAACGCCAACGGCACCGGCGCCGGAGCCACGGCGGGCAGCCGCCCGACCGCGACGGCACCCGGGGTTCCGATGCAGCCGCGGCGCGGCAGCATGGCCCGCGCGGTGGCCCACTAGCACCACACCCGTACCACCGGGCACCAGAAGCACCGCATGCGCCGAATCACCGGAACCACCCGCACCGCAGACACGACCCGCAAGACCCGCACCACGCGTTCCACCAGCACCACCGGAACGCCTCGCACCACCCGTACGACCCGCCGCACCGACGTCCCCCTCACGACCCGGTTCGGGAGCCGCAGCACGGGCGCGCGGGGCCGGCCGACGCCGGTCCCGCGCGCTTCGCGTCTTTTCGACGCCCTCCCGCGGTCCCCGGGGTCTTTCGGCGCCCGCTTCGCGAGTTCCCGCACTCGCTTCCCCCGGCGGAACGCGAGAAAGAATTTCGTACCCCCGGTAGCCGGTACTCCACCGTGTGTGGCCATTTCCCAGCGGGGCCACGAACATTGGTGGCAGTCTGCTGAGCGGAAGAGCAGAGAAAGAGCGAAGTGCCGCAGCCGGAGGTGCAGTTCCCGTGGCGTCCAACGTCAATCCCACCGTCAGGCGACGCCGACTGGGCCAGGAGCTCCGTCGGCTCCGCGAGCTGAAAGGCATGACGGCCGAGGAGGTCGCCGAGCGCCTGCTGGTCTCCCAGTCGAAGATCAGCAGGCTGGAGAACGGCCGCCGCTCCATCAGCCAGCGCGACGTACGCGATCTGTGCGGGGTGTACGAGGTCGACGACCACCGGATCGTCGACTCGCTGATGCAAATGGCCAAGGACTCCCGGCAGCAGGGCTGGTGGCACGCCTTCGGCGACATCCCGTACAGCGTCTACATCGGTCTGGAGACGGACGCGGCGAGCCTGCGCGTCTACGAGTCGCTGATCGTGCCCGGGCTGCTGCAGACGCGCGAGTACGCGCAGGCGGTGATCGAGGGCATGTGGCCCGAGGCCACCCAGACCGACGTCGACAAACGGATCCAGATCCGGCTCAAACGCCAGGACCGCCTCACCGACCCGGTGAACCCGCTGCGCTTCTGGGCGGTGATCGACGAGGCCCTGCTGCGCCGCGTCGTCGGCAACCGGCAGATCATGACGGCCCAGCTCGAACATCTCGCGCACCTCAGCGAGCAGCCGCACGTCACGCTCCAGGTGCTGCCGTACGACGCCGGGGCGCACCCGGGCATGTACGGCAAGTTCGCGATCCTGGAGTTCCACGACGCGCTCGACGCCAGCGTCGTCTATCTGGAGGGCGTGACGAGCGACCTGTATCTGGAGAAGGCGAACGACGTCCAGAGCTACACGGTCATGTACGAGCATCTGCGGGCCAAGGCGCTCAGCGCGGAGCTGTCCCGGGCGTTCATCCACGAGGTGGCCGACGGCTACCGGGATTGACGGAATCCAGCCGTGGGGGCTCGCCCGCCGCGAGGCGCGCACCTTACACCTAGGCCCCCTCAACTCAAAAGACCCCCATGGAATATGCCGCCCGAATGGGTGAACACCCCCTGCTCCGGGTGATGTTGCGGCGTAGCGTCGCACGCACAGTCGCTGGCAACGGCGGCAGGGTGCACCACACCCAGACAAACCGGCACAACCATCGGAGTTACCATGTCTGTTCAGCCCAACGCGTTCGCGGAGTGGACCAAATCCTCGTACTCCGCGGTGAACGGCGACTGCGTGGAAGTCAAGACGCAGAACCGCCAGACGCTGTCCGTCCGCGACTCGAAGAACCCCGAGCTCGGGATCCTGGACTTCGCCCCGGAGACCTGGTCGGCCTTCGTCCTCGACATCAGCCGCCCGTAACGCAGCACGGAGCACCACCGGTACAACCCGCACCGCCCGCAGTAGTTCAACCCGCACAACCCGCACAACCCGCGCAAGGCCCTCTCGACCGGTCCGCCGTCCTGGCCGAGGGGGCTGGTTGCTGTCCGGGCACGTACGCCTCCCCGCGCGGCCCGCTCAGCGCAACCGGTCGACGTACCGGTCGGTCCCCGGCACGGTGGGAAGGAACGGCGCGACCAACTCCACCCGCCCGAGGCCCGACTCGGCGACCTCCTCACCGAGTCCCGCGAAGTGCTCCGCCCAGACCTCGCCCGGCTCCCGCTCCAGGAACCACAGCAGCGTCAGCCGGGTGCCGACCCCCTCGACCTGCTTGACGTACGTCATACGGTCGCCGGGCAGCGGGGTGGGCCCGAAGAGCGTCACCATCGCGGCGGGCCCGCCCGCGAGCCGCCGGGGCAGCCGCCGGTCCCGCAGCCACTCGACCAGCTCACCGCGCCGCTCGGGACTCTCGGCGTCGATCACCTCCAGCACCAGCCCGGCGTAGGGGTGGTCGAGCGCGTGGAAGTCGCGCGGCCCCGCGGCCCCGTCCCGGTAGACGGTGCCCTCGTGGTCCTGGAAGGCGGTGAAGACGTGCGTACGGTCCTGGTAGACGCGGCCGTCCCGGTTGAGCCGCTTGTTGATGCCGACGGTCCACTTCATGTGGTCGTCGTAGCGGCCCTCGGTGATCCAGTACGTGGAGAGATAGCACCCGGCGGTCACCGGCCGCGCGATCGCGGACTTCTCCGGGTAGCGCAGCTCCTGGAGTTCACGGGTGGCGACCCAGCGCCGGCCCGCGTACATCCAGGGCATGGCCATGGCGCCCGCGTAGTAGTGGTCGTCCTCGTACCAGCGGTTGTAGGCGTACTCATGGCCCGGATGCGGCTCGACCATGGTGATCAGCGCGTGCCCCGGATGCACGCCGTACGGCCCGACGGCCGCAAGCTCCGCGTACGTCTCGCTCCTGGTCTCCTCGCCCACGCCACTCCCCTTCCGTGCCGCCCCGGCGCTTTCCCCGATGGCTTCCCTCATGCTGCGGACCGACCTACTCTGACGCTCCGTCAGAAGAACTGCCAGAGCCGGGAGGTACCGGATGTTGCTGGACGGGAAGACGGTCGTGGTGTCCGGGGTCGGCGCGGGGCTCGGGCACCGGGTCGCCGCGACCGTGGTGCGCGACGGCGGCAACGCGGTGCTCGGGGCGCGGACCGAGGCGAACCTGGTGAAGGCGGCCCACGAGATCGACCCCGAGGGCGCGCACACGGCGTACCGCCCCACGGACATCACCTCGCAGGTCCAGTGCGAGGCGCTGGCGGCGCTCGCGGTGGAACGGTTCGGGCGGATCGACGCGGTGGTCCATGTCGCCGCCTGGGACAGCTACTTCGGCGGGATCGAGGACGCCGACCTCGCCACCTGGCAGGGCGTCCTGGACGTCAACCTGCTCGGCACCCTGCGGATGACCCGCGCGTGCCTGCCCGCACTGAAGGAGCGCGGCGGGTCGGTGGTGGTCATCGGCACCCAGTCGGCGGTGGCGGCGCCCTCGCAGGTGCGGCAGGCGGCGTACGCGGCGTCGAAGGGGGCGCTGACGTCGGCGATGTACTCGATGGCGCGCGAGTTCGGACCGCACCGGATCCGGGTCAACACGGTGCTGCCGGGCTGGATGTGGGGCCCGCCGGTCCAGGCGTACGTCCAGTTCACCGCGCACACCGAGCAGCTGCCCGAGACCGAGGTACTGGCCCGCCTCACCGAGCGGATGGCGCTGCCGGAGCTGGCGACGGACGGGGACGTGGCCGAGGCCGTGGTGTTCCTGGCCTCCGACCGGGCGAGGGCGATCACGGGGCAGTCGCTGCTGGTGAACGCGGGTGAGTTGATGCGGTAGTCGGTCCCTCGACAGCGGGCGCCGGGCTCACGCCCGTGGGTAACGGGCCAGCCATCCCGGGGTGTTGACGGCCGGTCCATGCAGGGCCGGGCCCTGGGTCATCTCCATGGCGAAGTCGTCGGCGAGTTCCAGGACGGTGGGCCGGCCCTCCAGTTCGGCGAGCCAGCCCGGCGGCAGGGCGGTCTCGCCGTGCTGGGCGCCGAGGAGGGTGCCGCAGAGGGAGCCGGTGGCGTCGGAGGGGCCGTCGTGGTTGACGGCGAGGAGCAGGCCGTGCCGGATGTCCTCGCCGACCAGGGCGCAGTAGACGGCGATGGCCAGCGCCTCCTCGGCGAGATGCCCCTCGCCGAGCGTGGCGAGCAGGCCGGGGCTCGGCATGCCCTGGCGTACGGCGCCGAGCGCGTGCTTGAGGGCGTCAGTGACGGGCTGGTGGCCGGGGCGCTGGGCGAGCAGGGCGAGGGTGCGCTGGACGGCCGCGTCCAGGGACTCGCCCCGGGCCAGTCCGTGCACGATGACGGCGTACGCCCCGGCCGAGAGGTACGCGGCGGGGGCGCCGTGGGTCTGGGCGGCGCACTCGACGGCGAGCTGGAGCACGAGCTGCGGCTCCCACCCGACGAGCAGCCCGAACGGGCCGGAGCGGGTGAGGGCGGCGGGGTCGCGGGCGTCGGGGTTCTTGGGGCGGTCGAGGGTGCCCATCACGTCGTCGGCAAGACCGACGAGGCAGGGCCGCGCCGGGTCCCTGCGGCTGTACAGCCACTCCTGCGCGGCGAGCCACCCATTGTCCTTGCGCCGCTCGTCCGGCCCCCAGTCGTGCTGGGTGGCGGCCCAGCGCAGGTACGCCCGGTGGACGTCGGTCGGCGGATGCCAGGCGCCGGTGTCGCGGCGGACCTGGGCGCGGATGAGGCCGTCGACGGTGAAGAGGGTGAGTTGGGTGGCGGCGGTTATTCGGCCGGTGGGGGCGGGTGCGGGTGCGGGTGCCTCCGGCTGGCCGGTCGGGGGTGCCGGGGGCGGCGGGTTGAGGGTCCTCACGCCCTCGGGGCCGTGGTGGGCGCGTATCGCGTTCAGGGTCAGGTGGGCGACGGGGGCGCCGAGCGCGTCACCGATCGCGCCGCCGAGGAGGCTGCCGCGGACTCGGCTGCGGAAGTCCTGCTGCTCGGTGCGGCCCCATATGGACGTGGCCGGTCCGGTGGCTGCTGCGCTCATGGCGAAGCACTGTAATCGACTGGGTGGGTGCCGAATAAGACCGCGATGGTTATGCGAAGTGTCGTACTTGGGGCGAATTTTGTCCCCCACCCGCCCCTTCCCTGAACCCTCCGGGGGTGGTTGGGGTGAGGGAGGGAGGGGTGTTCCCGGGGGCTCCGCCCCCGGAACCCCCGGGCGGGGCTGCGCCCCCTCAGTTCCTTGAGCCCCACGGGGTGGGCCCGCCCAGGGCTCAAGGGAACGGGTGGGTTGGGGGGCACTCCCGTAGCGCCGTGCGCACGCGGTCCGCCCGGTCCCGCAGCTCACCCGGCGGCACCGCCTCGCACAGCCCCAGCTCCGTCAACCCCTCCGCCGCCTCCATCAACGCCTCCCAGGCCGGGGCGGCCCCTGTCGTCGCCGCACCCACCAGCTCCGAGACCAACGCGTCCGCCCGCTCCCACTCCCCCCGCGCGCACACCGCCACCACCCCGTCGCCCGCCTCCGCCCACGGGGACGAGGCCAACCCCGCGCGGCTCGATGCCATCGCGTGGTGGTACGCGCCCCGCTCGCCCGGCAGCCGGGTTGCCAGGGCCGCTGCCAGGGCGTGGTTGCCCTGGGCGCGGTGGGTGGTGCAGAGGGTTTCGATGCCCTCGGGGGTGTCGGGGTCCGCCGCGCGGGCCGCGCGGCCGTCGGCGAGGGACAGGCAGCGTTCCAGCTCCGCCGCACCCCGGGCCATGAACCCAGCGGCCCGCTCCCCCGCACCCCCCTCCGTAAGCCCCGCCGCCAGCCACACCCTCGCCCGGCTCCCCCGCGCCCACCCCACGTTCGGGTCCAGCTCGATCGCCCGGTCCAGGGCCGCGAGTGCCTCCGCCGGGCGGGACAGGGCCAGGTGGGTCGCGGCGAGGGACGCCCACATCCAGCCCGACTCACCGGACAGGAGGACCGCCCTGTTCGCGTACTCGTACGCCTCCTCGTGGCGGCCCAGGCCCCGCAGCACCTGCCCCAGCGCCGCCACCGCCTGCGCCTCCTCCGGCTCCTCCTCGACCGCCGCCCGGCAGTCCGCCAGCGCGGCCTCGTAGCGTGCCGCCCGGCGGTGGGCCTCGCCGCGCAGGAGGCGGATGCCACGGTCGTCGGGGCCGGACAGGGCCACCGCGCTGTCCAGGTCGGCCAGTTCGCCCGTCCAGTCACCCAGGTCCGCTCGTAGGAACGATCGTTCCACCAGGGGGGATACCGCGTGAGGGGCGATTCTCGCCGCCCTGTCCAGGTCCGCCGACGCCCTCTCCGGGCGCCACAGCCGACGGTTGATCCTGCCTCGCCACGTCAGCGCGTAGACGTCGTCCGGCGACAGGGCCACCGCGCCGTCCAGGTCCGCCAGCGCGCCCTCCGCGTCGCCCAGTTCCGAGCGCAGTCTCGCCCGCATGATCAGCGCCCACGCGTACGTCGGGTCGAGCTCAAGCGCCCGGTCGTAGTCCGCCAGCGCCTCATCGTGGCGGCCCAGTTCCTCCAGGCACATCGCACGGCTGCCCAGCGCCCACGCGTAACCCGCGTCGGCCGCGAGGGCGCGGGTGTACTCGGCCACCGCCTCCCGGTGGCGGCCCGCCGTGCGCAGGACGTCGCCGCGCACCCCGACCACCCAGGCCGTGTCCGTCGCCAGGCGCTCCGCGCGGTCCAGGTCGGCCAGCGCGCCCGCCGTGTCCGCCAGGCCGTGGCGGACCTGGGCGCGCCGGACCAGGGCCCAGAGGTAGTCCTGGTTCAGCTCCAGGGCCCGGTTCAGGTCGGACAGGGCGCCCTCCAGGAGGCCCATCTGGTGGCGGGTGCGGCCCCGGCTCGCGGGGGCCCAGGCGTCGCCGGGGTCGAGCAGGATCGCGCGGTCGAGGTCGGCGAGGGCTTCCTCGAAGCGGCCCAGCCTGCGGTACAGGTCGCCCCGGTAGCCGATGTAGTACGCGTCCTGGGGGGCCAGTTCGCAGGCCCGGGCGATGTCGTCGAGCGCGGCGGCCGGGCCGTCGAGGGCGTTGCGCACCACGCTGCGGCCGTAGTGCGCCCTGGCCCGCTCCGGGTCGAGCGCGATCGCCTGGTCGAACTCGGCCAGCGCCTCCCGGTGGCTGCCCGCATCGCGCAGCTCCCGGCCCCGTGCGATGTGGGCGCACGCCCGGCCTTCGGGCGAGAGCCGGCCCCGCGACAGGAGCAGGCCCAGCATCCGGGCTGTGCCCGCCCGTTCGTCGTCCAGTGCCGCCAGGCAGTCCGCGCCCCAGCGGCGCAGCGGTTCGGCGTCCGCGTCCTCGCCCGCCTCGGCCAGCGTCCTGGCCCAGCGGCGGGCGACGGCGGGCCCGGCGTCGCAGGCGTCCACGCCGTCGCGCAGCACGCGCGCGAGCGCGGCCTGCGGGCGGGCGCACAGCAGGTGGTACGACTCCTCAAGGCGCAGCTCGCGCCACTGCTCCTGGCCCCACAGGCGGCGCACGGGCAGCTCCTCGGCCGCGGCCTCACGGCGTACGGCGACCGCCTCGGCCAGCCGTTGATGGCGCTCGCTCCAGCGCTGCGGCGAACCCGTGCGCTGGACGCCGAGCATCGCCGCGCGCACCACCGCGTGGTACTGGGCGCGCCCGCCCCGGTCGCTCACGAACGGCAGCGACCACAGCCAGCCGAACAGCCCCGCCGCGTCCGCCTCGACCGCACCCCGGAACACGTCCTCGTCGACCGCCGCCCGGAACATGTCCTCGTCGATCCGGCGGGGCAGCGCGCAGGCGAGCGCCGCCGCCCGGCGGACCGGGTCGGCCTCCCATTTGAGGAACCGGTCGACGGCGGTGGCGCCGGGCGCGCGGGCGTCGCCCGGGTTCTCGGCGAGGGTGGAGACGAGGACCGGCAGACGGCCCGAAAGGCGCAGCACGTCCCGGACGACCTCCTCGTCCAGCACGCCCTTGGTCGCCAGGAGTTGACGCGCCTCGGCCTCGGTGAACAGGTCGAGCGGCAGCTCCGCGACCAGGTCCGCGCTGTCCGCCCAGCAGACCGGGTCGAGCCGGCGCTGGCCCGCGAGGACGACGACCACCTGGGCGGGCAGCGCCCCGTACCGCTCGGTGGTGATCAGGTCGCGCAGCCAGGTGTCCAGGAAGGGGCCGGTGCGTTCGTACGTGTCGAAGAACAGGGTGATCCAGGGGACGTCCTCGGCGATCCGGCTCAGCTCCGTCACCAGTACGGGAGTGAGCACCTGGAGCGGGTCCAGGACCAGCTGGACGTCCTCCTGCTTGCCGAAGCGGGCGCTGAGCGCGGCTCTCAGCCGGTCGGCGCCGAGGGCCAGTTGGTCCGGGTCCAGGCCGCCCGCCAGCGCCCCCGCGCCCGGCACCATGCCGAGGCCGACGAGACCGGCCCGGGCGGCGATGCGGCCACCCGGCGAAGGGGGCGGCGGGGGCCCGTCGGGGACGGCGGACTCCGCCTCGTAACGCCGCTGGCGGTAGGTGGCGAGCAGCCGCTCCAGGGCCTTGAGCGGGCGGTCCTGGCGGGCGAAGTGCGCGCAGATCGCGGCCAGCGTCTCGGGGACGCTGTTGACGGCCTCGTCGGCGTACGCGGTCACGGCGCCCCGCTCGCGCGCGGTGTGCTCCAGTTCGCGCACGAGCGAGGTCTTGCCGACGCCCGCGGCGCCGTGGACGTGGAAGACGAACCGGTGCCGCTCGTCGTCCGGCGGGAGCGCGAAGTTCTCGCGGAACACCGCGAGTTCGCCGCGTCGGCCGACGAACCCGGCCCGTCTGCGCCGCCGGATCAGCTCCTGCATCGAGGGTTTGGCCGCTGCCATGGGATCAGTATGCGATCTCCCGGCCCGGGCGGCGGCCCCGGTCCCTCGACTCGTGGCGGTCTCAGTCCTCCAGCACCGGCAGCAGCTCGGGCAGATGGCCGTCGGAGGCGGCGGCCGCGCGCTGCCGCTCCTCGGGCACCTCGCCGTACAGCGTGGTGCGCGCCCGGGCCGGTCGGCCCGCGGCGTCGGCGACCGCGATCAGGTCCTGGACGGACTTGTACGAGCCGTAACTGGAGCCCGCCATCCGGGAGATGGTCTCCTCCATCAGCGTGCCGCCCAGGTCGTTGGCGCCCGAGCGCAGCATCTCGGCGGCGCCCTCGGTGCCCAGCTTCACCCAGCTGGTCTGGATGTTGGGGATGTGCGGGTGCAGGAGCAGCCGCGCCATCGCCGTCACCGCGCGGTTGTCGCGGATCGTCGGGCCCGGGCGGGCGATGCCCGCGAGGTAGACCGGCGCGTTGGTGTGGATGAACGGGAGCGTCACGAACTCGGTGAAGCCGCCCGTCTCCTGCTGGATGCGGGCCAGGGTGCGCAAGTGGCCGAGCCAGTGGCGGGGCTGGTCGACATGGCCGTACATCATCGTGGAGGAGGAGCGGATGCCCAGCTCGTGGGCACTCTTCACGACCTCGATCCAGGTCGCGGTGGGCAGCTTGCCCTTGGTGAGGACCCAGCGGACCTCGTCGTCGAGGATCTCGGCGGCGGTGCCGGGGATCGAGTCGAGGCCCGCCTCCTTGGCCGCGGCCAGCCATTCCCGTATCGAAAGGCCGGTGCGGGTGGCGCCGTTGACGACCTCCATCGGCGAGAAGGCGTGCACATGCATGCCGGGGACCCGCTCCTTCACCGCGCGCGCGATGTCGAAGTAGGCGGTGCCCGGCAGGTCGGGGTGGATGCCGCCCTGCATGCACACCTCCACCGCCCCCACCTCCCACGCCTGTTCGGCCCGGTCGGCGACCTGGGAGAGGGAGAGGGTGTACGCGTCGGCGTCGGTGCGGCGCTGGGCGAAGGCGCAGAAGCGGCAGCCGGTGTAGCAGACGTTGGTGAAGTTGATGTTCCGGGTGACGATGTACGTCACGTCGTCGCCCACCACGTCCCGGCGCAGCTCGTCCGCGATCCGGCAGAGCGCGTCGAGCGCCGGGCCGTCGGCGTGCAGCAGCGCCAGGGCCTCGTCGTCGGTGAGCCTGGTGGGGTCGTCGGCGGCCGTGGCCAGCGCCTGGCGTACGTCGGTGTCGATACGGGACGGGACCATGCCGGGGGCCGCGGCCTCGCGCAGGGCCTCCCAGTCGCCGTACACCTCGTCGAAGTCGTCGCGGCGGTCGTGGGTGCGGCCGGTGGTGTCGATGGTGCGGTGCAGATCGGTGCGGCCGGTCGCGGTGAAGCTCTCGTCGGGCTCCTGCCAGGGCAGGCCGCGCACGGGCGCGTCGGGGTTCGCCAGGCCCGTCCCGGCGTCGGCGAGCGCGCGCACGTGCGGCAGCAGCCGGGGGTCCAGCCACGGCTCGCCGCGCCGCACGAACTCCGGGTAGACGCAGAGGCGTTCGCGCAGCTCGAAGCCCGCCTCGGCGGAGCGCGCGGCCAGTTCGTCGATGAGCGGCCACGGCTGCTCGGGGTTCACATGGTCGATGGTGACCGGCGAGACCCCGCCCCAGTCGTCGATGCCCGCGCCGATGAGCCGCGCGTACTCGCCCGCGACCAGGTTGGGCGGCGCCTGGAGGCAGCCGGAGGGGCCCATGATGTGCCGGGCGACGGCGACGGTGGCCACCAGGTCGTCGAGGTCGGCGTCCGGCATGCCGCGCATCGCCGTGTCGGGCTTGGCGCGGAAGTTCTGGATGATGAGTTCCTGGATGCCGTGGTAGGCGCGGGCCACCCGGCGCAGCGCGAACAGCGAGTCGGCGCGCTCCTCGTACGTCTCGCCGATCCCGATGAGCAGCCCGCTGGTGAACGGCACCGACGAGCGGCCCGCGTCCTCAAGCACCCGCAGCCGCACGGCGGGTTCCTTGTCCGGCGAGCCGTAGTGGGGCCCGCCCGGCTCGGACCACAGCCGGGTCGCGGTCGTCTCCAGCATCATGCCCATGGACGGGGCGACGGGCTTGAGGCGCTGGAAGTCCGTCCACGACAGCACGCCCGGGTTGAGGTGCGGGAGCAGACCCGTCTCCTCCAGGATCCGGATCGACATGGCCCGTACGTACGCGATGGTGTCGTCGTAGCCGTGCGCGTCCAGCCACTCGCGGGCCTCGGGCCAGCGGTCCTCCGGCTTGTCGCCGAGGGTGATCAGGGCTTCCTTGCAGCCGAGTTCGGCGCCCCGGCGGGCGATGTCCAGGACCTCGTCCGGGGACATGAACATCCCGTGCCCGGCCCGGCGCAGCTTGCCGGGGACGGTGACGAAGGTGCAGTAGTGGCACTTGTCGCGGCACAGCCGGGTGAGCGGGATGAAGACGCTCTTGGAGTACGTGATGACCCCCGGCCGGCCCGCCGCCGCGAGGCCCGCGTCGCGCACGCGCGCGGCCGACGCGGTCAGGTCGGCCAGGTCGTCGCCGCGCGCCTGGAGGAGCACCGCGGCCTCGGTGACGTCGAGCGCGACGCCGTCGCGGGCACGTTTCAGCGCGCGCCGCATCGCGTTGGCGGTCGGTGCGTCTGCCTGCGGTCGCTGCGCGCTGGAAGTCATTACCCGAGCATACGAGCGGTCCGGGGGCGCCTGCTCGCGGCCCGGAGAAGCGGGCGCGGCACATGTTTTGGGCCAAAGTGCCGCATACGGCTGCGTCTCTCTGTGTGTCCGCGTCGATACTGAGGGCCGCAACGCCATGGCGCCCGGGCCCTGAGAACCACCCGCAGTCCACATCCCGCACCTCCGACGAAGTGGGACGGTACTGACGTGACTTCAGAGCAACACGTGAGCCTGTATCCGGAGCTCGACGAGGCATCGCTCACCCAGTTCGCCGCCGCGCTCAGGAGCGGCGACACCGCGCACCTCTCGCCCGCGCGGGCGGGCGAGGTCACCCGCGCGCTCTCCGTGCTCACCTTCGCCCAGGTCCAGGTCCCCGGCGAGGGCGGCGTCAAGCTGGCCGGGGCGCTGTGGCGGCACACCGGCAACAGGCCGCGCCCGGCGATCGTGATGCCCGCGCCGTGGACCGACTTCGGCTGGCTGGTGTACGCGGTGCAGGCCACGAGGTTCGCGCTCAAGGGCTACCACGTCCTGGCCTACACCCCGCGCGGCTTCGGCCTCGCCCAGTTCGGCGGGGCCTCCGGCGGCGAGGTGGAGGTCGCGGGCCCGCTCGACGTGGCGGACGGGCGCGCGGCGCTCACGTATCTGATCGACCAGGTCAAGGGCCCGGTGACGAAGACCGGCTTCCTCGGCGACTCGTACGGCTCGGGCATCAGCCAGCTGGTCGCCGCCCACGACCCGCGCGTCGACGCGGTGGCCGCGCTGAGCACCTGGGGCGATCTGGGCGAGGCGTTCTACGAGAACAGCACCCGCCATGTGGAGTCGGTGCGGCTGCTGCGCCAGGCCGCCCAGCGGGCCCGCCTCAGCGCCCGCACCGAGCAGGCCTTCGACGACGTGCTGGCCGACCGGAACGTCGAGGAGACCCTGGAGTGGGCGCGCGAGCGCTCCCCGTACACCTACGTCGACCTGCTCAACGGGCGCCCGGTGGCGGTCTT
Source organism: Streptomyces sp. NPDC048696 (assembly GCF_043198895.1). Lineage (NCBI taxonomy): Bacteria > Bacillati > Actinomycetota > Actinomycetes > Kitasatosporales > Streptomycetaceae > Streptomyces > Streptomyces sp. NPDC048696. The sequence goes on along the minus strand of NZ_JBICVJ010000014.1, from coordinate 76,838 downwards.
CTACGCGAACGCCTGGCACGAGACGCTGTTCCCGGCCAACCAGGCGCTGCGCACCTTCACGGCGCTGACCGGCCCCCGCCGTATCGACCTGTCCATAGGCGACCACTCGGGCCCGGAGATGAGCGGCATGATCGGGCTGCCCAACCGGATCTGGGCCGACGCCCACCGCTGGTTCGACCACCACCTCAAGGGCGAGCCCAACGGCATCGCCACCGAGGGCCGGGTGCTCGGCCAGATCATGTGGAACGAGGAGCTGGAGCTCAGGGACGACTGGGGCGCGGTCACCGAAACCACCGACCGGCTGTATCTGACGAGCACGGCCGTCAGCGGCGACGGCCGCGGCAGGCACGAGCGCGACGGCGGGCTCGCGGAGAAGCCGGAGACCGGCTGGACCAGCGAGTTCCGCGTCGGCACCGACACCCCGGCCACCGTCGCCGACAAGATCCTGGAGACCGGCAACCAGGAGATGGCGGGCAACCCCAAGGTCTACCCCACCCACGACATCGACCGCGCGGACGCCGCCGTCTGGGTCACCGGCGGGTACCCGTCGGGCGCGCGGCTGCGCGGCATCCCGCGGCTGCACCTCACGTACACCTCGACACACGCCTCGTCGACGTTCGTCGCCCACCTCTTCGACGTCGGCCCGGACGGCAGCGCGCACATCGTCACGCACGCGCCCTTCACCCGGCTCGACCACTCCCCGGGCCGTCCGGTGAGCGTCGACGTCGAGTTCCAGGCCACCGGGTACGACATCCCGGCGGATCACCGGCTGATGCTGGTCCTCGACACGGTCGACCCGTTCTACGGGGACGCCAACGCCCCCGGCGGCACGATCACGGTCACCTCACCGGCCGACGACCCGTCCCACCTGGACCTTCCGCTCGGCTGAGCAACGCGGCGGCCCGGCCGAAGGCCCCGAAAGGAACCGAAGAGGCCGGGCCGCCGAAGCCTGTCACAGATACGGGGTGTACTCGTCCAGCGCCTTCAGCACGGTCGACTCGTCGCCGGACGGCAGCAGCACCACGATCTCGCCGATGCCCAGCTCCTCGAAGTGGGCGAGCTTGCCGGGGTTGGGCGCCACCGCGTACGGGACGATCTGGAGGTCGCCCGGGTCGCGGCCCGCCGCGTCCCACGCCTGGCGCAGCCGCGGCAGGGACTCGGTGAACCCGGCGCCGCCGATCGGCAGCCAGCCGTCCGCCTGCTCGGCGATGTGCGCGAAGAGCTTCGGCCCGGGCGAGCCGCCGATCAGCACGCGCGGCGCCCCGCCGCGTACGGGCTTCGGGTGGGCGTGGCTGGCCCGCACCGAGCCGAACGCGCCCTGGTACGCGGTCGGCTCCTCGGCCCACAGCGCCCGCATCAGCGCCACCCGGTCCCGTACGAGCTCGCGGCGCGTGGACCACTCCACGCCGTGGTCGGCGGCCTCCTCGCGGTTCCAGCCGTAGCCGATGCCGAGCGTGAAGCGGCCGCCGGAGAGGTGGTCCAGGGTGGCGGCCTGCTTGGCCAGGTCGATCGGGTCGTGCTGGGCGACCAGGGTGACCCCGGTGCCGAGCCCCAGCGTCTCGGTGACGGCGGCCGCCTGCCCCAGCGCGACGAACGGATCGAGGGTGCGGCCGTACTGGCGCGGCAGCTCGCCGCCGGCCGGGTACGGGGAGATCCGCTCGACGGGGATGTGCGTGTGCTCGGGCAGGTAGAGGCCCGCGAAGCCGCGCTCCTCCAGCTCGCGCGCGATCCATACGGGAGTGACCGTCTCGTCGGTGAGGAAGATCGTGGTGGCGATACGCATGCCTCTTCATATCCCCGCGGGGTCACGGGTGCAAGGGAGGTCATACGGCCATCGCGGGCCGCGAACCGGCCATGGCGCGCCGGGAACCGCCACGGGCCGGTCATTCGGCAACCGCCGCTCCTTGTAGGGGAGTTCACGCGAGCGTACGACTGTGGGGGGAACTGTCAGGCACCCCTTCCATTTCCATCCCGCTGGGAGCACTGGGTATGACCGGACCGCAGAGCAGACCGGACGAAACGGCGCACGACAGATCGATCGGACGGCGCGGACTGTTCGTGACGGGAGCGGCCACCGCGCTTACGTTGGGAACCGTGAGCTTCGCGAACGCGGCCCCGGGCGACGGGGGCGCCGGTGGCGGCACGGGTGACCGGACCCGGGTCGTCACGGGCACCCTGCCGCCCGGCGCGCCGGACTTCGTCTACCTCCCGGTGGAGGTCCCGCGCGGGGTGCGGGAGCTGGCGGTCTCGTACACGTACGAGAAGACCACCGTGCCCGCCGGGACGCAGAACAACGCGCTGGACATCGGCGTCTTCGACGAGCGCGGCACCGCCCTGGGCGGCCGGGGTTTCCGCGGCTGGTCGGGCGGCGCCCGCACCGAGTTCTTCATCCGGGCGGACGCGGCCACCCCGGGCTACATCCCGGGTCCGGTGCGGGCCGGGACCTGGCACATCGCGCTCGGCCCGTACACGGTCGCGCCGCAGGGCCTGCCGTACTCGGTGACCGTCACGCTCAGATTCGGCGAGCGCGGCACCACACCGGCCCCGGTGTACCCGCCGCCGCGGGCCAAGGGCCGGGGCCGGGCCTGGTACCGGGGCGACTGCCATATGCACTCCTGGTACTCGGACGGCAGGCGCACCCCGGCCGAGATCGTGGCGCTCGCGCGCGCGGCGGGCCTGGACTTCATCAACACCTCCGAGCACAACACCCACGCCTCACACCCGGCGTGGGAGGGCCTGTGGGGCGACGACCTGCTGATCCTCACCGGCGAGGAGATCACCACCCGCAACGGCCACGTGGTGGCGCTCGGCACCGACCCCGGCACGTTCATCGACTGGCGCTACCGGGCCCGCGACAACCGCTTCGGCCACTACGCGCGCGAGATCCGCCGCGCGGGCGGCCTGGTCGTCCCGGCCCACCCGCACGCCACCTGCGTCGGCTGCGGGTGGAAGTTCGGGTTCGGCGAGGCGGACGTGGTGGAGGTGTGGAACGGGCAGTACACCCCCGACGACGAGGTGACGCTGGCGGAGTGGGACAACACCCTGGCGGTGGCGGCCCGTTCGGGCGGCTCCTGGACACCCGCGATGGGCAACAGCGACGCCCACCGCGACCCCGACCGCATCGGCGGCCCCCAGACGGTCGTCCTGGCGGACGAGCTCTCCCGGTCGGCGATCCAGGCGGGCCTGAAGGCGGGCCATTCGTACGTGGCGGAGTCGTCGGCGGTGTCGCTGACCTTGACGGCTGCGGGTGGACACGGTCAGCACGCGGGCATCGGCGAGCGGTTGCGGGCGGAGCGGGACGAGCGGGTGACCGTGCGCCTGGAGGTCACCGGCGCGCCCGGCTGCACGGCCTCCTTCGTGACCGACCAGGGCACCCTGTTCACGACCCCACTGCCGTCGTCCGGAACGGGTTCCGCCGAGTGGCAGACGACACCGTCGTACGCGACGTACGTCCGCGCCGAGCTCCGCCACGCCCCACTGGTACCGGGGTTGCCGGGCCCGCTGGCGGCGTTCACGAACCCGGTGTTCCTGGGCGACTAGCGCTCCGCGGGGGTGCGGTTTTCGTCTGCGGGTGGGTGGGGGCTGGTCGCTCCCCCAAGTTCTCGACTCCGCTCGAACAGGGGGGACCCCCATCGCGGCGGAGCCGCAAATGTCACAGCCCCGCGCCCCTGAAGGAGGGCCCGAAGGGCCCATCTAAGGGGCGCGGGGAACTGCGCGAGCAACCCAGCACGGTCCGCAGACGAATGACCGCACGCCCCGCGAAGCGGAACGCTCACCCCGGCCACACGATGGACTGCGTCTCCCCGTACGCATGCAGCGCGTACGAACCCACATCCCGCCCCACCCCGCTCATCTTGAACCCCCCGAACGGCGCCTCCATGTTGCGGGCGACGGTATTCACTCCGACACCCCCCGCCCGCAGCCGCCGAGCGACCCGGAACGCGCGCGCCACGTCGCCGGACCAGACGTAGTCGAGAAGGCCGTACTCGCTGTCGTTGGCGAGCGCCACCGCCTCCTCCTCGTCGGAGAACGGCACCACGACCACCACCGGCCCGAAGATCTCCTCCCGCACCACCCGCATGTCGTTGGTGCAGTCGGCGAGGAGAGTCGGGGCGACATAGAACCCCCGGTCGAGCGGGGGGCGTTCGGCGCCCGCGACCACCCGCGCGCCCTCCTTGCGGCCGAGTTCCACGTACGACTCGACACGGTCGCGATGGGCCGCCGAGATCACCGGACCCACCACCGTGCCGGGCGCGGCCGGGTCGCCGACCGGCAAGTGCCCGATGTACGCGGCGAGTCGGGCGATCAGCTCCTCGTACACCGCCCGCTGGGCCAGGACCCGCGTCGGGGCCGTGCAGATCTGGCCGCTGTAGAACGAGAACGTGGTGCCGATCCCCAGCACCGCCGCCCCCAGGTCCGCGTCGTCGAAGACGACCGCCGCGCCCTTGCCGCCGAGCTCCATGAGCTGGCGTTTCATCCCCCGGCCGCACACCTCGGCGATGCGCCGCCCGACGGCCGTGGAGCCGGTGAAGCTGACCATGTCGACGTCCGGGGAGTCGACGGCCGCCTCGCCGACGGCGGGCGCGGAGCCGGTGACGACGTTGACCACGCCTCTCGGCGCGCCCACCTCCTCCAGCGCCCGCGCCATCCGCAGGACGGACAGCGGGTCCTGCGGCGCGGGTTTGACCACCACGGTGTTGCCCATGGCGAGCGCGGGCGCGACCTTGCCGGCCGCGTTGGCCCAGGGGTTGTTGTACGAGGTGATACAGGTGACGACCCCGACGGGCTGACGGATCGTCATGGCGCCGAAGACGCCCGCCTTCCCCATCGGCCCGGCCTCGTTGACCTGCGGGACGACCGCCGCCTCGACCGGTTCGAGCGCGCCCTTCGCGTACCGGCGAAAGCGCGACACACCCACCGCGACCTGCATACCGCGTGCGGTGGCGGTGGTGGCGCCGGTCTCGGCGCGGGCGAGTTCGGCGTACGGGGCGAAGTCGCGCTGGATCAGGTCGGCCGCCCGGTCGAGGACGGCGGCACGCTCCTCGGGGCGGGTGCGGGACCAGGTGGCGAAGGCTTCGCGCGCGGCGGCGGCCGCCTCGTACACCTGGTCGCGGCTCGCCTCGGGCGCGAGCCCGACGACGGTCTCGGTGGCGGGGTTCAGGATCTCGTAGTGCCCACCGTGAGGCTCGACCCACTCGCCCCCGATGAACAACTTCTCCTCGTACGAGGTCACTTGGTGGCCACCGTCCTCGTGTCGCGGCCCGAGCGCAGGACGATGCCCGGGACCGCGCCGGTCACCACGTCGTCGCGGATCGTCTCGACTCCGTTGACCCGGACCGAGACCACGCCGATCGCCTTCGCGTCCAGGCGCGGGCTGTCGCCGGGCAGGTCGTGCACGAGGGTGGCCGGGCCCGCGTCGATCCGTTCCGGGTCGAACAGGACGAGGTCGGCGTGGCAGCCCACCTCGATCCGGCCGCGCCCGCGCAGCCCGAACAGCTGGGCCGGATCGTCCGTGAGCATCTTCACGGCCGCCTCCAGCGGCAGCAGTCCGCGGCCGCGCAGGCAGTCGCCGAGGAAGCGCGTGGTGTACGGGGCGCCGCACATCCGGTCCAGATGGGCGCCCGCGTCGGAGCCGCCGAGCAGCACGTCCTCGTGCTCCCAGGTCGCCCTGCGCAGCGCCCAGCTCGCCGGGTCGTTGTCGCTCGGCATGGGCCACAGGACCGTACGCAGCCGGTCGTTGGCGCAGATCTCGACGAGGCAGAGGAAGGGGTCCTGGCCGCGCTCGGCGGCGATGTCGCGCACGACGCGGCCGGTCAGGCCCTCGTTGGCCGGGGAGTAGGTGTCCCCGATGACATACCGCCCGAAGTCGGCGAGCCGCCGGAAGATCCCGGCCTCCTCGCTGTTCGCCCGGCGCAGCATCTCGGCGCGCACCTGCGGGTCGCGCAGCTTCTCGATCCGCTCGGGGACGGGGAGTTCGAGGACGTCTCCCCACCCCGGGATGAGGTTGAGGGCGCAGAACGTGCCGAGCGACATGTTCATCGGGGTGAGGATCGGCATGGTGAGCGCGACGACGCGGCCACCGGCCTCGCGGGCGCGCTCGCTCGCGAGGAGCTGGCGCGGCACGCGGGCGGGGACGGCCGCGTCGACGGTCAGGACGTTCCAGTTGAGCGGGCGTCCGGCGACGGCGGACATCTCCACGAGCAGATCGATCTCGTCGTCCGAGAACTGGTCCAGGCAGCCCGCCACGATGGCCTCGATCTGGGTGCCCTCGTGCTCGCCGACCGCCCTGGCCAGGGCGAGGAGTTCGGCGGGGCGGGCGTGCCGGGAGGCGACGGGTTCGCCGTCGCCGTCGGAGTGGGTGGTGGACTGGGTGGTGGAGAGCCCCCAGGCCCCGGCGTCCATGGCGTCGTGGAGCAGCCGGAGCATGGCGTCGAGCTGGCCGGGGGTGGGCTGCCCGCCGACGGCGTCCGCGCCCATCACGTACCGCCGCAGGGCGCAATGTCCCACCATGAATCCGGCGTTGACGGCGATGCGGCCGTCGAGCGCGTCCAGGTACTCGCCGAACGAGGACCATCCCCACTCGACGCCCTCCTCCAGCGCCTTCAGGGCCATGCCCTCCACCCGGGCCATCATCCGCCGGGTGTAGTCGGCGTCCTCGGGTCGGTCGGGGTGCAGGGGGGCGAGGGTGAAGCCGCAGTTGCCGCCCGCGACCGTGGTGACGCCGTGGTTCATGGACGGGGTGGCGTACGGGTCCCAGAAGAGCTGGGCGTCGTAGTGGGTGTGCGGGTCGACGAAGCCGGGGGCGAGGACGAGGCCGGTGGCGTCCTCGCTGGTACGGGCGGCGGTTGTGGCGAGGGTGCCGGGCTCGGCGATTTCTGCGATGCGGCCGTCTTGGATGCCGATGTCCGCGGGGTACGCGGGGGCGCCGGTGCCGTCGACTACGGTCGCGTGGCGGATGAGGTGGTCGAGCATGCGGTCCCCTTCTTGCGGTCGTCTTCTTCCGGTCGTCCGGCGTTTCGGTACGGGGTGTGCCCCGGCCGGGGGGCACGCTCGGCGGGCCGCCGCCGGGTGGCCTCCGGCCGGGGCGGCACGGGTCCAACGGCCGGGAGACCGCCGTCCCGCGTTCTCTGTGCCCCACTCCCGGGGGCTACGCCCCCGGACCCCTTCGCGGGGCCTGCGGCCCCTGCACCCCGCTTTCGTCTGCGGGCCGTGCTGGGTTGCTCGCGCAGTTCCCCGCGCCCCTGAAGGAGGGCCCGAAGGGCCCATCCAAGGGGCGCGGGGAACTGCGCGAGCAACCCAGCACGATCCGCAGCCGAAAACGGGTTCCGGGGCGAAGCCCCGCTACCCACCCACCCGCAGGGGCGCAGCCCGTGGCGGGGTGCAGGGGGCGCAGCCCCGTGGCGGGGTGCAGGGGGCGCAGCCCCCGCCAAGGGGTCCGGGGGCGTAGCCCCCGGGAGAACCACCTCCACCCCCACCCACCCCCGGAGGGTTTAGGGAACGGGCGGGGTGGGGGATGACGCCGCCTGCGACAGGTACGCCGTCGCCTTCTCCTCCTCGAAGAAGAAGTTCTCGAAGTCCGCCGGGTCGTCGAACCCGTTCGCGAACCGGTCGGCGACCGGCTGGAGTTCGCCCGCCGCACCGATCAGGTTGAGCACATGCTCCGGCGGCACCCCCAACATCGCGTTGGTCCACTTCACCACCGGCCCCGCGGTCTCCCAGTACCGCTCGAACGTCGCCCGCATCCACGCCTCGTCGAACGCCCCGTCCCCGTGCTCCACGATCGACGCGAGGTACGACGCGGCGCACTTGGACGCCGAGTTGGAGCCCTGGCCGGTGATCGGGTCGTTGGCGACGACCACGTCGGCCACGCCCAGGACCAGGCCGCCGCCGGGCAGCCGGCCGACGGGGTTGCGCACCGTCGGGGCGTAGCGGCCCGCCAACGTACCGCCCTCGTCGGTCAGTTCGACCTTCGTCGCCCGCGCGTACTCCCAGGGCGTGAACTTCTCCATGAGCGCGAGGGTCAGCGACAGGTGCTCGGCCGGGTCCGTCACGCCCTGGAACACGTCCAGCGGGCCGCCGGGAACGCCCTCCCAGAAGAGGATGTCGGCCCGGCCGGACGTCGTCAGCGTCGGCATCACGAACAGCTCGCCCACGCCCGGCACCAGGTTGCAGCGGACCGCGTCGAAGTCCGGGTGCTCGGGACGCGGGCCGAGCCCGTGCACATACGCCACCGCCAGCGCCCGCTGCGGCTCGGTGAACGGGGAGCGCGAGGCGTCCCGGCCGAACATCGAGACCAGCTCGCCCTTGCCCGCCGACACCAGCACCAGGTCATAGGTGCGGGCGAAGAAGTCCAGGTCGGAGACGGCCGCGCCGTGGATCACCAGCTGGCCGCCGCGCTGCGCGAACGTCTCCATCCAGCCCGCCATCTTGACCCGCTGGTCGACCGACTGCGCGAAGCCGTCGAGGCGGCCCACCCAGTCGACCGCCCGCGAGGCGTCGGGCGCCGCGACCGACACGCCCACGCCCTCGATGCGCGGGGCCTGCGACTCCCAGAAGTTCAGACCGAGGTCCCGCTCGTGCTGGAGCGCCGTGTGGAACATGCACTGCGTGGACATGACCCGGCCGGACCGGATCTCGTCGGACGTCCGGTTGGACATCAGGGTGACCTCGTACCCCTGGGACTGAAGTCCGAGGGCCAGCTGAAGACCGGACTGCCCGGCTCCGACTATCAGGATTCTCCGCATACGAATTTTCTCCGATACCGATACGTAAAGGGGTACGACACGGGGGGTGGCGGGGTCTTGTGGCAACGCCGCATGGCGGCGGGTCCTGCGAGAACGTGCCGGAGGAACTACTCCGGCAGCTCCTCCAGCGCGTGCGACACCAGGCTCAGCAGCGACTCGATCACCGTGATCCGGTCCCGCGCGTCCATGATCACCACGGGGATGTGCGGCGCCACGGTCAGCGCCTCCCGGACGTCCTCGGCCTCGAACGACTCGGTGCCCTCGAAGTGGTTGACGGCCACGATGTACGGCAGGCCGCAGCTCTCGAAGTAGTCGAGCGCCGGGAAGCAGTCGGTGAGGCGGCGGGTGTCGGCCAGGACCACCGCGCCGATCGCGCCGCGCACGATGTCGTCCCACATGAACCAGAACCGCTGCTGCCCGGGCGTGCCGAACACGTACAGGACGAGGTCGTCGTCGAGCGTGATCCGGCCGAAGTCCATGGCCACCGTGGTGGTCGACTTCTCCGGGGTGGCCGCGAGGTCGTCGGTGGCCTCGCTCGCCTGGGTCATCACCGCTTCGGTCTGCAGCGGGGTGATCTCCGAGACCGAGGAGACGAACGTCGTCTTGCCCACGCCGAAACCGCCCGCCACCACGACCTTCGTGGCGATGGGGGCCCGGGTGCGGTCGCGCTGCCAGTCCTTCAGCTCCTCCTCGGGAGCCGGGACGCCGGAAGCCGGGACATCGGAAGTCAGGACGTCAGAGCCTGCGGAGTCCACTGAGCACCCTTTCGAGCAGCGCGCGGTCCGGCCGACCGGGGCCGTGCCCGGTCCCGTACACACGGATTCTTCCCTGGTCGGCCAGGTCGCTGAGCAGGACGCGGACGACGCCGAGCGGCATCCGCAGCAGCGCCGAGATCTCCGCGACCGTCCGCATCGCGCGGCAGATCTCCACGATCGCCAGCATCTCCGGCATGATCCGCGCCGCGCTCCCGGTGAGCGCCTTGCGCTCCTCGGGCGCCTCGATGGCCGCCACGAACGTCTCGACGAGCAGTACGTGCCCGAAGCGGGTGCGACCGCCGGTCAGCGAGTAGGGGCGTACACGCGCCGGTTTGCAGCCGGCGCCGCGTATCGGCAGCTTCGGGGCGGACGGACTCATTGGACGGCCTCCATCGACTGGCGCAGCTCGCTGCGGAGTTCGGGGGTGAGCACATGTCCGGCGCGGCCGACGAAGAGCGCCATGTGATACGCGACCACACTCATGTCGCAGTCCGGTGTGGCGTGCACACCGAGCAGCGAGCCGTCGCTGATGGCCATGACGAAGACGCTGCCCTGCTCCATCGCGACCACCGTCTGCTTGACGTTGCCGCCGTCCATCAGGCGCGCGGCGCCGTGGGTGAGGCTGGCGATGCCGGAGACGATGGTGGCGAGGTCGGCGCTGGAGCCGCGCGGGCCCTGGGGGCGCGGCTCCGGGCGGCCGCGCCGCTGCTCCGGGTCGGAGGAGAGCAGCAGCAGCCCGTCCGACGAGACGACCGCGACCGAGATGAGCCCCGGCACCTCCTCCACGAGATTCTTCAGCAGCCAGTGCAGATTGCGTGCCTCGCTGCTCAGTCCGAACGTGCCGGTGCCGGTCGCAGTCAACTGCGTGCCTCCTCGACTGTCTCCCCCGTCTGTTGTGGTGTCTGTACCGTTTTCTCTTCGTCGCGTGCGTCGTCGCGTACGTCGCCACGCGCGTCGCCACGTGCGTCCGAGATCTCCGACTCGGCGTCCCGGCGGCCTTCCAGGGCGCCCTGCTGGAAACCGCCGAGGCGGCGGCGCAGGGCGTCGGCCACATCGGCGCCGCCCTTGCGCGCGGCCGGAACGGTGCCGCCCGCCTTGACCACCTTCGGGGTGCGCTTGGGCAGCCCCTTGTCGGTGACCCGCTGCGCGGGAACAACCGGTTCGGCTGCGACCGGATCGGGCGCGGACGCCTCCGGCGCGGACGCGGGAAGCCGCATCTCGAACGTCGGCTGGTCCACGACCCGCTCGTGCGCGTCGGGCTCCTGCGCGTCGGGCTCGTGCGCCTCCGGCTCGTCGGCCTCGGCCTCCGCCGCGTCCGGCTCGGCCACCGCCGCCTTGACCAGCGGAATCTGCCCCGACCGTTCCGTACGCTCGGGCAGCACATTGGAGTTGGCCTCCGCCAGCGCGCCCGGCAGGGTGAACCTCGGGGCGTCGCCCGGGACCGGCATCACATGCGGCGCCGCGACCGGGGGCGTCGTCGGCAGGATCGCCTCGGGCAGCACGATCACCGCCGCCACCCCGCCCTGGCTCTGCTCGCGCAGCTCGACGCGTACGCCGTGGCGGCGCGCCAGCAGCGCGGCGACGTGCAGACCGAGGCCGCCCGCGTCCGTGCCGGGCTCCCCCGGCTCGTACGTGGACGGGTCCGCGAGCCGCAGGTTCAGCTCGGTACGGCGCTTGGGGCCGATGCCGATGCCCTCGTCCTGGACCGAGAGCATGATCTCGCCGTTCTCCAACTGCCAGCCGGAGAGCTGCACTTGGGCGTCCGGCGGCGAGAACGAGGTGGCGTTCTCCAGGAGCTCGGCGACGAGGTGGCTGAGGTCGTCGGCGGCGAACCCGGCCACCTGCGCGTGCGGCGGCACGGCCTGGATGACGACGCGCTCGTACCGCTCGATCTCGCTGACGGCGGCCCGCAGCACATCCACCAGCGGGACCGGGCCCGGGTGGTTGTGGTGGTGCTCGGCGCCCGCGAGGACCAGCAGGTTCTCGCCGTGGCGGCGGATGACCGTGGCCATGTGGTCGAGCTTGAAGAGCGTGGCGAGCTGGTCCGGGTCCTGCTCGCGCTCCTCCAGGCCCTCGATGATGCCGAGCTGACGCTCGACCAGCGCGAGGCTGCGCAGCCCGAGGTTGACGAAGGTGTGCTCCACGGTCCCGCGCGCCCGCTCCAGCTGGGCGGTCAACTCGCGTACGGAATCGGCGAGTTCGGCGCGGTCCGCGAGCAGCGCCGCCCGCTCGGCGGCGAGCGCCTGCTCGGCGGCGCGGGCGCCGGAGACCTCCGCGCCGAGCGTGTCGGCGCGCACACCGAGGTCGCAGAGTCGGCCGTGGAGCGTGTTCAGGGACCGTACGACCTGGGCGAACTCGTCGTTGCGGCCGGTGAAGCGGACCGGCTCCTCGCTCTCGGGGGCCGCCGCGAGCCGCGCCGCGCCGCGCCGCAGCACGGCGAGCGGGCGGGTCAGCGAGCGGGCGGTGCCGGCCGAGACGCCGATGGCGAGCAGCACGAGCGCGCCCACCAGGGCGACCTTGATCTCCAGGTCGGTGACGTCGTCGTCGCGCAGCGCCTCGAACCGCTTGACCTCGGCCGCCGCGAGCCCCGACTGGGTGCCGCGCATCCGGTCGACCCGGGCGGTGAGCGCGGCATCGACCTTGTCGGCGCCCAGCTTGCGGTCGGCGGCGCTGAGTTGGGGCTGGTCGGTCAGGCGCGCGAGGTAGCGCTCGGCGGCGTCGACGTCCGGGCCGGTGACCGTGGTGGCGAGCTTGTCGCGGGCGGCGGCCGACGCGGCCTGGTCGAAGTCGGCCAGCGCCGACTGCTCGCGCACCCGCGTCTGCTGTCCGGCGGCGCTCAGCGCGTCCCGGGTGCGCGCCTCGTCGCTGTCGGCCGCGTCCTTCTGTACGTACCGCCCGGTGACGGGGTCGTACACCGTGCCGGCGGACTTCTGCGGCACCGAGAGCGCGGCGACGAGCAGGCCCCGGGTGGCGGAGGCCAGTTCGGCGGCGCGGCCGAGGTCGGCCGGGGCGCGGGTGGCCTCGGCGGCGCGCGGCGGCGTCTTGTCGGCGAGCTCGTCGGCGACGGCGAGCAGCTTGGCGATGACGTCCGTGTACGCCCGGTGGGCCTCCAGGGCGGTGCCCTTGCCGGTGAGCGCGGTGCGGCGCAGCGACGGCACGGTGGCGAGGTCGCGGCTGAGCGTAGCGGAGGCGTTGGCGCGGATCTCGTCGATGCGCCGGTCGACCTGCGCCGCGCGGTCCTTGAGCTGGGCCTCCTGGCGGGGGTCGCGGCCGCCGGCGATGTACGCGGTGACGTCGTCGCGCTCATCGCCGAGCGCGTGCGCCAGGGTGACGGCCTGCTGGTCGAGCTGGGCGAGGGTGACCAGGTTCTGCGAGTCGTTGAGGTCCGAGGAGGCGGCGAGCACGGCGGGCGCGCCCGCGCCGAGCACGGTGAGCGAGACCACGGCGACCGAGGCGACCAGCCGGGTCCGTACCCGCACGGTGCGCGCGGCACCCTCCGCGGGTTCGCCGTCCTTGCCCCGAGGCCGCTTGTTCTGCACCGGTGCTCTCAATCTTGACTCGTCCACCCATGAAGCCGAGGTGACGACCGGTCATGCGTCTCCTGCGCCCTGTGCGACGCGTTCCCACCCCTGCGCGGCTTACGACCATTCCAGTGGTTTTGGGAAGGAGGCATGCAACATCCACCCCGCCACCCGAACGAGTGAACAACACTCGGGAGTTGGCCATCAACTCCCGCGGAATGCCTGCCCCCGCTCGTGCGCGCGGCCGGTTGGAACTTCCGCGCGGGCTTTGGCAGGATGCCCGCCCACAGCTTCCTGACAGGTCCACATCCGCCGGGAAATCCGCAGCCCGCCGCACTGGTCCAGGCCAATTCACCGGCCATGGAAGGCGCGTGAAGGCGTCGTGCAGACTGGCCGTATGCGCATCGAACTCACCACGGCCCCCGGCGACCCCGCCCGCCCCAACGAGGACTGGGTGAGCCAGGTACTGCCCGCCGCGGGGCGGGGCGGGGCGCTGGTGGTGCTCGACGGGGTGACGCCACCGCCGGGCAACGGGGACTGTGTGCACGACGTGCCCTGGTTCACCGCCCGGCTCGGCGGCGCGCTGACCGAACTGTCCGGTTCGCGGCGCGACATGACGCTGACCGAGATCCTCGCCGAGTCCATCAGGCGCACCGCCGACGCCCACCGCGACACCTGTGACCTTTCTCACCCGCGCACTCCGCAGGCGACGGTGGTCCTGGCGCGCTGGGACGAGGAGTACGTGGAGCACCTGGTGCTCTCCGACTCGGTACTGCTCCTCGAATCGCCGGACGGCACGGTCCGGGCGGTCCTCGACGACCGGCTCGACCGGGTGCCGGGCTCGTCGCTGGTCTCGGACGAGGTCGCCGACGCGCTCGCCCGGAACAAGGAGGGCGGCTTCTTCACCGCCGCCGCCGATCCGTCGGTGACCGCCCGGGCGGTCACCGGCCGCACCCCCACCCGCGAGCTGCGGTCGCTCGCCGCGCTCACGGACGGCGCGAGCCGCTGGGTGGAGAAGTTCCGCGAGGGCGACTGGGCGGACTGCCTCGCGCTGATCCGCAAGGCGGGGGTGCGGGGGCTTGTGGAGCGGGTGCGGGAGCTTGAGGCCGCCGACACCTCTCGTACGTATCTGCGGCGCAGCAAGACGCACGACGATGCGACCGCCGTGTTCGTCGAGCTTTGAGCGGGTAGTTGTTCGGCTGCGGACCGTGCTGGGTTGCTCGCTCCCCCAAGTTCTCGGCTCCGCTCGAACAGGGGGGACCCCCATCGCGGCGGAGCCGCACGATGTCACAGCCCCGCGCCCCTAAGGGGGCGCCCTCTCAGGGGCGCATGGACCCCGGCTCCTGCATGTCCGCTCGTTCGTTGAACTGGTGCAGCAGTCTCGCCAGTTCCGCGATCTCCATGCGGTCCCAGTCGGCCAGTTTGGTGACGTACTGGGCGCGGCGGGCGTCGCGGACGCGGCGGAAGCGGGCCAGGCCCTCGTCGGTCAGGCGTACCAGCGAGGCGCGCCCGTCGGCCGGGTCCGGCTCGCGCGCCACCAGGCCCAGGTCCTCCAGGGCCCGCAGCTGGCGGCTCATGGTCGCCTTGCCGACGCCGAAGTACGCGGCGAGCTCGGTGGCCCGCTGCGGCCCGCCTTCCTCAAGACGTACGAAGAGCCCGTACGCGGCCGCCTCCAGCTCGGGATGGACCGCGCGGGCCATCTCGCCGGAGGACGCCCGGGCACGCCGCAGGAACACGGCCAGCTCGCGTTCGAGTGCGAGAAACTCCTGGTCCGGACCGTCCACATCAGCTCCCATCCCACGGCTGTCCCGACGGGACAGTATTTCCCAGTCCGCTGTGGACGAGGGCCCCCGGCACCCGGTGCCGGGGGCCCTTTGGCTCAATCACGAGCGTCAGCAGGTTCCGGCGGGCCGGTCCCGGGTGACCAGGTCGGTGAAGCCGGTCGTGCCGTCCAGCCAGACGACCTTCCTGCCGCCCGCCGACGACGGGTACAGCTGCTCACCGCGGTTGCAGGACACCCGCTCCTTGCGGGTGCCGTCCGCGCTGAGCTGCCACAGCTTGGGCAGGGTCTCATTGCGGTACCGCGTGTCCGGCAGCAGGGTGTTCACGGTGACCGCGTCGTCGGAGGCCGTCAGGTCGAACGGGATCAGCGCGCCCGGCCCGGCCTCGGCGCTGATGTCCGTGGTCCCGGTGCCCGCGAGGGTCGCCCGGCGCACCGCCATCTGCCCCTGGTCGGAGGGGTTCTCGTCGGCCAGCCAGAACACGTTCTTGCCGGTGATCCCGGTCTGGCCGATGGCCTGCGGCTCCCCGAGCTGCTGGGCGAGCCGGGTGGCGCCGGTGGCGATGTCGTACGTCTCGACACCGATCTTGTAGTCGTCGCCGACCGGGTAGAGCTTGGCGTACGCGGCCTTGCCGTGGTGCAGCGAGGGCAGCGCGGTGCCCAGCGCGTAGGTGCCGCCGTCCACCCAGGTCGGCTCGCGGTCGCCGGGCTTCAGGAAGCCGACGTGCCGCCCGCCGAACGAGTCGTAGGACTCGAAGACCACGGTGCCGTTCTCGACCCGCAGGTTCTGCACGATGGTGGTCGAGGTGTACAGCTTCTTGATCGGTCCGCCCGCGATCGGCCGGGACAGGATGTCGAGGCTGCTGGTGCCGAACGCGGCCCACACCACGCTCTTGCCGTCAGTGGCCGGATATACGTGGAAGCGGCCGTCGTTGGGGCTGATCAGCTTGGGCGAGCCGGTGCCGTCCGCCTTGCCGGCCCAGATCGAGTACGGCTCGGTGCCGTCGTCGTTGGACTTCGAGGTGGCCCACCAGCCGCCGCCCGCGGCCGTGCCCGTACCGGTCGTGTCGATCTTGCCGAAGAGCTGGTCGGAGTCGACGCCGATGGCGTTCTCCCAGCCGGGCACGATGCCGTGGGCGTTGAACGAGCGCTTGACGATGTTCTGCTGGCGCACCGAGAGCCCCAGGTCCTCGGCGGCCGCGAGGATCGCGTTGCGGGCCTCGGTGTAGCCGTCAAGCGGCGTCATGTATGTGGTGAGCGCCTTGTAGACGAGCTCGTCCGCGAGGAAGGGGTCCTTCGGGTCGAGGTCCTGGCGGATGTCCCACAGGGCGCCGGAGAAGATCGTCGAGTTGAGGTGCACCCCGCCGTTGTCGGTGGCGAAGGAGACGCCGAGGTAGTCCTTGGCCGTGGTGCGCCCGTCGTTGAGGTCGCGCAACGCGCAGTCGCGGGGCTTGGCGGTGCGGCACAGGTCCTCGCCGATGAGCCCGGAGTCCGGGTCGTCCATCTTGGTCCCGCTGACGGTGACGTCGATGGCGTTGCCGAAGTAGTCGGCGAGCGCTTCGTCGAGGGCGCCGGACTGGCCCGCGTAGACCAGGTTCGCGGTGTTCTCGACCACGCCGTGCGTCATCTCGTGGCCGACCACGTCGAGGTCGGCGGAGAGCGTCTTGTACTGATCGTCGCCGCCGCCGTACACCATCTTCTGGCCGTCCCAGAAGGCGTTGACGAACGGGCCGCCGAAGAGCGTCACCCCGACCAGCGAGTCGATGCCCATGCCGCGCCCGTCGAGGCTGTCGCGGCCGTGCACGTTCTTGTAGTAGTCGTAGACCTGCCCGGCCGCCCAGTGCGCGTCGACCGCGCCGGCGGCGGTGGCGTCGCCGCTGTAGTCGGGGCCGGGGTTGGTGAACTCCTTGAGCCCGCTGGGCCACCGTCCCGACGCGTCGCCGACGTCGACCGCGCGCGCGTCCCAGGTGTGCAGGGTGTTCTTGCTGGTGGCCGCCATCCGCGCGTGGTCGACGAGGCTGTACTGCTTGGCGGCGCCGTCGAAGTAGATGTTCAGCGGGACCTTCTCGCCGCTGTACTTGACGCCGGTGCCGCTGGTGCCGGGGTGGGCGGGGGTGGCTGGGGTGTCGCTTCCCGCCGCCGCCCGCGCCGCCGCGGGTCTCTGCGTGCCGGTGGCCGGCTTCGGCGCGGTGAGCGTCTTGATACGACTGTACTGGAGCACCGGGAACCCGGCGTGCGCGTCCACGTACACGTCCTGGAGGACCGGCCTGCCGGTGTTCGCCTCGGTGCCGCGCACGGTGACGCGGTAGGTGAGCACGCCCGCGCCCCGGGGGATGACGACCAGGCCGGCCGAGGTCCCGGTGAGCGCGGCGCTCGCCGCGCTCTTCGCGCCCTCGGCCCGCCGGATGTCCTTCCTGCCGAGGGTGGCGCCGCCGAGGCGGGCGGCCACCGAGGAGACGGCCCGGCGCACGGCGGTGTCCTCGGCGACGGTCGCGGTGGTCGACGTGGTCAGCCCGGTGAAGTACTTGCCGGAGGTGCCGGTGACGACCCGCTTGCCGTCCTTGTGCTCCATCCGCACCAGGTACTGCCCGCCCAGCACCTCGACCCCGTGGTGCTTCTGCTGGAGCCGCACGGTCTCGTCCGCGCCCTGCTTCAGCGTCTGTACGGGGGTGAGGTCGCGGCGGGGGTCCGCGATGCCGTAGCGGCCCTGCTGCGCGGCGAGATGGCCGCGGGCCGCGTCCGCCGGGGCGGCCTCGGCGTCGGCGCTCTCGTGGAGGCCGCCGACGAGGGCCGGGGTCCGGGTGCCGGTGCCGGGGACGACATCGGCGGCCGGGGTCCGCTCCGGGGGCGCGGCCTGGGCCGCCGGTACGGCGGTGGCGAGCAGCGCGGCCGCGCCGACGAGGGCCGCGACGCCCGCGCCCCGGGCGAGTAACCCCTCCGCCCGGTCCGTTCCTGTTCCTGACGTACCTGCTCTGGGCTTGCGCAAGGTCTTCCTCCACGGGCCGATGGACGGCGGGTGGCGCCTGACAGCGCCGACTGGTCATGACCATGCAAGCCCGCGGTGCCCGAACTCCTCAACGGGGCCTCTGCGGTGACTTGTGGACATGCCCACTTGTGAGGCAGCTGTGCACGGAGCGAGAATCCTGTGCACGTTTGGGGGGCGATTAGTCCAATCCGGGACCGTTGGGGGCGGAGTTGGGACGATTACGGGCCGCGCGGACCGAGGGACCGGGCGAGGGGCGGTGCCCGGGCGAAGGGCGGCCGAGCGAGGACCAGCTGGAGCTCCTGGGCCTGCTGGCCGAGGGTCTCAAGGACGAGGCGATCGCCCGCCGCCTCGGCGTCCATGTGCACACCGCCCGGCGCCGGATCACCCGGCTGCTGCACGACCTGGACGCGGACACCCGCTTCCAGGCGGGAGCGCGGGCCACTCTGCGCGGCTGGCTGGACGACTGACGCCAACTGCCGCTGTCTGAAAGTTGGTTACGGATCCGATCCGTCACCGCAGCTGGGCAAGGCCGGTGTCGGCGCCCCAGTGGCCTGGGCCAATGGCAGTTCCGCAAACCCTTTCGCGGCACGGTCTACGTGCGTAGCTTTTTCGACATGACATGTCCACAGCGACATGTCGACCGGCACGTCCCCCCCACCCCACGCCTTTCGGAGGCACGCAATGCCCGTGCACAGACCCGGAACGGCCCGCCGCGGCCCCCTCGCCGCGGCCGGAATCCTCCTCTCCGCACTCGTTCTGCTGCTGACCGCCCCCGGCACCGCCGGCGCGGCCCGGCCCCCCGCCCGTGGCACCGCCACCATGGGCATGGGCGTCGCGGCCCACGACGGCGTCGGCGGCCCGCCCGGCGACACCCTCGCCGTCCAGACCGAAGGCGTCGACACCAGCAGTCACAACGGCAACGTCGCCTGGTCCACGCTCTGGAACAGCGGGGTGAGGTGGGCCTATGTGAAGGCCACCGAGGGCACGTACTACACCAACCCGTACTTCGCGCAGCAGTACAACGGCTCGTACAACGTGGGGATGATCCGTGGCGCGTACCACTTCGCGACACCGGACACCACGGACGGCGCAACCCAGGCCGACTACTTCGTGGACCACGGCGGCGGCTGGTCGGGCGACGGCCGCACGCTGCCGGGCGCGCTGGACATCGAGTGGAACCCGTACGGCGCCGCCTGCTACGGGCTCTCGCAGGGCGAGATGGTCAGCTGGATCGCCGACTTCACGGGCGAGTACCGGGCCCGCACCGGCCGGGACGCGGTGATCTACACCGCCACCAGCTGGTGGACCCAGTGCACCGGGAACTCCGCCGCCTTCGGCTCCACCGACCCGCTGTGGATCGCCCGCTACAACACCACCCCGGGCACACTCCCGGCCGGCTGGGGCTACTACACGATGTGGCAGTACACCTCCTCCGGCCCGACGGTGGGCGACCACTCCCACTTCAACGGCGCGTACGACCGCCTACAGGCACTGGCAAACGGCTAGCCACGGTGCTGCGCCCCCCGGTGCGTCGACGCGCACCCGGGGGCCTCAGCGCATTCCGACCCGTCATACGACAGGATGGTCGCCATGCGCGTGATGCGAACGGTGTTGCGAGTCTCCGCCACGGGGATGCTCGCGCTGGTCACCGGATGCGGCTGGTCGGCGGCTTCGGCACCGCAGCCGGACCAGAGCGACGAGGTCCCGCCCGCGCCGGCCCCGCAGACCTCCGCCGGCGCGACCGCCGGGCTGCCGTCCGTGGGCGTGCTGGTCGACGGCGACCGGCACTGGTGCACCGCCAGCGTCGTCGCCAGCCCCAAGGGCAACGTGGTGGCGACCGCCGCGCACTGCGCCGACTCCGGGTCGGTCGGCTCGATGGAGTTCGCGCCCGCGTTCTCGGGGGCGGTGAAGGGCTCGTATCCGTACGGGACCTGGAAGGTCAAGGCCGTGCAGACCGACGACAAGTGGTCCAAGGACGGCGACGACGCCTACGACTACGCCTTCCTCACCCTGGAGCCGGACGCGCGCGGCCGCAGCGTCCAGAGCGTCGTCGGCGCCGCCGAGGCGGACTGGGCCTCGGGGCCCGAGCGCCGGGTGACCGTCGTCGGCTACCCGGCCGAGGACCACAACCCCGACAACCGGCCGATCTCCTGCACCACCGACAGCCGCCGGGACGGCGACAGGGCGAGCGACGTACGGATCGAGTGCGCCGGGTTCTGGACCGGCACCAGCGGCAGCCCGTGGCTCGCGGACTACCGCGGGCCCGGCCGCCTCGGCCACCTCATCGGCGTCCTCAGCGGCGGCGACACGGACGTCGAGTCGACGGCCGTGCTCTTCGACGCCCACGCGCGCGAGCTGTACGAGAAGGCCACGCGCGCGTAGTCGTACGAACGGGCCACGCGCGCGTGGTCGTCGCAAGCCGCACGACATTCACGCGCGCGTGGCCCGTCGCCGCCGGTCCGGTCAGGCCGCGACCGGCACCCGCACCTCCGCCGGGGCCAGCGCGATCTCAAGCACCTGGCGGACGTCGGTCACCGGGTGGACCTCCAGCTTCTCCAGGACCTCGGCCGGGACGTCGTCCAGGTCGGGCTCGTTGCGCTTGGGGATCACCACGGTCGTGATGCCCGCCCGGTGCGCGGCGAGCAGCTTCTGCTTCAGACCGCCGATCGGCAGCACCCGCCCGGTGAGCGACACCTCCCCGGTCATCGCCACATCCGTACGCACCAGACGCCCGCTGAGCAGCGACGCGAGCGCCGTCACCAGCGTGATGCCCGCGCTCGGGCCGTCCTTGGGGACCGCGCCCGCCGGGAAGTGGACGTGCACGCCCCGGTCCTTGAGATCGGCGACCGGCAGCTCCAGTTCGGCGCCGTGCGAGCGCAGGAAGCTCAGCGCGATCTGCGCCGACTCCTTCATCACGTCGCCCAGCTGACCCGTGAGGGTCAGGCCCGCCGCGCCCGTCTCCGGGTCGGCGAGGGACGCCTCGACGAACAGCACGTCGCCGCCCGCTCCGGTGACCGCGAGGCCGGTGGCCACGCCGGGCACCGAGGTGCGCCGCTCGGCCGGGTCCTGCGCGGACTCCGGGACGTGGTGCGGGCGCCCGATCAGCGCGCGCAGATCGTCGGGCGTGACGGTGAACGGCAGCTCGCGCTCGCCGCTCTCGTGCTGGGCCGCGGTCTTGCGCAGCAGCCGGGCGAGCGAGCGCTCCAGGTTCCGCACCCCCGCCTCGCGGGTGTACTCCCCGGCCAGCTTGCGCAGCGCCGCGTCGTCCAGGGACACCTCGCCCGGCTCCAGACCCGCCCGCTCCAGCTGGCGCGGGAGCAGGTGGTCGCGGGCGATGACGACCTTCTCGTCCTCGGTGTAGCCGTCGAGCCGGACCAGCTCCATCCGGTCGAGCAGCGCCTCCGGGATGGCCTCAAGGACGTTGGCGGTAGCCAGGAAGACGACGTCGCTGAGGTCGAGCTCGACCTCCAGGTAGTGATCGCGGAAGGTGTGGTTCTGCGCCGGGTCGAGGACTTCGAGCAGGGCCGCGGCCGGGTCGCCCCGGAAGTCGGAGCCGATCTTGTCGATCTCGTCGAGCAGCACCACCGGGTTCATCGACCCGGCCTCCTTGACGGCCCGCACGACACGGCCGGGCAGCGCGCCCACGTACGTACGCCGGTGGCCGCGGATCTCCGCCTCGTCGCGGACGCCGCCGAGGGCGACGCGGACGAACTTGCGGCCCATGGCGTGCGCCACGCTCTCGGCGACGCTCGTCTTGCCGACGCCGGGCGGGCCCACCAGCGCGAGCACCGCGCCCCCGCGCCGGCCGCCCACCACGCCGAGCCCGCGCTCGGCCCGCCGCTTGCGGACCGCCAGGTACTCGGTGATGCGCTCCTTCACGTCCCCCAGGCCCGCGTGCTCGGCGTCGAGCACCGCACGGGCGCCCTTGATGTCGTAGACGTCCTCTGTCCGCTCGTTCCACGGCAGTTCGAGGACGGTGTCCAGCCAGGTGCGGATCCAGGAGCCCTCCGGGGACTGGTCGCTGGACCGCTCCAGCTTGTCGACCTCCTTGAGGGCGGCCTCGCGCACCTTCTCGGGCAGGTCGGCGGCCTCCACGCGCGCGCGGTAGTCGTCGGACTCCTCGCCCTCCGACTCCCCGTTGAGTTCGCGCAGCTCCTTGCGGACGGCGTCGAGCTGACGGCGCAGCAGGAACTCGCGCTGCTGCTTGTCCACGCCTTCCTGTACGTCCTTGGCGATGGACTCGGCGACGTCCTGCTCGGCCAGGTGCTCACGCAGCAGCTCGGTGGCGAGCTTGAGGCGGGCGACCGGGTCGGCCGTCTCCAGGAGCTCGACCTTCTGGGCGGTGCTGAGGAACGGCGAGTAGCCGGAGTTGTCGGCGAGCGCCGAGACGTCCTCGATCTGCTGGACGCGGTCCACGATCTGCCAGGCGCCGCGCTTCTTCAGCCAGTCGGTGGCGAGCGCCTTGTACTCCTTCACCAACTCGGCGACCTGGCCCGGCAGGGGTTCGGGGGCGCTCTCGTCGATCGAGATCCCCTCGACCCACAGGGCCGCGCCGGGGCCGGTGGTGCCCGCGCCGATCCGTACCCGGCCGCGGCCGCGGATCAGGGCGCCGGGGTCGCCGTCGGAGAGCCGGCCGACCTGCTCGACGGTGCCGAGCACGCCGGTCGACGCGTAGGTCCCGTCGATGCGCGGGACGAGCAGCACCTTGGGCTTGCCCGCCGTGGTGCCCTCGGCCCGGGCGGCCGCCTGGGCGGCCTCGACGGCGGCCCGCACCTCGGTGTCGGACAGGTCGAGGGGCACCACCATCCCGGGCAGCACGACCTCGTCGTCGAGCGGCAGCACAGGCAGGGTGAGCGGTGCGGACGAGTGAGCCATGATCTCCCCTTCGGCAGTCAAGTTGAGCTATGCCGACTCAATGCATGTGAGCCCACGAATGTTCCCCAAGGGCTGTTCGCTCTGAGCGATCATCACTTGTAACAGACGCAGTAGCTAAATGACCATTACCCCTACGAGCATTACCGGACACACAAGCCACCGGAGGGGAACCCATGGAGTCGGAGCCGGAGTCGGTATCGGACGTCGTCGCGGCCTGGATCAAGGGCTGGGTCGTCTCGCGCGGCGCGGCCGAGCCCGTCGCCGAGCCCTGGGGCTGGACCATCGACGTCGGCCAGGTCAAGCACGTCAGTCGGCACGTGGTGCCGGAGCCGGACGAGGCGACCGTCCGCAAGCTGGTCGAGGCGACGTCCGCGCCCGCCACCTGGCTGAAGCTGTTCGCGCGGGACGACGTGGTCCGCCCGTGGCTCGGCCCCGGCTGGCAGGTCGACGAGCCCGGCTTCCTGATGACGCTGCCGCTGGCCCCGGCCCGTACCGAGGTCCCCAGCGGCTACACGCTCACCAGCTGGACCGCCGGCGGCGTCCTGCGCGTGCTCGTACGCACCGGGGCCGGGCACTTCGCCGCGCGCGGCCAGATCGCCGTCACCGGCACGAGTGCCGTCGCCGACCAGATCGAGACGGCGCCCGGCCACCAGCGCCGGGGCCTGGGCAGCCTGGTCATGCGCACCCTGCAGAACGCCGCCCTGGAGGCCGGTGCCACCACCGGCATCCTGGTCGGCACCCCGCAGGGGCAGGCGCTCTACGGCGCACTTGGCTGGACGACGCGCTCACCCATGGCGAGCCTGTACTTCGATCCGTCGGATCCGGCATCCTCGGGGGCATGAGCCCCAAGGTCACGCACCGGACGACCACCGGCCTGCTGCTGCTCACCGCGCTGTTCGCGGCGGCGGGCTGCGGCTCGTCCACCTCGTCCGCCGACAGCGGCGCCCCGCCGTCGCGGACCACACCGCCCCCGGCACTCTCCCCGTCCGCCCCGGCGCCCGCGTCCTCGCACGCGAAGCCGCCGTCCCAGGACGGGCAGCTGCTGAAGCTGGTGGTGAGCGGCGGCTTCGTGGGCCGCCACGACGAGCTCGTCGTCAAGGCGGACGGCGGCTACACCTCGACCAAGCGGGACGGCAAGACGGTCACGGGCCGCCTCACCCCCGCCGAACTCGCGGGGCTGCGCAGGACGCTGGCGGCCGCCGACTTCCCGCATCTGCCGCCGCGCCCCACCGGGCGCCCGGTCGCCGACGGGCTGATGTACCAGTTCACGTACGAGGGACATGTCGTGCTCGCCGACGAGATCCACCAGCCGCAGGCGCTACGGGACGTACGAGCCCACCTGCCCGTCGGGTACCGCTGACGGCTCCGGGACGGCGCCCGCCCGCCGGGCGCCCGCGCGGCGCAGGAACGGCCAGCACACCACGCCGACGAGCAGCGCCAGCGGATGGCCCCAGCTGGCCAGCGGATCCACCATGTCGAACAGGTCCTGCGTGATCAGCACCACCACCACGCCGAGCAGCGGCCAGCGCAGGACCGGCGGCAGCAGTCCGGCCAGCGCGCCCACGCTCGCCATCAGGCCGAAGCTGATGCCGTAGTCGAGGCGGTGCAGCGAGGAGTCCGGCAGCCGGCCGGCCATCACCGAGACACCGACCGGCACCTCGGTGGCCAGCGTCGCCACCACATGCCCGAGCAGGAAGACCCCGGCCGCGCGCACCCCGCCGACGCGGCGCTCAAGCGCGGTGAGGATGAAGACGAAGCCGACGGCCCACGGCGAGGAGATGCCGCCCGCGATCCACAGCGCGCTGGCGAGCAGCACGAGCACGGGCGTACGGGTGAGGTGCTGCACATCGGTGCTGGAGCCCTCGACGAGCGTACGGACGGTGTCCGGGTCGCCGAACTCCGCGTACAGCGACGTCGAGAGCAGCAGCAGCGTGTACGCGAAGGTGAACGGCGTGCCGGTCGGCGTCGGCAGCACCTGGGCCGCCCGGCGCAGCCACGACCGCAGCTCCCCTGCGGACCACATCGGCGGGCGGCTGTCCGCCTCGGAGCTGTCCGCGCTGGTCACAGGGGGCTTCGCGATCGCCCCGCCGTCCGCCGTCTCGATGACCGTCTTCTCCCGCGCGCTCGGTCTGTTGCTTCCCTTGTACAACGCTCACCCTCTGCGAACGCTCCCCAACACGTCTATGACTTGTGCCACATTGGACAACCTTTGACGCGGACCATGCGTCGGCGCAAGGAGTTGTCAGCTCCGCCCCGAGGAGGTCTTCCGATGCCCGTCGCCGACCCGATCACCGCCCCGGTCACCCTCGACCGGCGCGAGGGACCGTACGGCGAGGTGGTGCTCCGCCGACGCGGCCCGCACTTCGAGATCATCGCCAATGGAACGTTCCTGATGGACACCTCCGACGGACGCTCGGAGCGGCTGCTCGTGGACGCCGCGTACGACGCGCTCCCGGCGGGCCGCCGGACCCCGTCCGTACTCATCGGCGGGCTGGGTGTCGGCTTCTCGCTCGCGCACGCGGCCGCCGACCCCCGGTGGGGTCGGATCGCCGTGGTGGAACGCGAGTTGGCCATCATCGACTGGCACCGCTCGGGCCCACTGGCGCCCCTGTCCGGGGCCGCGCTCGCCGACCCGCGCACCGAGGTCCTGCACACCGATCTGGTCGCGTACGTGAGCACCGCTTCGGACACCTTCGACGCGCTCTGCCTGGACATCGACAACGGGCCCGACTGGACCGTCACCGACAGCAACACCGGCCTCTACTCCCCCACCGGTCTCGCCGCCTGCCGGGACCGGCTTGAGCCGGGCGGAGTGCTCGCCGTCTGGTCGGCGAAGCCGTCGGCCGCCTTCGAGGAAGCTCTCCGTAATGCCGGATTCCACGGGGTTAGGACCGAAGAGATCACAGTTGCCCGGGGCGTCCCTGACGTGGTCCATCTCGCTGTTCGCCCTGCGTAGCCGGGACGCGGCCGGTGCCTCTAGTCTCTGACCGACACAGGGGATCACCCCACTGATCCCCGGAAGCAATATCAGGGCGGGGCGATGGAGCAGGCACACACCACCCACAACGGCGTAGCGGCCACCCCCGGCGCCCAGCGCCGGGTGCTGGTCGTCGAGGACGACACGACGATCGTCGACGCCATCGCGGCGCGGCTGAGAGCCGAGGGCTTCCAGGTCCAGACGGCCCTCGACGGCCCTGCCGCCGTCGACACGGCCGAGGCCTGGCAGCCGGACCTGATGGTCCTGGACATCATGCTGCCGGGCTTCGACGGCCTGGAGGTCTGCCGCCGGGTCCAGGCCCGCCGGCCGGTCCCGGTGCTGATGCTGACGGCCCGCGACGACGAGACGGACATGCTGGTCGGGCTCGGCGTCGGCGCGGACGACTACATGACCAAGCCGTTCTCCATGCGGGAACTGGCGGCCCGGGTGCACGTCCTGCTGCGCCGGGTCGAGCGGGCCACCCTGGCGGCCGCGACCCCGCGCACGGGCATCCTGCGCCTCGGCGAGCTGGAGATCGACCACGCTCAGCGACGGGTACGGGTGCGCGGTGAGGACGTCCACCTCACCCCGACCGAGTTCGACCTGCTGAGCTGCCTGGCGAACACCCCGCGCGCGGTCCTCTCGCGCGAGCAGCTGCTCGCCGAGGTCTGGGACTGGGCGGACGCCTCGGGCACCCGGACCGTGGACAGCCACATCAAGGCGCTGCGCCGGAAGATCGGGGCCGAGCGCATCCGCACGGTCCATGGCGTCGGGTACGCGCTGGAGACCCCGGCGCCATGAGCCGGGCGGCGGCCTCGGCGATGGGCGGGCGGACCCGTGGGAACGGGCCGCGCGCCCCGATGCGCGGCGGCCTGCTGAGCCGGCTGCGGTACGTCTCGGTCTCGATCAAGACCAAGCTGGGCACGCTCGTCGTGGTCTCGGTCTTCATCACCACCGGCCTGCTGATGGTGGCCGTGCAGACCCGCACCGAGCTGCGGTTCATCACCGTCTTCTCGGTGATCGCGACCCTGCTGATCACCCAGTTCGTGGCGCACGGTCTTACCGCGCCGCTGGACGAGATGAACACCGTCGCCCGGTCCATCTCGCACGGCGACTACACCCGCCGGGTGCGCGGCGCCGACCGCCGCGACGAGCTCGGCGACCTCGCCTCCACCATCAACCGCATGGCCGAGGACCTGGAGGCGGTGGACCGGCACCGCAAGGAGCTGGTGGCGAATGTCTCGCACGAGCTGCGCACGCCCATCGCGGCGCTGCGGGCGGTCCTGGAGAACGTCGTGGACGGCGTCTCGGCCGCCGACCCCGAGACGATGCGCACGGCCCTGAAGCAGACCGAGCGGCTGGGGCGCCTGGTGGAGACGCTGCTCGACCTCTCCCGGCTCGACCACGGCGTCGTTCCGCTGCGGGCGCACCGCTTCGAGGTCTGGCCGTATCTGTCCGGGGTGCTCAAGGAGGCCAATCTGGCCGCCTCCCGGCGCGGGCTCTCCTCCGGCTCGGGCAACCACACCCGTACCGATGTCCATCTGCACCTGGACGTCTCGCCGCCGGAGCTGACCGCGCACGCGGACCGCGAGCGGCTGCACCAGGTGGTGGCCAACCTCATCGACAACGCGGTCAAGCACTCCCCGCCGCACGGCCGGGTCACCGTACGGGCCCGGCGCGGCCCGCAGCCGGAGTCGCTGGACCTGGAGGTCCTGGACGAGGGGCCGGGCATCCCGAAGTCGGAGTGGCACCGCGTCTTCGAGCGGTTCAACCGGGGCGACGCCTCGGCGCCGCACGGGCCGGGCAGCGACGGCGGTACGGGTCTGGGCCTGGCGATCGCGCGCTGGGCGGTGGATCTGCACGGCGGTCACATCGGAGTGGCCGAATCATCACGCGGATGCCGCATCCAGGTCACCCTTCCGGGCGTCACCCGACCGGCGAATTGACGTAGTCTCGAACCGGAAGCAGACATTCGCACGGCGCAGCCGCTCCGGTGGAGCCGCTGTAAGCGGTGTGTGAGTGCCCAGAGGATGCGGTTCTACGGGGCCGCAACCGCGCTGTGGCGTACCCACTCACGAGCGGAACCCGATCTGTTTCCCGCCAAAACCTGCCCCGAAACACGCTTTCCGGTGTGACTTACGCGACTGTGGCACGCCCGGTCTGCACCTCCAGGCCAGGGAGGCGTAGCCTTTATTTCCGCTGTCCATCACCTTGTGAAGCGGAAGAGGGCGGTTGCCGCCGTGTCGTCTCAGTCCCCCAGTAATTCGAGCGTCTCGACCGACCAAGACGGGCAGGGCAAGAACCCTGCAGCCGGCTTCGGTGCCAATGAGTGGCTCGTCGACGAGATCTACCAGCAGTACCTCCAGGACCCCAATTCGGTCGACCGTGCCTGGTGGGACTTCTTCGCCGACTACAAGCCGGGTACGCCCGGCACGGCGGACAAGCCCGTCGAGGGTGCTCCCGCCGCAGCCGCGGGGGCTGCGGTAGCCACCCCTGCCGCTCCGGCTCCGGTCACCCCGGCCCCGGCACCCGCCGCTCCGGCTCCGGCTCCGGTCGCGCAGCCCGCGGCCGCCGCCCCGGCGCAGGCCCCGGCTCCGGCTCCGGCTCCCGCGAAGGCCGCTCCGGCGCCCGCCGCGAAGCCCGCCGCCGCCCCGGCCCCCGCCAAGGCGGCCCCGGCGACCGAGGCCCCGGCAGGCCCCGAGTACGTGACGCTGCGCGGCCCCGCCGCCGCGGTCGCGAAGAACATGAACGCCTCCATCGAGGTCCCCACGGCCACGTCCGTGCGCGCGGTCCCGGTGAAGCTGCTCTTCGACAACCGCATCGTCATCAACAACCACCTCAAGCGCGCCCGGGGCGGGAAGATCTCCTTCACGCACCTCATCGGGTACGCGATGGTGCAGGCCATCAAGGCCATGCCGTCGATGAACTACTCCTTCGTGGAGAAGGACGGCAAGCCGACCCTGGTCAAGCCCGACCACGTGAACTTCGGCCTCGCCATCGACCTGGTGAAGCCCAACGGCGACCGCCAGCTGGTCGTCGCGGGCATCAAGAAGGCCGAGACGCTGAACTTCTTCGAGTTCTGGCAGGCCTACGAGGACATCGTCAAGCGCGCCCGCCTGGGCAAGCTGACGATGGACGACTTCACGGGCGTGACGGTCTCCCTCACCAACCCCGGCGGCCTCGGCACCGTCCACTCCGTGCCGCGTCTGATGCCCGGGCAGTCGGTCATCATGGGCGTCGGCTCGATGGACTACCCGGCCGAGTTCCAGGGCACCTCCCAGGACACCCTGAACAAGCTGGGCATCTCCAAGGTGATGACCCTCACGTCGACGTACGACCACCGGGTCATCCAGGGCGCCGCCTCCGGCGAGTTCCTGCGGATCGTCGCGAACTTCCTGCTCGGCGAGGACGGCTTCTACGACTCGATCTTCGAGTCGCTGCGCATCCCGTACGAGCCGGTCCGCTGGCTCAAGGACATCGACGCCTCGCACGACGACGACGTCACCAAGGCCGCCCGCGTCTTCGAGCTGATCCACTCCTACCGGGTCCGCGGCCACGTCATGGCCGACACCGACCCGCTGGAGTACCGCCAGCGCAAGCACCCCGACCTGGACATCACCGAGCACGGCCTCACCCTGTGGGACCTGGAGCGGGAGTTCGCGGTCGGCGGTTTCGCCGGCAAGACGCTGATGAAGCTGCGCGACGTCCTCGGCGTGCTGCGCGACTCGTACTGCCGCACCACCGGCATCGAGTTCATGCACATCCAGGACCCCAAGCAGCGCAAGTGGATCCAGGACCGCGTCGAGCGCCCGCACTCCAAGCCGGAGCGCGAGGAGCAGCTGCGCATCCTGCGCCGTCTGAACGCGGCGGAGGCGTTCGAGACGTTCCTGCAGACCAAGTACGTCGGCCAGAAGCGCTTCTCGCTTGAGGGCGGCGAGTCGGTCATCCCGCTGCTCGACGCGGTCATCGACAGCGCGGCCGAGTCGCGTCTGGACGAGGTCGTCATCGGCATGGCCCACCGCGGCCGCCTGAACGTCCTCGCCAACATCGTCGGCAAGTCGTACGCGCAGATCTTCCGCGAGTTCGAGGGCAACCTCGACCCGAAGTCGATGCACGGCTCCGGCGACGTGAAGTACCACCTGGGCGCCTCCGGCACCTTCACGGGCCTGGACGGCGAGCAGATCAAGGTCTCGCTCGTCGCCAACCCCTCCCACCTGGAGGCGGTCGACCCGGTCCTGGAGGGCGTCACCCGCGCCAAGCAGGACGTCATCAACAAGGGCGGCACGGACTTCACGGTCCTGCCCGTCGCCCTGCACGGCGACGCGGCCTTCGCGGGCCAGGGCGTGGTGGCCGAGACCCTGAACATGTCGCAGCTGCGCGGCTACCGCACCGGCGGCACGGTCCACATCGTCATCAACAACCAGGTCGGCTTCACCGCGGCGCCGGAGTCGTCGCGCTCCTCGATGTACGCGACCGACGTGGCCCGCATGATCGAGGCCCCGATCATCCACGTGAACGGCGACGACCCGGAGGCCGTGGTCCGCGTGGCCCGCCTGGCCTTCGAGTTCCGCCAGACGTTCAACAAGGACGTCGTGATCGACCTCATCTGCTACCGCCGCCGCGGTCACAACGAGGGCGACAACCCGCAGTTCACCAACCCGCAGATGTACAACCTGATCGACAAGAAGCGCTCGGTGCGCAAGCTGTACACCGAGTCCCTGATCGGTCGCGGCGACATCACCCTGGAAGAGGCGGAGCAGGCGCTCCAGGACTTCCAGGGCCAGCTGGAGAAGGTCTTCGCGGAGGTCCGCGAGGCCACCTCGGCGCCGGGCGAGGTCCACGCGACCGACCCGCAGGCCGAGTTCCCGGTGGCGGTCGCCACCGCGGTCTCCCAGGAGGTCGTCAAGCGGATCGCCGAGTCGCAGGTCAACATCCCCGAGCGGATCACCGTCCACCCGCGTCTGCTGCCCCAGCTGCAGCGCCGCGCGGCCTCGGTCGAGGACGGCACGATCGACTGGGGCATGGGCGAGACCCTGGCCATCGGCTCGCTGCTGATGGACGGCGTCCCGGTCCGGCTCTCCGGCCAGGACACCCGCCGCGGCACCTTCGGCCAGCGCCACGCGGTCCTGGTGGACCAGGTCACCGGCGAGGACTACACCCCGCTGATGTACCTCACCGAGGACCAGGCCCGCTACAACGTCTACGACTCGCTGCTCTCCGAGTACGCGGCGATGGGCTTCGAGTACGGCTACTCGCTGGCGCGTCCCGAGTCCCTGGTGATGTGGGAGGCGCAGTTCGGCGACTTCGTCAACGGCGCGCAGACGGTGGTGGACGAGTTCATCTCCTCCGCCGAGCAGAAGTGGGCGCAGACGTCCGGCGTCACGCTGCTGCTGCCGCACGGCTACGAGGGCCAGGGCCCGGACCACTCGTCCGCGCGCCCCGAGCGCTTCCTCCAGATGTGCGCGCAGAACAACATGACGGTCGCGATGCCGACGCTCCCGTCGAACTACTTCCACCTCCTGCGGTGGCAGGTGCACAACCCGCACCACAAGCCGCTGGTGGTCTTCACCCCGAAGTCGATGCTGCGTCTGAAGGCCGCCGCGTCGAAGGTGGAGGAGTTCACCTCGGGTGGCTTCCGTCCGGTCATCGGCGACGAGTTCGTCGACCCGAACGCGGTCCGCAAGGTCGTCTTCTGCGCCGGCAAGGTCTACTACGACCTGAAGGCGGAGCGCGACAAGCGCGGCGCGACGGACACGGCGCTGATCCGTCTGGAGCGCCTGTACCCGCTGCCGGGTGCGGAGCTCCAGGCCGAGATCGCCAAGTACCCGAACGCCGAGAAGTACCTGTGGGCGCAGGAGGAGCCGGCGAACCAGGGCGCGTGGCCCTTCATCGCCCTCAACCTGATCGACCACCTGGACCTGGCGGTCGGCGCGGACGTCCCGCACGGCGAGCGCCTGCGCCGCATCTCGCGCCCGCACGGCTCGTCCCCGGCGGTGGGCTCGAAGAAGCGCCACGAGCAGGAGCAGGAGCAGCTGGTGTCGGAGGTCTTCGACGCGTAACGCTTGCGCGTGCGTGCAGATGTACGCGTACGGAGGGCCCGTCATCCCGAGCAGGTGGGGATGACGGGCCCTCCGGCGTACGCGCTCAGTCGTCGTCCGCCTTGGGCGGCACCCGTATGAGGACGATCCCACTGGACAGATCTATGGGCCCGCGCCCGGGATCGTTGTCCCCCGCCTCGTCGAGCGTGATCTCCAGCCGCTGCCGCTCTTCTTCTTCGTGCCGCTTCCCGGGCAGGAAGACCTCGTTCATGGCCGAACCGAACACGAGCGGTCACCTCCGGTATGTGGTCCCGTACCCACATAACGCTGTGAGGCGGCTGTCAGATCCCGATCATGGGCAGCGGATGTTCCGGACGAAGGCGGCCCAGGCCCGCTTCGGGACGGCGACCGCCGGTATACGGAGATCCTTGGAGTCCCGTATGCCGACGGTCGGGCCGAGGTCGGCGACTTCGAGGCAGGCGTTGCCGCTGTCACTGCTGTACGACGACTTGAACCAGTGCGGATCGGCGGGTCGCTGCGGATGCATTGTCAACACTCAGATCTCTCCGGCTAGTTGTTCCAGGAAGTGGGAGGTCTCCTCCGGGGCCAGGGCGCCGGCCCGCATGGCCTGGAGCCTACGGGAGTACTTCAGCACCTCAAACGGCTTGTCGATCACGGAGACCGCGCCGGAGGCGTCGTCGGCCTGCACCATCGAGGGGAAGTGGGAGCCGAAGTCCAGCACCTGGAAGGGGCCGCGCCCGTACCGGTACGAGACCGAGGCCATCGGGAAGATCTGCACGGTCACGTTGTCGCGGGCAGCGAGCGCACGAATCTCCTCGTACTGCTCCCGCATGACCTCGGGACTGCCCATCGTGCGCCGCAGCACCGCTTCATCGAGGATCGCCCACAGCTCGATGGGGCTGTCCTCACGCGTGATCTGCTCCTTGCGCTCCATGCGCAGGGCGATGTTGCGCTCGACGAACTCGGTGGTCGTCTCCTCGACGACCTTGGCACGCTCCAGCAGCGCACGGGCGTACGACTCGGACTGCAGCAGCCCGAGGACGAAGTTGGGCTCCCACGCCTGGATGGACCGGGCGTCCGTCTCCAGCCCGATGTACGTCGCCATGCCCGAGGGCAGGAAGGTCCGGTACGTCGACCACCACCCACGATCGAGGGAGTCCCGGTGCAGCTCCATCAGGAAGTCGACGTCGTCGGGATCGTCGACCCCGTAACGGTCGAGCAGGGCCCGCAGGTCGGCGGACTTCGGCAGCCCGATGTCGCCCTTCTCCACCCGCGAGAGCTTCGGCTGGCTGAACCCCAGCCCGTCCACGGCCTCTTCCATGGTCAGGTTGGCCCTCTCCCGCAACCGCCGCAGCTCGATGCCGAGTTGCAGTCGCCGCACCGTCGGTCCGCGCTTCGCTGCCATCTGTCACCCTCTCGACGACCGTTACCCGCTCCGTGAGCGACCATGCGCCGAGTGTGACAGTCGCTGTGTACGCCGCGCAGCCATTTGCATGCATCTCGGCATATACCAAGTCTGTGCGATTGACGGAGTTCGATTGCATATTAAGACGCATAGCCAAGACGCTGGTTGGCAGACGGACCCCACACCGTCGCACGCCAACTACCGTGCCGGGAGACCGAGTTGCCCCACCCCACCCCGACCCCAGTCGCTCTGTACGCCTGCATCCACGACGACGCCGACCCGGCAACGGTGATGGCGGCCCTACGGAAGTCCGCCACCGCCCACAACTGGGCGGTCGTGGCCACGCTCTACGACACGGGCCCGCTCACCCGCCCGCTGGCGGACCGAGTGGCCTGGCGGCGAGCCGCCGAGCTGATCACCGCCGCACACGCGCAGGGAATCGTGGTCCCCAACCGCCACCACCTCGCGGGCGTACCGGCGGACCACATCACCGACCACCCGACATGCGCCACATACAGAGCGGCGGAGCCGCCCGCGCACCACTACCGAGCAAAGCTCAAGGCAACTCCGTCGGTGGTGTCGACGGCAAGGCACGCCCTATCCGCTCACCTGACGGACTGGTCCCTACGGGAGACGTCCCCCGCAGCGGAGCTGATCCTGAGCGAACTACTCACCAACGCGATCGTCCACACGACAAGCCCCGACGTAACGGTGGAGGTAACCCACACGGGCTCCACCCTCCACCTGGCAGTCACCGACGACTCCCCCACACCCCTCCCGGAACCCCACGCGCCGACCGCGTCGGAGGAACACGGCAGAGGCCTGACCCTGGTGGCCGCATTGGCGGACGAGTGGGGCACGGCGGGACCGGGGACGGGGAAATCCGGCAAGTCGGTCTGGGCGAAACTGACGACAGGCAGGTCAGCGTGACACCGGGTAACGGTCTCGGTGGCGGGTGGGGGCGAGGCGGGTGAACATGGCTGCGGAGGGGATAGCCGACGCCTGAGAACCGCTCCGCTGGGAGGCCGTCGTGAACGCCAATTCCTCCGATGGGGAATCGGGTGACGGGGAACCGCAGGCGGGGGCGGAACCGGACAAGGGGAAGAAGCCCTTCTGGAAGCGGCCTTTGACGTGGGCGCTGACAGTTCTGGTGGGGGCCTTGGCGACGGTTCTCGGTGGCGCTCTGCAGGACGTGTTCAAGACGACGGGCAGCAAGGTCGTGCACGAGTTCGGCAAGGAGCAGGCCCCTTTTACCGTGGCATCCGAAGACAACTCGTGTCCGCCCGTTTGGACGCATTTCCCCGACAAGCTCCAGAAATCCGTGATCGGCAAGACGGAGGACGAGGGGCGCACCATCCTGATGAAGAACAGGGAGGCCGACGGCGGGGCGACCGAGCTCACGGTCACGCTCCAGGGAAGGACGCAGAGCGCGGTGGTCATCACCGGAGTCCGGGTGGTGATGTCCGGCCCGCCCCAGCCGCCACCGGCCTCGGTATTCGGTACGGGCGGGTGCGGTGCCGCAGTGCCGACGCGGTCTTTCGCGATCGATCTCGACAGTAAATCACCTACCGCGAAAGCGCTGCCCCCGGACGAGCCCTCCGGACCGTCGCCGGCGATCGTCAATTTCCCGTACAAGATCTCCACGACCGACCCGGAGGTTTTCCATTTCTCGGTGCGGACCGCCGCGTGCGACTGCACCTGGTATCTGGAAATCGAGTGGAACAGCAACGGGAAAGCCGGCGCTTACCGGCTGGACAACGGGGGGAAGCCTTTTCGCACGCTGGCGCTGCAAGGCTATACCTGGCAACCGGTCGGACTCTACGTGAGCCAGGACGGCACGGTCACCGGCCTGTCCCGGACCTCGTACTAAGCCGCTCACGCCGTCGGCAGGACGAGCGCGACGGCCAAACTGCCGCCTCCACAGCACCCGGGTGGTGGGGTTCTGCGCAATCACGGCGGCGGACACAACTTCGCGCACGTCAACGGAACCGGACACCGAAACCCCCTGCTTCAGCAGCAAGCACCGCTGCACCACGAAGACCGGAGCAAGCCCGAGCATCACGCCAGCGGTGTACGCAACCGCCGCCCCGTCCTCGTCGGCTTTCGAGTGGTCGTTGGCGGCGACCCAGCCGAATATGGCGACAGCTCCCACACTCACGAGCACCATCTGCCGCATTTTGTGCAGCTGAATTCCCACAAGGAATCCCCCTGAGCTGCTTCTGTGAGCACTTTAAGCCATTGATCTTCAATCGGTCACGACATTGATGCGGACACGCCTCAGACCGGCGAAAAGATGAAACTCAGAGGCCATCTACGATAGGTCAATAAAACCGACTAGTCCATCATTGACCATTTCCCTCACCTGAAATCAGAGCCTGAAGGCGCCTAACCTCATCCACAAGGCGTGGCACAGCTTCCCGCGCCATTGCAATGAAGGCTGCATTCTCATCCCAGCGCTCGTCACCCGAATCAACGTATCGCGGATGCTGAACCAGCGTTGCGGCAATCATGTCTCGATGATCAAAATTTGGCCACCTCTCGGCGTTACCAGTGTCTGGAGCCGTGCTCACCGCCACAAGATTCATGGCCGAGTCATCATCCAAGGTCCTGACGAACCAAGGTGCCGGAGTAGCCGCAGAACACAGCTCCTCGATTTCGCCGAGCTCATCTTCACCCATATGGCCACCTTCTACCAACCCGTTTACTTACCTGGAGTGGCCCGCAACCCGTCAAGCGAGCCCCCTAGCACGGTCAACTAATACCGTTCACTTGAATATCCGAGCCTATCTATATTCTTATAGAATCTCTTATCGTTTGTAATAATTGACAATCCATCTTGTACTGCCGAATGCAAGACCGAAGCATCATCGTCGGCAATCATCGGATTGAAGGACTTCCCCTTCCACATACTCATGAGTCGAGCCTGAAGGGAAGCGACACCATCGCTGGTGGAAGCGGGTCCCATACGTCCTCCTCGCTCCGATAGCCAGCCACCAATGGCATCAGCCGAGTGTCCACCTTCAAGTAGTTCACGATGAGCAGTCGGTGAAAGCACGGGCGCACGGCCCGACAAAGCAGCATCTACTTCAGAAGTCTTTGCACCGGACAGGGCATCTGTTACAGCATTCGTATCAACTGCCACTTCATTGCAATTGTGAACCAGGATCGGAGTGCTGCCCGCCACAACATAGTACGTATGAATGTGCTCAACCGTGAGGTTGTACGTAGTGACCGCGCGGCGGTAATTTCGGATCTTGACGACCGTGAGCAGCGTGCCGTCGGGCTCGCGGAGTTGTTCGCCCCGCTTCAGGTTGGCCGCGTCGACCCACTGCTTGCGTGTGGCATCCCAGTACGGGTGGTGCTGGGTGGAGGTGATCGTCTCGTCACCGGCGGACGTACGGACCGTCGTATCCGTGAAGTCCTTGTCCGTCAGCGTGACGTCGACATGAGTCACCTTCTCCGGCTTGGTCGTGTTCGTCAGCGGATCCGTCGCCTCGACCGTGTCGCCGACCTTCACCTGGTCGATCGGGACGGCAGCGCCGCTCGCCAGCAGGACCGTCGTCGCAGCCGGGAAGCTGTTGCACCCCCCCGGGCTCGGGGGCCCGCGAAGCCGCAGCCCCCTCGGCCCTGCTCGCGGCAACGCCCGCCTCGCCCTCAGCCCCCGACTTCGAGACCGCCTTCGAGACTCCCTTGGCGACCCGGGCTGCCCCGGCTACCACTGCCGCACCGGCGCCCACCGCCGCCAGTGCTTCTCCTCCCGCGGATATCACCGCCCCGGCGACCGCCGCTGACGCACCCAGTTCCGCCCCGGCCGCGAAGCCCTCCCCCGCAGCCATCACCACGCCCGCGCAGGCGACCCCCGCAGGGGTGAGGCATGCGGAGACCACCGCCACGACCACCACGGTGATCACGACGACGACGGCGACCGTCTCGACCTTGTCCCAGACCTTCTGCCACCAGTGGTGGTGCTTCGGCTTCTTGGGAGGCGGCGGTGATGTGTCGTAGTTGTAGACGATGCCGGTCTGCTGCGTGTACGCGGCGTACGCGTCCTCGCTCTTCGTCTCCGGCGTGGTCTCCCGGTGGCAGATCTCCGGGTTGAAGTCGCAGGCCGAGAGACCGGTTGGGTCGGTGTTGGTGAGCGGGGAGTTGTCCGCGTACGCGTAACCGTTCAGCGCCTGCGGGTCGCCCCCGTCGAAGACCGGGTCCACGGACACGCGCGGGCCGACGACGGCATCAGCCAGTCCGCGACCACGCCGGTCTGCCACTTCCGGGTGGACGGGACGCCGCCGACGCAGCTGTCGGTGTCCTCTGCCGACTACCCGGCGTCGGGCTCGACCGGCACCCCGCACCACGCCGACGACCAGTTCAGCGGCACGTTCGACCTCAGCGCGACGGACAGCGGAAGCGGCGTCGACTACTTCGAGTACTCCTTCAACCAGATTCTGCCGGTCGGCGGCGCCACGACCTTGGCGGCCTCGAACGGTACGGCTTCGCTGAAGCTGACGCCGGGCCACTGGGGCACGAACGTGCTGTACGTCGACGCCGTCGACAAGGCGGGCAACCGCTCCCAGCCGTTCGAGTACGACTTCTACGTGCCCGGCAACCCGAACCCCAAGGCCGTCGCGGGCGACCTGACGGGGGACGGCGTGCCGGACGTGGCGGTGGTCGACGGGGGCGGAAACATCCGGCTGTTCCCGGTCGGCACCACCGACCCCGCACTCGGCGGCACGGTCGCGGCCTACCAGGCGCCGAACGGCGTGCCGTCCTGGGCGGGCGCGATCCTCGCCCACCACGGATCCATGCACGGCGGACAGACCGTCGACGACCTGTTCGCGTACCAGGGCGGCGCGCTGTACCTCAACCCGACGAACGGCGACTTCACCAAGGCCAGGGCGATCACGGTGACCAGGCCGCCGAGCTGCACCTTCGATGCGGCCAAGTGCCAGAGCTACGCGACCGACTGGAAGCAGGTCACCCAGGTCGTCGCGCCCGGTGACGTCGACGGCGACGGCCAGAACGACCTGATCACCGTGGAGAAGGGCGAGTTGTGGCTGTTCCACGGCGCCGGTAGCGGACGCTTCGCCAACCCCGTGCAGCTCGGCAGCGGCGGCTGGCAGTCCATGACGGTCGTCGCGCCGGGTGACGTCGGCACCAGTTCCGGTGCCGCCGGGGACGGCCTGCCGGACCTGTGGGCCCGGGACACGACGACCGGCGCGCTGTACGCGTACTACAACCGCCCCGGCGACCCGACCGGCCTCGGCGACATCACCACCCGCAAGCAGATCGGCTCGGGCGTCACCGTCCTGGCCCATCCGTCGATCACGTCCGACGGCGACCTGGACGGCGACGGCTACGCGGACCTCGTCACGACCACGTGGGACGGCCGCCTCATGGAGTTCCCCGGCCGGGCACCCGCGCCGGACCAGGTCCCGTTCGCCCCACCGGCGGACATCAGCAAGCGGGTCTGGGGCACGACGATCCAGACCCTGGAGGGCTCGCCGTACCGTCCGTACGCCAAGAACGACTTCGACGGGGACGGACGGAGCGACCTGACGGGAATCTCCGGCTCGGGCAACCTCTACTACTGGCACAACAACGGGAACGGGAGTCTGCGGAACGGGTCGCGGATGTGGCCGGTGGACGGCGACTACCTCACCGCGCGCGAACCTGTGGCTGGTGACTTCAACGGCGACGGAAACACGGATGTCGCGGCCATCAGCCAGAGCGGTTCTCTGTACTGGAAGCCTGGCAACGGGAGCGGCGGACTCGGCGGCGCCGCTCTTCTCTGGCCCACGGAGGGTGGGTTCCAGAGCTTCCGCGATCCCACCGCCGGTGACTTCAACGGCGATGGCAAGACCGACCTCGCCGCGATCAACGACCAGGGCAACCTCTACATGTGGATGGGCGACGGCAAGGGGAGCCTCAGTCCCGCCTCGAACCCATGGCCCACAGCAGGCCAGTTCGCCACCTTCCGTGATTTGACCGCCGGTGACTTCAACGGCGACGGCAAGACCGACCTCGCCGCCATCTCCGGGGCGGGCAACCTCTACTGGTGGCCGGGCGACGGCAACGGCAGCATCGGCTCGGCCCAGCGTCTGTGGCCCAACGACGGGGAGTTCGGCACGTTCCGCGACCTGGCCACGGGTGACTTCAACGGTGACGGCAGAACCGACCTCGCCGCCATCTCCGGCGCGGGCAACCTCTACTGGTGGCCGGGCGACGGCTACGGCCACCTCGGCTCCGCGCAACGCCTATGGCCCAACGAAGCCGGATTCGCCACCTTCCGCGACCTCGCGTAGCCCAGTTCCAGACCTCATGAAGGGATCCACCATGCGTATCGGCCGTCGCCACAGGGCTGCACTGGCCATCGCCACTCTGGGCACCACGCTCGGCGTCGCCCCGCTGCAGGCGGCCCAGGCCGACCCGAGCGGACCCGTGCTGTCGACGACCCTGCCCGACGTCGTCGACATCGACGGAGCCGCAGGCGACATCGACCTCACCGTGACCGACCCGCCGGTCAAGGACGCCTACTTCCGGTTCACCATGTTCGGCACGGGGCTCGATCACATCCGTGTCACCGACGACTCCGGAGCCGTGATCCCGGATGCTCACAACGAGCCGGATCACACGGCCGCGACGTTCTACATCGGCAAGGCGGACAGCGATCACAACGGCGTTCCCGGCACCCGGCTCACCGCCGGCACACACCTTCGGCTCCACCTCGCCGCCGACTACGGAGCGGGTACCGGGGTTCGGGTCGAGACCGACCTCATGGACGGTGCGACCAACGATTACGTGGACAACGACTGGAACGCGCACACCGCGGGATACACCGCGTTCGGGCAGGCATCGCTCGCCGGTTCCTGGACCTCCCCGGGGCATGGGTCGGGCCCCGGACTCATGTTCCCCATCCACGAGGGCGTGCTCCAGCCCGCCGAGATGCGGCTGACCACCCACATGACGAGGCGTACACCGCCGTCGGCGACGCACACCCGATGGGTCTTCTCCGCAGACCAGCTCGCGCAGGGCGGCTACACAGCGGCGCAGCTGGCCAAGGGCATCACCGTGCAGTACTCCACGGACAACTCCCACTACATGCCCTCGTCTTGGACGATCGGTGCCGACGGATCCCTCGCCATGGACTTCCCGTCACAGACGTGGACAACGCAGAACCCCGCCGACCTCCACGAGTACGTGCGCATCAGCGCCGCCTGGGGCCTGCCGCAGCATTTCCTGCGCGGGGCTCTCCAAGTCGTGGACGAAAGCGGGCGGAAGCTCACCGAGGTGCCGCAGGAGCTGCGCCTGGACCGGATACAGGTCCCGGCCTTCGCCAGACACTCCTTCTACGGCCGCGACGCCGACGGGGTCCTGTGGCAGTACAAGGAGGGCGAGTACCCGGACACGGGCTCCCGGTACTACACCCCCCGCACCCGAGTAGGCGGCGGCTGGCAGACCTACGACCTGCTCACCAAGATCTCCACGTTCGGAGTCGAGGGCAACGGGGACCTCGTCGGGCGGGACCGGGCCGGTGTGCTCTGGTACTACCGGGGCAGCGGCAACGGCGACGCGCCCTTCGCGTCACGGGTCAAGGTCGGCGGTGGGTGGCAGGTCTACGACACGCTCATCGGCGGGGGCGATCTGACCGGGGACGGGAAGCCGGACCTGCTCGCCCGGGACCGCGGCGGGGTGCTCTGGCTGTACAAGGGCACCGGAAACCCCGCTGACCCCTTCGCCACCCGGACCAGGATCGGAGGAGGCTGGAACACTTACAACTTGATCACCGGCGGTGCCGATGTGACCGGTGACGGGCGTCCCGATCTGCTCGCCCGGGATCGCGACGGCGTGCTGTGGCTGTACGAAGGCACCGGCAACCCCGCCGCCCCCTTCGCCACCCGCACCAAGGTCGGTGGCGGGTGGAACACGTACACCTCCATCGTCAGCCCGGGTTCCCTGGACGGACGCGACGAGGGCAGTCTGCTCGCCCGCGACCACGACGGCCGCCTCTGGATCTACTTCGGCAAGTCCGGCTTCCCGTTCCAGCCGCGCGTCCAGATCGGCACCGGGTGGAACACCTACGACACCATCATCTGATGGTGCGTCAGGAATAGCACAACACCCGGGCCCGGCCGCCGAGTTGTTCCGGCGGTCGGGCCCAGGTGTGTCCGCGCGCCACCCCTTACGCCAATCCCAGCGCCTTCTTGCCGTCCAGGTACACCTGGACCAGCTGCGGGCGGTGGGAGCGGAAGGCTTCCGGGAAGCTGGCGAGGATCTCGTCGTAGCCCTCGGCCCGCTCCGGGTCCTCCAGGAGGCCGAAGACCAGGTGGCCGCCGGACTTGGGGCTGCCCTCGGTGATGGCGGTGCGGAGGCGGTCGACCTCGTCCGCCGGGACGCCGGGGAAGAGGTCGCGGACTACCGGCTCCTCCGTGTCCAGGTGGCCCGCCAGGATGTCGCGGACCTTGCGGGCCGCCGCCGTGCCGGCCTGCGCCGCCTCGGTCACCGCGGCCGAGTCGGCCGGCTCGCCGGCCTCGTTCGCCGCCGTCAGGAGTTCCACCGCCCGGCTCAGACCGCCGAGTTCGCGGTCCAGCTCCGCGTGCTCCTCGTTGAGGGTGTCGAACGCCGCCACCGAGTCGGGGTACAGACCGTGCAGGACGGGCCAGAACAGCTCGTCCTCCGACTCGTGGTGGTGATGGGTGAAGTCGATGAGCCACTGCGTGGTCTCGATGAGTTCCTTGACGCTGACCTGGTCGCCCTCGCCCAGGCGCTCGAACGCGTTCGCCACCAGTTCCGTCCCCCGGCGCAGGATCGCGTGCACGGCGAGGAACTCCTGATACATACGGGCGCCCGGATTGTCTGTCGCGGCGGTCATGTCGGGTATCCCCCAGTTATTTGACGCTAATGGACCGATCACTGCCGCGAGGGTACGCAAAAGCTCCGCGTGCCCCATAGGGGTGTTCGACTGCGATCACCCCGCAGTTGAACGCACGCGGTTCACCGGCGCTTTCTTCCGAAAGACGACCGTGTTTCCACCATACCTATTTTTCTATTTCTTCCACAGAGCCCGAGTCTGTGCAATTCTTGAGCCATGCCCCCGTACTCGTTACGGGCAAGTTGAGCGCAGTCGAGAAGCGCACAAGTGACGCTCTAGTGAAACTCCATTTCGCTGGAATCGGGAAGGACGACATTCGATGACTCGGCCCGTCGTGGCGGTGACCGCCGA
The DNA here is from genome assembly GCF_043198895.1 of Streptomyces sp. NPDC048696. Taxonomy (NCBI): domain Bacteria; kingdom Bacillati; phylum Actinomycetota; class Actinomycetes; order Kitasatosporales; family Streptomycetaceae; genus Streptomyces; species Streptomyces sp. NPDC048696. The sequence goes on along the minus strand of NZ_JBICVJ010000014.1, from coordinate 34,519 downwards.
CCTGTCAACGGTGAATTGGAACATTTGGGGGGATGTGCATGTCGCGCTGCTTCCCTGGGAGTACATGGAGAAGGTGCATCAAGCGGGTGGCGCGCCCGTTCTCGTGCCGCCGATTCCTGATGCGGTCGAGGACGTCATGGCGCGCGCCGACGCCTTGCTGATGAGCGGCGGGGCCGATATCAATCCCGCTCTTTACGGTGCCGAGCGCGAGAAGTTCACGTTTCCGCCGCACGAGGCCCGGGACACCGCGGAACTTGCGGCGCTCGCCGTCGCCGAGCGGCGCGGGATTCCGGTGCTCGGCGTCTGCCGCGGCCTCCAGCTGATTTCCATCATCCGGGGCGGCACGCTCGACCAGCACCTTCCCGAGCATTCGCCCGTCGTGCCCGGAAAGTACGAGCCGCGCGAGATCCAGATGAAGCCGGATTCGCTGCTCGGGCGCACCCTCGGGCCGACCGCCACCGTCTACTGCCACCACCACCAGGGGATCGACAAGCTCGGCGCCGGTCTTGTCGCCACCGCCTGGTCGGACGACGGGGTCATCGAGGGCGCCGAGGCGGAGGACCCCTCGGCCCCCTTCCTCGCCGGACTCCAGGCCCACGGCGAGCTGGGCAGCGACACCCTTCCCCTCTTCGAGGCGTTCATCGAGGCCGCGAAAGCGAAGAAGAAGCGCTCCGAGTAGGCGAAACACCACCCGGCCCGGCCCGCGAGGCTTTTCCTCGGGGCCGGGTCCCGTCGCCGTACGACCCGTACGAAGTGCCCGTATGACACCGACGAACCCGTACAGGCTCCCGCCCGCGTATACAAAAGCGGCCCGGCCACCGCACGTCCTGCGGTGACCGGGCCGCCCGCCGTCGAGCCGTCCGCCCGACCCTGCCGACTGTCGGGGGTGTCAGCCGGCACCAGCAGCTGAACGGGGGTGGTCAGCTGTTGGGGTCGGCAACCTGGCCGATGGCCACGTGCAGACGGTTCCACAGGTTCGCGGTGGCGACCGAGAGGACGATCGCCGCGAGCTGCTGCTCGTTGAAGTGCTTGGCCGCGTCGTTCCAGACCTCGTCCGAGACCGCGTCCTCGCGGTCGGCAAGGCGCGTCACGGCCTCGGTCAGCGCCAGGGCGGCGCGCTCGGCCTCGGTGAAGTACGGCGTGTTGCGCCAGGCGGCGACCGCGAAGAGACGCTCGTCCGAGGTCTCGCCGGCGGCCTTCGCCAGACGGGGGTGACGGTCCGCGTTGGAACCGTCGCCATTGATCTGGCTCGCCCGAAGGTGGAGCAGCTCCAGCAGCTTTACTTCGACGCCGGGAACTTCCTTGCTGGCCTTTCCAAGGGCCACCAAAGCGTCAATCGCACCAGGCACGACAAAAGCAGGGTGCTTCGCCCGAGCAGTCATGATTGCTCTCCTCAAAAGATCTCAAGTACACGCCGAACACTTCACAGAGAACTGCGACGCCGGAGGCCGACCAGCCCTGCCAGAACTTCCACACCGGCCGGCTTCCGTCCGTCACACCTCTGACGAAACGTGGCCGATGAATGTGACAGATCCTGGCTGTGACCCACGTCACATATGTGGATGGAGGCGTGTTCAGGCTGGGCGCGGGATTAAGGTCTGCGTAAGATCCGGATCCCGGAGTGGGTGGAAGCCGGGCCGAAGGGCGGGCGGGACCGGGCCGGTGGGCAGGGGCTCCGGTCAGAATAAGCCGCCGCATCAGGCCGTTCTTTACCCGGAGTCGAGCGGCTTCAATCCGAGCAGAATTCACCACTGCTACAGGATTTTGACAACGCGGTCAGGACTTTGACAGATACGTCAAATCAGCCACAGGCGGGCTTGCCGCAACGGGTGGGTTCGAGGACATGATCAAACGGGTTGCCGCCGAGGGCCTGCCAGCCGCGCGGACTGTTCCGACCCAATACCCCCTCACCCCCCGCATTTCCCGACTCTGGGGAGAAACATGGACATCGAAGTGCTGGGTGCACTGTCGGTGCGGAAAAACGGGTTATCCATCGCACCCACCGCTCCCAAGCCGCGGCAGGTGCTGGCCCTCCTCGCCCTGCACGCCGATCAGGTGGTGCCGCTGGCGACGCTGGCAGAGGAACTCTGGGGCGACGCCCCGCCGCGCAGTGCCCGTACCACCGTGCAGACCTACGTCATGCAGTTGCGCGACGTCATCGGCGAGGCGCTGGCCCGCCGCGACGGAGAAGTGCGCGGCGCCAAGGACGTGCTCGTCACCCTGCCCGGCGGATATCGCCTGCAGAGCGGTGAGGGCACCGTGGACTTCCGGGAGTTCGAGCGCCGGGCCACCGCCGGGCACCGCGCCATGGACGCCGGTGACGACACCGGAGCCGCCCGGCTGCTGCGGGAGGCGCTGAGCCTGTGGACCGGGCCCGCGCTCACCGACGTACACCAGGGCAGCCGGATCCGTACCGAGGCGGAACGCCTTGAGGAGGCGCGGCTCGCCGCGCTCGACCGGCGGATCGAGGCCGATCTGCGGCTCGGCCGCCACCGCGAGCTGCTGTCCGAGCTGACCGTTCTGGTCAGCCGGTATCCGATGCACGAGTCGCTGCACGGCCAGCTGATGCTGGCGCTGCACCGCTCAGGGCGGCGCAGCGAAGCGCTCGGCGCCTATCAGCGACTGCGCACGAATCTGGTCGCACAGGCCGGTATCGAGCCCTCCCCCGCGCTCGGCCGGCTCCAGCTGGCCATCCTCACGGCCCGGCCCGGCGCCGCGGTCGACGGGCCCTCCGTCGCCGAGCGTTTCGTCGCCCGCGCCAGCTGATCCGCAGGGGCACGCCCCCGGCGGTCCGATGCCGGGGTGAGACAACGATGTCCGGCGGTACCCGCCGTTTTTTCAGAGAGGAAGCCGTGAAAATTCAGGTTCTGGGCCCTTTGAGTGCCGAAGTGAACAGAGTCTCCATCGTCCCGACCGCCGGCAAGCCCCGCCAGATCCTGGCGCTGCTCGCCCTCTACCCGGGCCGGGTCATCCCCGTACCGACGCTGATGGAGGAGATCTGGGGGACGGATCTGCCGGCGAGCGCGCTGACGACCCTTCAGACGTACATTCTCCAGCTGCGCCGACGGCTGGCCACCGCCATGGGACCCGACGCACCACTTTCGGCCAAGGATGTTCTGGCCACCCGTTACGGCGGCTATCTGCTCCAGGTGCCGTCCGAGGCCGTTGACGTCCACACGTTCGAACAGCTGTCCGCGGAGGGTCAGTTGGCGTTCGACGAGGGCGACAACGAGCGGGCGGCGGACTGCCTGCGGCGCGCGCTCGACCTGTGGGAGGGCCCCGCGCTGGTGGACGTACGGGTCGGACCGATCCTCGACATCGAGGTGATGCGCCTTGAGGAGAGCCGCCTGGTGGTCAAGGAGCGCCGCATCGACGCCGATCTCCGTCTGGGCCGGCACACGGAACTCACCGCCGAATTAACGGATCTGATCGCCCGTCATCCACAGCACGAGGGGCTGCACTCGCAGGCGATGGTGGCGCTGTACCGCTCCGGGCGACAGGCCACCGCCCTCGACGTCTACCGGCGGCTGCGCGGCCGGCTCATCGAGGACCTGGGCGTGGAGCCCTCCCCCCAGCTCCAGCGGCTGCACCAGGCGATCCTGTCCGTCGACCCCCAGCTGGACGTCGTCGCGGGCCCCCGCCGCACCTCCACCTTCGATCTGTACGCGGCCTGATCCCGGCCATGTGCAACCAGGTGGCTCGCCGCGGGGCCGACGCGCGGTCATGCTCGAACGGCCCGTGCTCGTATCCATGCGAAGGGGGAGCAGATGTACGAGAACAGGGAAGACCGGGAAGCTCTTGAGCTGCGGACGGGTGAACTCGCGGCCGTCGCTCCTCCGCTCCGGCTGGCCGGGGCGGAGGAGGACGACGTCGAGCTGAACATCATCCGGGGGATCGACTGACCGGATCGCGCACCAGGACACGGCCGCCGGGGAGATGACCGACGGCCGCCCGGGCTTCGCGGGACGACCGGACCAAGACGATCTACCGAACCCAGACGATCTACCGACCCGGACGATCCGACCAGGACGACCTGACGAAGACGATCCAACGAAGAACGCCCCCCGGCCGACAGGGGGCGCTCTCGTATGTCCGGCGCTACCGGGCCGTGCCGAACCACCGCTCCAGGGCGTCCCGCAGCTTGCCGCCGTCGGGCGCGGCCCAGGCGACGTGTCCGTCGGGGCGCAGCAGTACGGCCTCGGGGTCCTCGTCGCCCGCGGTGTCCGCCGGGATCCAGCTGCCGGTGACCACGTCGACGCGGTCCGACCAGTCGGCGGCCAGCTCCGCGGCCTCCGTCGACTCGCCGGTGGTGATGAGCACACCGCGCGCGGTGTGCAGGAGTTCGGCCACGCGGAGCTGGCCGCCCTCGGCGAGCTTGACCTCGCGGTCGGGCGAGAAGCGCAGGCCGAGCAGCGGGTGACCGCTCGCGCCCATGTCGTAGCAGACGTCCAGGCCGCTGACCTGCCCGGCGAGGTGGCGGGCCACGTCCGGGGACTCGACCAGCTCGCGCATCACCGCGCGCAGCGGCTCCATCTCGTCGCCGGTGAGGTAGAGGCGGGTCTGCGCCCGGGTGTTGCGCATCAGCTTCTCGCCGACCGGGTGGCGCTCGGACTGGAAGGTGTCGAGCAGGCCCTCGGGCGCCCAGCCGTTGATGGCCGCAGCCAGCTTCCAGCCGAGGTTCACCGCGTCCTGGACGCCGACGCTCATGCCCTGGGCACCGGCCGGCATATGGATGTGGGTGGCGTCGCCGACCAGGAAGACGCGGCCCTTGCGGTACTCGGAGGCCTGGCGGGTGGTGTCGGTGAACGAGCTGATCCAGCGGACCTCGGCGTGGTGCAGGGACTCCCCCGTCATGGCCTGCCACGCGTCCGCGACGACCTGGAAGGTGAGCTGGCTCTTGTCCTCGTGCGGCCGCAGCTTCTCGTCGTGGATGACGATCCGGTCGACGCCGTTCTCCAGGTTGAACGCCATCACCATGCCGCCGGGCACCTGCTCGCCGATGGGCCGCTGGCGCACCCCGGCGCCGACCAGGTCGGCCATGTACATACCCCGGGTGGCGTCCCAGCCGGGGAAGTCGATCCCGGCCGTCTTGCGGACGATCGAGCGGGCGCCGTCGCAGCCGATGAGGTACCGCGCCTCCTCCTCGCCCGGCCCGTCGGGGCCCTCGAAGGAGACGACGACGCCGTCCTCGGTCTCGGTGAAGCCGGTCACCTCGTGGTTGCGGTGGACCTTCACACCGAGCTCGCCGAGCCAGTCCTCCAGGATCTCCTCGGTCCGGAACTGGGGTACGCCCCGGACGCTGAAGTGGTTGTCCTCCAGCTTGGAGAAGTCGATGCGGACCCCGCCGAAGTGGCCCTGGGCCCACTCCACGTCGCCGAACCGGGCGAGCAGACCGCGCTGGTCGAAGACCTCCGCGGCACGGCGGGTGAAACCGACACCGCGCGACTCGCCGCTCGGGGCGGGCAGCCGGTCGTACACCGCCACGTCCACACCGCCGAGCCTGAGCTCACCGGCGAGCATCAGCCCGACGGGGCCCGCCCCGACGATGATCGCTCCCTTAGCCATGTGCGTACTCCTCAGATATCGGGTCCTGGACCCACGAGGTCGTGGACCGACAGGTCGTGGGTCAGACGAAGAACTCCAGGAACTCCCGGAGCACGCGCTCGGGCGCCTCCTCCTGGAGGTAGTGCACGGTGTTCTCGAACCGCACCACGCGTACGTCCGTCGCCAGCTTCGGCAGCGTCTGGACGTACGCGGTGTAGCTCTGGTCGGAGGCCAGACCGAGCAGCGGCGGGGTGAGCTTCGGATACGTCTTGATGTCCTCGATGTCCTGCGCGAAGCTCTGGTACCAGCCGTTGGCCGCGCGGATGCCGTCCGGGGTGTCGTAGGTGCGCGCGTACACGTTCCGGTCGAAGTCGGTGACCAGGGACTGGTCGTGGAGCGAGTTCGCGAGGAACCAGTCGATGAGGTGCCGGGAGCGGCCCTGGATCAGCTGCTCGGGCAGCCCGTGCACCTGGTTGAAGGCCCACCACCACAGGTTGAAGGGGCCGCCCGGGCGCTGGAGCAGCGGGACGTCGTAGAAGCTCTCGTCGGGGTGGAGGGTGTCCAGCATCGCCACCTTGCGGGTGGCGTCCGGGTGGTTGGCGGCGAAGCTGAACGCCACCTTGGCGCCGATGTCGTGGCCCGCGATGAAGGTCCGGCGGTGGCCGAGGTGGCGCACCAGCTCGTGGATGTCCCGCGCCATCGTCTTCTTGTCGTAGCCGCCCTGGGGCTTGTCGGAGCCGCCCTGGCCGCGCAGGTCGACGGCGATCACCCGGTACCGGCGGGCGAGCGCGGGCATGATCTTGCGGTACGACCACCAGGTCTGCGGCCAGCCGGCGACCAGGACCAGCAAAGGGCCGTGGCCGCCCGCCACATAGTGCAGCCGTACGCCGTTGACGTGCGCGTACTGGCTGCGGAAACCGCCGGACAGTGACCGGGCCAGCTCCGCGTCGCCCGGGACGTGGCGGCGCGGGGTGGCCGAGGCGGAAGCGGCCAAGGTGGGGGTGGCCGTGGCCGGGGTGGCCGAGGCGGCGGACCCGGCCATCGCGAGGGCGGCGGAACCGGCGCCCAGAGAGATCATCTTCCTGCGGTCCAACGACATGCTGTCAGTCCTGCCTGTGTGCGGGTCCCTGCGTGGGGGGCCTGTTGCTGTCTGGGGATGTGTGGGGGGGGTGTCCTCGCCGTCAGCTGCCGAACGCCGGCCGTACGAAGTCGGCCGTCGCGGTCGGCCGTCGCGCTCAGCCGCGGAACGGGCCCGCGTACTCCCGCGCCCACTCGGTGAACGGGCGGGCCGGGTGGCCGGTCAGCTTCTCCACGTCGCCGGTGAGCGGGACCGGCGAGTCGCTGGCCGCCCACAGCTCAAGGAGCGCGTCGGCGATGTCGCCCGGCATGAAGTCGGGCTTGTTGGCGCGCCAGACCGCCGGGGGGACCTGGGCGACCGGGATCGAGCGCCCGGCCGCGGCCTCGATGACCTTGATGTGCTGGGTGAAGGTCAGCGCCTCGGGCCCGGTGAGGTGGTACGAACGGCCGCCGAGCGACGGGTCGGTGAGGACCGCGAGCGCGGCCTCGGCGACATCGCGCTCGTTGACCGGGTCGGCGTAGCTGTTCGGGTACGGCAGGCCGACCGTGCCCCGGGCCTTGAGCTGCCAGGCCCACGGCATCGCGTTGCTGGCGAGCGCCCCGCAGTTCAGCGGGGTCGAGGTGATCGAGGAGGCGGCGAGCGCCTGCTCGACCGCGACGTGGGGCGCGGCGATCGGGTTGACGGCGGCGTCGGGGCGCAGCACCGCGTCGGCGGACATGATGACGACGTGCCGCACACCGGCCGCCTCGGCCTGCGCGACGAACTCACCGATCGCGGCGGGCTCGCAGTACAGGAAGACCGAGGTCACCCCGGCGAGGGCGGCGGGGAAGTCGGCCGGGTCGTCGAGCGCGAGCTTCACGGACGCGACGCCGTCGGGCAGCGTCAGCTTCTCCGGGCTGCGCGACCCGGCCCGCACGGCCACGCCCTGCTCGTGCAGCAGCCGTACGAGATGCGCGCCGACTTTGCCGCTGCTGCCGGTGACGAGGACGGTCATGGTGAATTCCCTTTCGATGACATGCGGTTGGGGGTACGACAGGGGCCTGCCGCGCGGGGACGGCAGGCCCCGTGACCGGCCCGGCGGGTAGGCGCCGGGCCGGACGATGCGGTTCTGGGCAACCTCTAGGGGCGCGGGGAACGGCGCGACCAGCCCCCACCGGCCCGCAGCCGAAATCCGCACCCCCCGCGGAGCGATCCGACGCTGAACCGGTAGGTCGGTAGCAGCTGCAACAGCAGCTTCTATCCGGCCACTTGAGCCGCGCCGAACCACCGCTCAAGCGCGTCCCGCAGCTTGCCGCCGTCGGGCGCGGCCCACACGACATGGCCGTCGGGGCGTACCAGCACGGCCTCGGGGTCGTCGCCGGTGGCGACGTCGGAGGGGACCCAGCTGCCGGTGACCACGTCGACGCGGTCCGACCAGCCCTGGGCGAGCTCCGCCGCCTCGGCCGAGTCGCCGGTGGTGATGAGCACACCGTGCCCGGGGTGCAGCAGCTCCGCGACGCGGACCTGGCCGCCGTCGGCGAGCGCCACCTCGCGGCCCGGGGCGAGGCGCAGGCCGAGCAGCGGGTGGCCGGTGTTGTCGGTGTCGACGTCGTAGCGCACGTCGAGGCCGCTGACCAGGCCCGCGAGGTGGCGGGCGGCGTCCGGGATCTGCACGAGCTCGCGCAGCACCGCGCGCAGCGGCTCCATCTCCTCGCCGCTGAGGTAGATCAGCGACTGGGCGAGCGTGTTGCGCAGCAACTGCTCGCCGATGGGGTGGCGTTCGGTGTGGTAGGTGTCGAGGAGGTCGTCGGGGGCCTGGCCCTTGATGGCCGCCGCCAGCTTCCAGCCGAGGTTGACGGCGTCCTGGAGGCCGACGCTGACGCCCTGCGCGCCCAGCGGGGCGTGGTCGTGCGCGGAGTCACCGGCGAGGAAGACGCGGCCCTTGCGGTAGTGGGTGGCCTGGCCGGTGGCGTTGGTGAGGGCGCACATCCAGCGGGCGCTCGCGCCGTGGATGTCCTCGCCGGTCATCCGCTCCCAGGCGTCCGCGAGCTCGGAGAACTTCAGCTCGCCCTCGCCGTGGTGCGGGCGCACCCCGGGCTCGTGGATGACGATCCGGTCGACACCCGGCTCCAGGGTGACCGAGAGGATCATGCCGCCGCCCTCGATGCGCTGGCCGATCGGGCGCATCGGCAGTCCGGCGCCGACCACGTCGGCCAGGTACATGCCGCGCGTAGCGGGCTCGCCCGGGAACTCGATGCCCGCCAGACGGCGAATGGTGGAGTGGCCGCCGTCGGTGCCGACGAGGTACTGGGCCGCCTCCTCGCCCGGGCCGTCGGGGCCCTCGTACTGGACGACGACGCCGTCCTCGGTCTCCCGGTAGCCGGTGACCTCGTAACCCCGGCGCACGGTGACGCCGAGCTCCTCGACCCATGCGCCCAGGGTCTCCTCGGTGCGGGACTGGGCGAGGCCCATGATGCCGTAGTGGCTCTCGTCCAGCTGGTCGAAGTTGATCCGGACCCCGCCGAAGTGGCCCTGCTTGCCCCAGCGGATGTCACCGAGCTTCGTCAGCAGACCGCGCTGGTCGAGCACTTCGGCGGTACGTCCCGTGAATCCGAGGCCGCGCGATTCTCCACTGGGAGCCGGCAGCTTGTCGTAGAGGGCGACCTCCACACCGGCAAGGCGGAGTTCGCCGGCCAGCATCAGTCCGACCGGACCGGCACCGACAACAATTGCGCCCTGGGTCATATTCGCACTCCTCGTGCAGGTGGATGACATGGATCAGCCGATACGGCCGATGCTTGCATCACCTACCTGAGTACTACTCAAGTCCGCAGCTCAGGGGGCACAACAAAGCGTGGCATCACCGGAATTGCCGTCCGGTGATGCCACGCTGGTGAGATTTCGCGCCATCAACTCACGTAACGTACAAGTGAATTATGTGTGACGCGTTACGCGTTACGCACGGGAGTTCACGTATTGAGAGTGATCACCCGGTCGACCGCTATTTCCAGGACCACCCGGCCCGGCGGATTCGGCGGCGCCTGCCAATAGCGCTTGGCATAGCGCTGCACGCCCGCGGCCACCCGCTGCGAGTCCTGCGACACCGCCGCGGTGCCCTCCAGGGTGACCCAGCTGAACCCGTCCACCTGGCACAGCACGGCACGCGAGCCCGGGTTCGCCAGGACGTTGCGGGCCTTGCGCGAGGTGGCCACCGTCATGACCCGGGCGAGCCCCGACGCCGCGTCCCAGGTGAACCGGACGGGCGCCACATGCGGCGAGCCGTCGGGCCGCAGGGTGGTGAGCGTGGCGACCAGCGGTTCGGCGAGGAACGCCTCGACCGAGGCGGAGACCTCCGGCGCGCTGGTGCGCCCTCGGGGCTGCGACATGGGGTCCGTTCCTTCCAGGCTGCTCCGGCGCGGCCCCGGGGACACCGGGACCGGCCCTGTCAGTGGCGCGTGGCGCTCCTCCGGCTCGTACCGGAGGAGCGCCACGGCCTGCCCGGCCCTATGCGGCGGGCGGGCTTTCAGGGAGTGGTCGGGTTACTTGACGGCCGCGTCCTCGGGGGCGAGCTCCGGCTCGGCGGTGCCGTGGGCGTGCGCCGAGCTCATGCTGTTCTTGCCACTCGGCATGAAGAACAGGGCGACCAGCAGAGCGGTGAAGCCGAGGATCGCGGCGGACAGGAACGCGTGGTGGTTCGCGGTGGCCTGGACCTCGTGGATCTTGGCGGGGTTGCCGCCGGTCTTGGCCAGCTTGTCCTCAAGACCGTTGTACGCGATGGTCGCGATGACGGCGAGGCCGAGGGCGCCACCGGCCTCCTGGCTGGTGTTGATGAGACCGGCGCCGATGCCGGCCTCCTCGTCCGAGATACCGACGAACGCGGCGATCTGCAGCGTCACGAAGACCATGCCGCAGCCGAGGCCGAGCAGGACGAACGCGGGCAGCAGGTGCGTGGCGTAGGAGGCGCCGGCGCCGGTGCGCCACAGGATCAGCAGACCGGAGGTGGTCAGGGTGAGACCGATGGCGAGCACCGGACGGGCGGCCATCTTGGTGATCATGCCGGAGGCGGCACCGGCGCCGAAGGCCACCGCGACCGCGAGCGGCACGTAGGCGAAACCGGCCTTCATCGGGGAGTAGCCGAACGCCTGCTGCATGAAGAGGCTGGCGAAGAAGAACAGGGCGCCGAAGGTACCGAAGACCAGGACGGCCGACAGGTTGGCGACACGCATCGTCTTGAGGCGGAAGACGCGCAGCGGCATCATCGGCGCCTCGACCTTCATCTCGATGACGATGAAGGAGACCAGCAGGACGAAGACACCGATGAGGCTGCCGATCGTACGGGCGGTGCCCCAGCCGACGTTGATGGCCTCACCGAGGGTGAAGATGAGGAGCAGCATGCCGGCCGTCAGCGTCGCGGCACCCGCGAAGTCGAAGCGCTGGCGCGGGGCGTCGGACTTGGACTCGGGCAGGATCTTCGGCGCGAGCACCACGACACCCAGGCCGATCGGCACGTTGATCCAGAAGATCCACTCCCAGCCCGGGCCGTCCGCGAGGACGCCACCGAGCATCACGCCGACGATCGAGGCGATACCGGCGAGCGAACCCCAGACACCCAGGGCCTTGTTGCGCTCGGGGCCCTCGGCGAAGGTGTTGGTGAGGATGGAGAGCGCGGCGGGGGCGATCATCGAGGAGCCGAGGCCCTGGAAGCCACGCGAGGTGATCAGCATGGCGGCGTTCTGGGCCAGACCCGAGGTCAGCGAGGCCAGCGCGAACACCACGAAGCCGGTCATCAGCAGGCGCCTGCGACCGAAGGTGTCGGCGAGCCGTCCGTTGAGCAGCAGGAAGCCGCCGAGCACGGTGGAGTAGGCGGTCACGATGTAGTTCAGACTGACATCGGACATGTCGAGCCCGTCCTGAATGGACGGCAGGGCGAGGTTCACGATCGACACGTCGAGGAAGACCATGAACTGGCCCAGGCACAGGAATGCCAGGATCAGACCGGGCTTGACGCCCGTGCCGGTCCCCGGCCTCGCGGTTGAGTCGGCGGCAGCCATGACGAGACTCCTAAGCTATACAGGATCGAGTGGGTGAGAGCGCCCCCGGCTTGGCCGGGTGGCTGCCGGACACAACCGGGTCCGGTTACGGAACGCCGCCCGAGAGTTCTGTTCCGGACGCGGGCCGAACGTGTCAAAGGCTGCTCTCCATCAGGGGTTGTACGGGCGCCCCCTAACGAGGGCGACGGACGTCCCGCCGGTGCTGCCCCCTCGGAGCACCGGCCCGGACTTGTCCGTCACTGATATGACGGATCGCGCCGAGCAAATGTGACCGTTGGACGAAAATAAGTTTCGGCGCACGGAAAGGCCCGGGCCCGCCGAAGCGGTCCCGGGCCCTCCCACCTGCGCTTATGTCGTTTCCATCGGGTTCGCGCCGATCCCGTACGTCAGCTCGCGAGGAGCTCCAGATCCAGTGCGTCCAGGTGCTCGGGGTCGGTGATGACCTCGATCTCGGTGATCACCGAGTCGCCGAACCCGAAGCTCATCACGCGGAACGTGTCGCGCCCCTGGTCCGCGACGACGCCCGGGCTGCCGTTCACCAGCGCCTGCTGCGCGGACTGGGCGAACTGCGCGAAGGTGAGCGCCTGTCGGGCCACGGCCTGGGCGCCGCGCAGCACCGTGCCGGCTCCCGGACGGTCCGCGAAGGCGTCGGAGCGGGCCACCACATCGGGGTCGAGGACCGCGACCAGGGCCTCGAAGTCGCCGCCGCGCGCGGCGGCGAGGAACGCGTCGACCACCTGGCGCTGCTTGCTCAGATCGGGGTCGGGCACCGGCTCGGCGCCCTGGACGCGGCGGCGGGCCCGGCTGGCCAGCTGGCGGGCCGCGGCGGGGCTGCGGTCCACGATGGGCGCGATCTCCTCGAAGGGCACCGCGAACATGTCGTGCAGGACGAACGCGAGCCGCTCGGCGGGCTCCAGCGTCTCCAGGACCACCAGCAGGGCGAGGCCCACCGAGTCGGCGATGAGCGCCTGCTGCTCCGGGTCGCCGGCGTCCTCGGGGGCCAGCGCGGGCTCGGTCACCTGGGCTTCCAGCGGGTCCTCGCGCCGGGCCCGGCGCGAGCGCAGCATGTCCAGGCAGACCCGGCCGACTATGGTGGTCAGCCAGCCGACCAGGTTCTCGATGTCGTCGGTCTCGGCGCGGCTGAGCCGCAGCCAGGACTCCTGAACGGCGTCGTCGGCCTCGCTCACCGAGCCGAGCATCCGGTAGGCCACCGCTCTGAGATGGCTCCGGTTCTCCTCGAATCGCTGCGCCAGCCAATCGCGCTCGTCCATGTCACTTCCTTCGGTCGCGTTCCGTCATAGCCATGACGAACGAAACCCGGCCATTGTGACAACGTCCGTTCCCAGTGGGTCCGTTCGCCGGTCCCACCGGCCCGGCCACTGTCGCACACCGCCGGGCGCGCGGCCCGGCGGTGTGCGACACGTATCACCAGGCCTGGCCGGCCTGCTGCTTGGTGGTGGCGTTGAGGCGGTTGAACAGGTTGACCACGCCGATCTGGAGGACCAGGGCGGCCAGCTGCTGCTCGTCGTAGTACTCGGCCGCCTCGTTCCACACGGCGTCCGGAACCGCGTCCTCGCGGTCGGCGAGCCGGGTGGCGTGCTCGGCCAGCGCCAGGGCGGCGCGCTCGGCGTCGCTGTAGAACGGCGTCTCGCGCCAGGCGCCGACCGAGAAGATCCGCTCGTCGCTGACACCGGCCTTCTGCGCGGACTTGGCGGAGGCGTCGACGCAGGGGCCGCAGCCGTTGATCTGGCTGACGCGCAGGTGGACCAGTTCGAGGGTGGCCTCCTCGACACCGGCCTTACGGATCGACTTGATCAGGCCGAGGATAGCCGTCATCGAGTCGGGCAGGACCTGGGCCGGGTTGCTCATGCGGGGAGCGGACATCGTCATCTTCCTTAAAACGTGCGGGTGTTGATGGAGACAGTCTTGCCTACCAGGGCAGTGTGCCCTGGTCCTGCGAGAAGGTGGCGGTCGGGCCGTCCGCGTCGAGGGTGGCGAGCTTCACGGCGATCGCGGCGCCCTGCGCGGCCGACTTGTAGCCCTCGCCACCGGTGATGTCGGTACGGCACCAGCCCGGGTCCACCGCGTTGACCTTGATCGGGGTGTCCCACAGCTCCTTGGCGTAGGCCACCGTGATCATGTTGAGCGCGGTCTTCGAGGAGTTGTACGGAAGGTTCACGATCGGGAAGGCCGGGTGGTCGCGGTCAAGGGCGTGGTCGATCGAGCCCATCTCGCTGGACTGGTTGACGATCCGGGCGGCGGGCGCCTTGCGCAGCACCGGCAGCAGCGCGTTGGTCACCGCGACCACGCCGAACACATTGGTCTCGTAGATCCGGCGCATGGTGTCGAGGGAGGTGGTGCTGGGCTTGCCCTCCTCGTGGGACACGGTGATACCCGCGTTGTTCACCAGGATGTCGAGCTTGCCGTACGCGAGGTCGATCCAGGTGGCGGCGGCCTTGATGCTGGCCGGGTCGGTGACGTCGAGCTGGACGAACGCCTGGCCGAGCTCCTCGGCGGCGGCCCGGCCGAGCTTCTCGTCGCGCGCGCCGATGATGACGGTGATACCCAGCTCGCCGAGCTGACGCGCGATCTCGAAACCAATTCCCTTGTTGGCACCTGTGACGAGAGCAATAGTCTTCATGGGGGGAATCCTTACAGTGGAATCTTGAACCGAACTTGAATTCACATCGTTGGGGGGTGGAATTCAGTTCTCCGGTAGTGCGCCGCTCAAGTCCTGGCGGTGGCCCGGGGGAGCCTCGGCTTGGACCAGTTGCGGGTGATGGGCCGCTCGACGAGGGCGTACAGCGCCCAGGAGACGAGCACGGCGATGGTGAACTCGATGAGCACGATGCCGATGGTCTGCGGCACCGAGTACAGGTCGTGGCCGAGCCACTTGCGCACGTAGGACAGCACCACGAAGTGCACCAGATAGAAGGCGAACGAGATCTCGCCGAGCCAGACCATCGCGCGATTTCGGAAGAGGGTGAACTCCTCTCTCGCGTCGGCGGTGGCGGCGGCCGCGATCAGGAAGATGATCGGGATGATCGTCATGGACCGCTGCGAGTAGAGGAACGAGACGTGGGAGGCCCACACATAGCTGCCGGCCAGCAGCAGGCTCGACCAGATCATCCCGATGTTCCACCAGCGGCCGTTGAGCACCGCCTGCGCGACGAGCATGCCGAGCGCGAAGTCGAGCAGCCGCATCGGCGGGAAGTTGTACGCGAACCAGTACTGCACCGTGGAGGCGCGGGCGCCCAGCGCCAGGCCGCCGGGGAAGTTCGGGTCGTCCGGCAGCAGCAGGTAGGTGAAGAACGGCGTCGTGATGATTCCGGCGGTCACCGCCGAGATCCAGTACTTCAGGTGCTCGGGCCGGATGCGCCGGAACAGCTTGTGCAGCAGCGGGAACGAGAGGTAGAAGAGCAGCTCGCAACCGAGCGACCAGCTGGGCTGGTTGACGCTGGAGAAGACGTCGAACTTCGGCACCCACACATGCACCATGAGCAGATTGAGGATCGCGGTGCGGGTCGGGGTGTACGCGGAGGCAAAGGCGATCATCGCCAGGCCCCAGGTGATCGCGTAGTTGGGGTAGATCTTGACGATCCGGCGGCGCCAGAACGCGCGCGTGGTGTCCGACTCGCGGACGGCCCAGGTGAGGACGAATCCGCTGAGCACGAAGAAGAAGGTGACGCCGAGCGCCCCCGCGTTGCGGGTGACGTCGAACCAGTCCATCGCCGCGCCGTCGTCCTTCATCAGGCGCAGGAACGGGAACGGCAGTCCGGTGTGGTTGAGGAAGACCAGCAGGGCCGCCGGGAAGCGCAGTCCGGTCAGCGAGGGAAGCCGGGTGGCCGCCGGGCGCAGCCAGCCGTCGCCGGTGGTGACGGTGCGTATTCCGGTGGACTTCCCTAACCGGCCGGACGGCTTGCGCCCGGCCCCCTGACCGGCGGTGCCCGGCGGGCCGGTGTCGATCGTATCGCCGTGAGTCATGGCAAACCCTCCTGAGACCTGGGGAGTTGTGCGCTCTCGTCGCGAGAGGCAAGAGGCTCTCGGCACGACGGCTCTCGGCACGTCCGACCGCCCGCCGACCGCAGGGGAACGGCCCTGGGGGACAGCACCCCCGCACCTACTCAAGGATCTTGAAATGCGGGTTCCGGATCAAGGCGCCCCGGTTCACGTCTCTGTCGGGTTCGGTCAGGAGATACGGGAACTCCGCATCCATGTCAGAGAAGTGTCAACTCCCGGTCAGGGCAGGGTCAGAGAAGTGTGGGATATGTTCACAAGTGGCGTCGCTCACACCGGCATCGGCTCGAAGTCCCAGTACGGGCGCGCACCGCTGCGCATGTACGCGGTCTGGCGGTGGCTCTCGCCGAGCGCGGTGGTGAGGGTGGCGACCGCGTCCCGCAGCAGCTCGGCGGCCTCCGCGCGCTTGCCCCGGGCCCGCAGGTCCTGGGCGAGGCCCGCCTGGAGGTTGACGGTGAGCACATGCGTCTGGCCGACCGAGGTGACCGCCTGGACCAGGGCCGTGCGGCCGAGTTCGGCGGCCGCGCCCAGATCGCCGTCGGCGGCCCGGGCGGAGGCCGTGTTCATCGCGCAGCCCAGCGTCCAGGGGTGGGCGTGGCCGAGCGCGCGGGTGAAGGCCCGCAGATTGCGCTCGGAGAGCTCCCGGGCGGCCCGGTGCTCACCGCTCTCGCGCAGCACCAGGGCCACGTTGTCGTGCGCGCCGATCGTGTACGGATGCTCCGCGCCGAGCAGCCGCTCGTACTCGGCGGCCGCCGACCGGGCCAGTTCAAGGGCCTCCACCGGACGCCCCAGGTCCCGCAGCAGCATGGCGTAGTCGCAGGTGAACGCGGTCGCGTCACCGCGCCGCAGCATCGCCGCGCGGGCCTCGTACAGCAGCCCTCTGGCCCGCTCGGGCTCGCCGTCGCGGCGCAGGCACAGGGCCAGGTTGTGCTGGGCGGTCAGGGTCTGCGGATGGTCGGCGCCCAGGATCTGGCGGTGCAGGCGGTGGTTGTACTCCTGGATGGTCAGCGCCTCCCCGTACCGGCCCATCAGGCGCAGCATCTGGGCCGTGTACATCCCGCCCTGGAGGGTGAGGTGGTCCTTGCCGCCGAGTACCGAGATGCACTCCTCCAGGACCTCCTGGTGGCGGGCCAGCGCCTTGGCGTAGTGGCCCTGGAGGGCCAGGGTCACCGCCAGGTTGTGGCGGATCGCGAGCAGCCGGGGCACCTTCCAGTCGCCGAGCAGGGCGGCGGTCTCCCCCGCCGCCTCCTCGAACAGGGCGCGCGCCTCGCCGTACTTGCCGAGCACCATCAACGTGCCGCCGAGCCCGTTCTTGGCGCGGACCACCTCGATGCCGCCCCGGCCCTCCGCCATCAGCCGCCGCAGGGTGTCCCGGCCCAGCGCCTCGGCCTGGGCGTAGTGGCCCAACTGGCGGCACATGTGGGCTTTTTGGTGGGTGGCGACCAGGACCAGGCCGTCGGTGGGCCCCGACACCGGACGCCACTGGTCCACGGCGAGACCGCTCAGGCGCTGCCCCTCGCGGAACTCGCCGCGCACCCGCAGGTACTCGATGCAGTTCAGGACGAGGCGGCGCACGTCCGGGTCGGTGGAGGCGATCGCGCCGGACGGCTCCAGGTGCGGGATGAGCTCGGCGTAGCGCGGCCAGTTGTGGGCGCCCGCCGGGTCGCGCGGATCGGCGGCGACCAGGACCTGGCAGGCGGTGGCGGTGGCCCGCTCGTGCTCGCCGGGCGGCAGGCTGCCGCGTACGAAACGGTGCAGCAGCCGGTGGATGCGCAACGAGCCCACGGTACGGGTGCCCAGGCGTCCGGGTTCGTCGTACTCCAGCGGGGTGGCGGTCACCCGGGAGAGCGTGCGCAGCGCCGAGTTCCAGCTGCTGGGGTCGGTGACCAGGGCGGCGAGGTGCGGCGGCAGATCGCTGACCCGGGCGCTCTGGAGCAGGCGCACCGGCACCGAGTCGGGCGAGAAGTGCGCGAGCAGCTTCAGCAGCTCCCACGCCTCGGCGGAGGTCTCGTGCAGGCTGTTGAGCGTCTTGGACCAGGCGGCCTGGAAGCTCGCCGGGTACTCGCGCGAGGGCAGCGTGTCGACGGTGTGCGGATCGCCCTGGCTGATGCCGCGTACGTACTCGGCGACCGAGGCGGCCGGGTTGTTGGCGATCCAGTTGGCGGTCTGGTCGAGCAGCAGCGGCAGGTCCTGGACGGCGTCGGCGAGCCGGTCGGCGTCCTGCTCGGTGAGGCGTTCGGCGCGGCGGCGGGCGAAGGCGACGCTCTCCTCGCGGTCGAAGGGCGGCAGCTGCACGAGGTGGGCGCCCAGGCCCGGCCACTCCGGCGAGTTGGCGGTGACCAGGACGTGGCCCGGCCCCTCCGGGATCAACTCGCCGACGGCCTCCGGGCTCTCGGCCCCGTCGAAGACCAGCAGCCAGCGCCGCCGGGTCGTCTCCAGGTCGCGCCGCACCGCCGTGATGACCTCGCCGAGCCGGCTGCCCTGGGCCAGACCCAGCTCCGGGGCGAGCGCGGCGAACCCCTCGCGGGCGCTGGCCTTGGCGGCGGCCCCGACCCACCACACGATGTCGTACTCGCCGGAGAAGCGGTGCACGTACTCCATCGCGGCCTGCGTCTTGCCGACGCCGCTCAGCCCGTGCACCACCACCCGGCCGCCTTCCTCACCGGAGACCGCGAGGACGTCGTGCACCTTCTCGAAGGTCTCCTCGCGGCCGGTGAACTGGCGGTTG
The DNA here is from genome assembly GCF_043198895.1 of Streptomyces sp. NPDC048696. NCBI lineage: Bacteria > Bacillati > Actinomycetota > Actinomycetes > Kitasatosporales > Streptomycetaceae > Streptomyces > Streptomyces sp. NPDC048696. Next base: position 16,122 of record NZ_JBICVJ010000014.1, on the reverse strand, counting down.
CGGCGCGGCGCGTTCCACACCCGGGGGCGGTCGTCGGGGAAGCGGATGGCCCGCTCCAGGACGACACCGGTGGGGCGCGCGCCCGATCCGGCGCACTCCAGGACCCGGCGGCGCGCCTCGTCGGGGCCGATCCCGCGCAGCCCGACGGGCCGCAGGGTGGCGGCGGCGGGCGGCAGCGGTTTGGCGGTGACGCTGACGGCCGCGACCCGGTCGCGGTGCAGCGGCAGGGTGTCGCGCAGCGCGGCGGCCCAGCCCTGGTACTTCTCGGAGTCGAAGCGCAGATACCAGTCGTCGAGCACGACGAGGATGTGCCCGGGCGGCTCCAGCAGGTCGGCGAGGGCCGAGTCGGCCGGCTGCAGATGCAGCGGATCCCACCTTATGAGGACGGCGGGGTGCCCGGCCCGCTCCAGCTGCTGCCCGATCCAGTCGGCCCAGGCCTGGCTCTGCCCGGCGAAGAGCACGGTGACGCGGGGGGACTCCTCGGCCGGTTCGGGCAGCGTGGGCTCGGCGGCGCCCTCGTGGTCGGACATGCGCTGGACTCCCTCGGCTCGGGCCGGAAGCTGGATGTGCGCGCACTTTCAATTGTGCGTCACAAAAGTGTCAGTGAGCAGGAGTTGACAGTCACCAGCCGTCACGCCCCCGCCTTGTCGGTCTCGGACAGCCTGGCCGCGACATGGCGTATCAACCGTTCCAAGTCGGCGCAGTACACGCTGGGGTGGAGGAATCCGCTGTACGGGGCGTAGCGGTGGGCGTAGTTGCCGCCGCCGCACACCTCGCGCACCGGACAGACCAGACAGTCCGGCGCGAGGCCCTTCGCCCCCAACTGGCGGGCGGCGACGCCCGGGTGGCGCAGCGCCTGGTCGAAGGTGTGCCGGAAGACATCGAGGCCGGTGGCGGAGGCGCCCTCGTAGGCCGAGCGCAGCGCGCCCGTCTGCTCGATCGACCCGTCCGTGTCCACCACCACGGCCACCATCGGGGAGAGCCCGACGGACTCCACCGTGCTCGGCACCCCGAGCAGCAGCGCCACGATCTCCTGGAAGAGCCGCACCCCGGTCCGCATCCGCTCCGCGTCCCACCACAGGTCGAACACCTCGGCCAGCCAGTCGCCGTACGGCGTGGACCGCGCCCGCCGCCCCGGCACCGGGGCCGGGGCGATCCCGGGCGGCGGGGCCGCCCAGTTGCCGTGCGGGAGCAGCAGGTCGATGCCGGGCGGGCCGAGCGCCAGCAGCGAGCGGTAGACGTCCCCGGGGTCGGCGGCGAGGTCGACGGTGCACAGGATTCCGGCGTACGCGGCGGGGCGCCGGGCGAGCAGGCGTGCGGCCGCGGCGACGGCGGGCCACGACGGGCGGCCCCGGCGGTCGGTGCGGCGGGTGTTGAGCCGGGCCGCTCCCCCGTCGAGGCTCAGCCCCACCGAGACCCGGGCGGCGGCGAGGCGGTCGAGGGTGCGCGGGGTCAGGAGGGTGCCGTTGGTCTGCACGGTCGCGGTGACCTCGCAGCCGTCCGGCACCACGCCCCGCACCGCCTCGCGCACCGCGCGCCGCACCTCCGCCGCGTACGCGAGCACCGGGCCCGCACCCCCAAGCAGCGGCTCCCCGCCGTGCAGGTCGATCCGGAGCCGGGTGAGGCGGTGGGCGGCGGCGTGCTCGGCGATACGGCGGGCGGTGCGGCGCACGGTGCCCTCGGCGACCCGCGTCGGGCGCTCGCGCCAACTGGCGTCCTGGCCGCGGTAGATGTAGCAGTAGTCGCAGGCCAGGTTGCACCGGCTGTGCACCTTGAGCACGAACTGCCGCAGCGGTACGGGCCGCACGGCGTCGGGGTCGAGCACGCGGTGCGGCCAGCGGGGCTCGTCCATGGTCACGGCGTGTCCCCGCCGCCCGGTGACTCGGCGCGTCGCGGCTCGGGCCGTCGCGGGGCCGGCGCGTCCGCGAAGTACGCCCCGACCGCCGGGGCGTCGCTGAAGTACGCCCCCCGCCCCTGGCCGCCCTCGCGCTCGCGCAGCTCCGCGAGGACGGCCGCGAGGACGGGATGCGCGCACTGCTGGGGCTCGCGGGCGGTGAGCGGGCGCAGGGACGGCAGGGCCGTCGCGTCCGGCACCGCCCTGCCCCCGTCCGTCGCGGTCGTCGTCACGACGCTCCCGGTCCGCCCGTGAGCCGGTCGATCTCGGCCCGGCTCAGGGCCTCGGCCTCGGGGTCCGGCCGTCCCTCCCGGGCCGCCGCCGAAAGGATGCGCAGTACCTCACGATGCTCCTCCACCGCCCTGTCCGGGCCCGCTGTCTCCTCAAGCAGCCGCGCCCGCAGCTGCCGCGCCCCGGCCTCCACCGAGGGCTGCCCGGCCACCCGGGCCTCCCGCGCGGCCCGCAGCGCGAAGTCGACGGCCTCGCCGAGCCGGGCGTTCGAGCCGGTGCGCCGCGCGAGCAGCACCACCGTCTGCGCGCGCAGCTGCCAGACCGCGGCGAGGACCGCGCTGTCGTCGGTGGCCCGGGCCGCGGCGCCGAGTATCCAGTGCGCCTCGTGGAGGTCGGCGAGGACGCCGTCGAGGTGGAAGCGCCGTACGTGGGCGGCGGCCAGCAGGAAGCGGCGCCGGGCGAGTTCCGGGTCCGACTCCGAGGTCTCGTCCAGCGCCCGGCGCAGCGCCTTCACCGCGCCCCGCACGTCGTCGCGGGAGGCGCGCACCCGGGCCCGTACGGTCAGCGCGTCGCCGAGCTCGGCGAAGGCGCCCGGCCTGCGCGGATCCTCCGGGGTCAGCAGCTCGATGGCGTCGGACCAGGCCACCACGGCCGAGTCGAGCGTGGCGCGGGTGCGGGTCGACTCGTACCGCTCGCGCAGCACCCGCGCCATCCGCAGCAGGCACTCGGCCTGCGCCTCGCGGTCCGGGCCCGCGTAGCTGCGTGCCTGGTCCAGGGCCTGCAGGATGGTCAGCCGGGCCGGGTCGTCGACCTCGGCGTGGGAGAGCTCGACGGCGTCGGCGAGGTGCAGCCAGGACCGGCTGACCTCGGCGTCGGAGAGCGAGTCGGGGGCCAGCGTCTCGAACCCGGCGTACAGGTCCTTCACGGCCCGGTCGGCGTACGCGCGCGCGGTGACCGTCGAGCGCTCGCCCGACCCGGCCGCCTGGCGCCGGGCCAGCGTGAGCAGCAGCGCGCCCCGCAGCAGCAGGACCTCGGCGCCGCGCTCCTCGCTCAGCAGGGAGTTGGCGACATGGACGGCGGTGTCCAGGCAGCCGTCCGCCCACTTCGGCTCCAGCTCCGCGAGCCTGCGCAGCACCCGGATCCGGGCGAGCGACGCCTGACGCCAGTCGGCGCGCTGGGCGGCGGAGGCGGGCGGGATGCCGCCGATCAGGGCCAGGCTGTTGTGGGCCCGGTTGAGCAGGGACAGGGCGACGTCGTGCGGGGTGCGGCCGGGCCCGTCCGTCCCCGAGGTGCCGTTGGAGTGGCCCGGGGCGACGATCGGCTCCGCCGGTGCGGGCGGCCGCCAGGGCTCGCCCGCACGTCCCGGCGGGCGCCGCGGCTCGGTCAGCGCGGCCAGCCACCACGCCTCGTCCGCCCCCGCCCGCCCGGACTCCGCCTCGTCCGCCATCGCCTCCAGGATGCGGGCCAGGGTCAGATGCGCGGGACGCTCATGGGGCAGCGCGTTCTCCACGGCGGACAGGGCCGCGCCCAGGTCCTCGCCGAGCCGCCGCAGCTCCCAGCGCAGCAGCAGCGCCCGCGCCAACTCCCCCGACAGATACGCCCGTTCAAAGACCCGGCGCTCGCCGCGCACGGCGGCGGTCAGCAGCTGGACGCCCATGTCGAGATCGCGGACCGTCCCGTACGCGCGGAACCGCGCCAGGCACTCCTGGGCCCGCAGCGACAGCTCCCCGGGACCGGCGCCCGCGCGCGGTTCGACGACCGGGTCGGGCTGTCCGAAGCGCCGCAGCACCTGGGAGGAGACCCGGGCGAACTTCCGCATCCGGGGATCGTCCGACGGCCCGGCCGGGGTCTGCCCGCCGGGGTCGACCGACCCGGCGAGCACGGCGGCGGCCAGCGCCGGGAAGTTGCGCACGGTCCGCCCGTAGCGCCGCTCCACGTACTCCGAGCAGTGCTTGAGGACCAGGAACGCGCCCCCGGCGCCGAGGTGTTCGAGCAGTTTCTCGCGCACCCCGTCGACGAAGACATAGCCGGGCGCCCCGTCCGCGACCTCCTCGGCGTCGTCCTCGCCGGGGCTGCGCACCAGGCCGCTGAGCAGCACCTCGGCAAGGACCTCGGGCCCGCTGTCGACCAGCATCGCCCGCTGCACCAGCTGCATCACCGGCAGCGAGAGCGGCGCCGCCGACAGACACGCGGCGAGCTGGGCGGCGTCCGGCGAGGCGGTGGCGCGGAAGGCGCCGACCCGCTCGGCCGCGTCCACGTTCTGCTCGGCCCGTACGGTCCCGGTGGCCGGGGCCTGGTCGGCGCGCACCCGGCCGACCGCCGCCTCCATGGTCCGCTCGGTGGCGCCGCTGACCAGCCGCGCCCAGGCGCCGAACGAGGACTGGCGCAGCGCGAGCACCGGCACCGGCACGCCCTGCGCGGCCCGCCCCCGCTCGGGCCTGCGCGGCCGGAACTCCAGCCGCCCGGCCGGTCCCTCGCGGCGCCGCAGCACCCCTTGCCGGGTGGGGAGATGGGTGGAGCGCCACATCCGCTGCGGCAGCGGCTGCACCACCGCCAGCGGCGCGGTCTGCGCCCAGCCGTGCAGCAGCCGGTGGAGCTGGCCGCTGCGCCACATCGGGCCCGCGCAGTCGCTGAGCAGCAGGGTGAGCCGGCGCCCGGCCGGGTCCCAGAACTGGGACGGCTCGGCGAGATGCCCGGTGGGCTCGACGGCGCTGCCGACGCGCGGCCTGCCGTCCGGGCCCTCGTGCAGAAAGTGCACCTGCACCTCGCGGAAGGCCCCGGCCCGCTCGCAGACCTGGCGCAGTTCGTCGAGCGTCTGCTCCCACACGAGCGTGGAGGACGAGACGTCCATCATCAGCGCGAGCCGCGCCTGGCGGCGCCGGTCGGGCCGCAGCACCGGTATCACCAGACCGAGGTCGGCCGCCCGGTCGGCGGTGGCCTGCTCGTCGAGGTAGCGGCCGGTACTCCGCACCGGCGCGCGGTAGCGCTGCAGCGGCCGCAACGCCCGTTGCAGGGCGAGCGGTTCGGGCAGCGCCGCGGCGACGGGCGCGGCCACCGGCGCCACCTCCACCCCGCCCGCCCCGCCCAGGGTGTCGCCGCCCGTCGACCGCTGCCCGGCGCCGGGGCCGGGGGTGAACAGATCGGCCTGCCCGTCGTACGTACGGGGCGCGGGCACGCTCGACACGCCCTGCGGCGGGACCCGCGGCTCCGCCGGGTCCGGGCCGTCGCCGACGCCGGGCGGTTTGACCCCGGGGCCGCCCACGCCCCCGGGCCCCGGGTCCGATGCGCGGGCCGGCGGCCGGGCGAGGGGTCCGGCGAAGTCGGCCAGCCACAGCGCGTCCGCCAGCTCCTGGGCGGTCGGCTGGATCTCGGCCTCCCGAAGGCGCGCCACCAGCGCCGTGAGCGTCGTGCGGACGCTCGCGGCGCCGCCCTCGGGGCGCGGGTCGGGGGCCGTGGTCATCGGGTCACCGCTGCCTGGTGTCCAGGGGCCGCAGCAGCAGCTCGGCGATCTCCTGGCGCCGCTCCGGCCCCTCGTCGCGCACCTGCTGGGTGAGGAATATCGCGTTCAGGAGCTGGTCGGTGGGGCGCAGTTCACCGTCGCCGTCGTCGCGGGTGAAACGGCTGAGCAGATCGAGGTTGCGCTCGTCGGCGCCGGGCCCGAAGTGGGCCTGTACGAAGGCCGCGAGGCGTTCCTCGCGCGGCGGGTCCAGATGCAGATGGATGCAGCGGCGCAGCAGCGGCGCCGGGAAGTCGCGCTCTCCGTTGCTGGTCAGGACGGTGATCGGGAAGGCGCGGCAGCGTATTTTGCCGTGCGGCACCGCGACCCGGTGGCCGTCGTCGGTGAGCACTTCGACCACGTCACGGCCGGGCCGGTCGGCGATCCGCTCCAGTTCGGGGAGCGGGAACTCGCCCTCCTCCAGCACGTTCAGGAGGTCGTTGGGAAGATCGATGTCGCTCTTGTCGAGCTCGTCGATGAGCAGGACGCGGGGCCGCTCGGCGGGCAGCAGCGCGGTGCCGAGCGGGCCGAGCCGGATGTAGCGGCCGATGTCGTCGGCCTGGCCGTCGGCGAGCTGGGCGTCGTGCAGGCGCCCGATGGCGTCGTAGGTGTAGAGGCCGTCCTTGAGCTCGGTGCGGCTGATGATGGGCCACTGGAGCACCCGGCCCAGGCCCAGTTCGTACGCGATGGAGTGCGCGAGCGTCGACTTGCCCGAGCCGGGCTCGCCGGTGATCAGCAGCGGGCGGCGCAGATACAGGGCCGCGTTGATCAGCTGAAGGGTCTCGCTGTCGTGTACCGACAGCTCCGGGACCCGGTCGCCGAGCCGGCGCAGCGACGCGATGTCGATGCCGGGCACCTCGTACGGGCGCGGCACACCGTCGAACGCACGCCAGCGGGGCGGGTCGGGCAGCGCGCGGATCCGGTTCGGATCCGCGTCCCCGGTGCCTCGGTAGATCAGCCAGTCGTCCATCGCTCGCTCCTCGTCGACGCTCGGCGGGGCACCACTTGCTGGCCACATGGCCGCGCGGGACCACATGTCGTTGCGAGTCGAAGTCCGTTGTGAACGTACCCACTGGGCGGGGTCCGAAATGCGTTTTCCGGCCGGTCCGTCGACAAAAGGCAGCGCGGGTGGACGCACGGGCGGTCACAGCGGCGCTTGGCCGGGCGCACGGCGGCGCACACGGGCGCCGCGCGGAACGTCGCCGCGCGCGTCACGGCGCGTCCAGCCGGTCGAGGTCCGGCAGCGGCCGCCCGGGGTCGTCGTAGAGCATCGCCACACCCTCCGCCCAGTGCTGGGCATCCTTGGAATCGCTGATGTCCTCCCTGATACGGCGCAGCCGGTCCGGGAGTTCAGTGGGGTCCTTCGCCTGGCCGAGCAGATCGGCCGCGCCGGCGCGCACGGCGGCGCAGCGCTCGTGGCAGCCGCGCTCGGGGTGGGCGTCGATGTGCCAGAGCGCGACGCCGTGCCCGGCCTCCAGGGCCATCCGCATCGCCGCGCCGCCGACCCCGCGCCCGGCGGGCCGGCACAGCACCGGCACCGCGCCCGGCGCCATCTCGGTGAAGTGGTGCGGCCGGGGCGCCTTCCCGCGCATCGGCGTGCCGACGCCGGTCAGCTCCTCGGCGGCCATCAGCCCCTCCCACCGCACCAGCCACTCGCGGTCGGGCTCACCGCGCCGGTCCAGATCGCGCAGCACCACCCGGCGCTGCACCCCGAGGTAGGGCGAGAGATAGAGCCGGCCCATCTCGGTGAGCTGCCAGCGGTGCACGGCGGTGTCGAAGTAGTCGGCGGGCAGGGCGACTTCGAGGGGCGCGGGGCACTCGTCGGTGTCGACCATCTCGAACGCGTCGACCAGCGGCCGGCGCAGCCGCCGGATCAGGTCGCCGGGCGCCACCCCGTCCCCGTGGCACTGCTCGTCCACCGGTCTGGAGCCCTCCCGGTCGCCGTCGTGCACCCGGATGCGCCAGTAGAACCGGTCGGGCGCGTCCGAGAGCGGCTCCAGCTCGACGGTGACGACCGCGCCGCCCCGCTCCCCGCCCGGATACGGCAGTACGGGCAGCACCTCACCGGGCCCGCCCGGCCCGAGCACCGGGAACATCCCGTCGGGCAGCCGCGCCTCGGTGACCACGGTGTGCACCACGGGCGGCACCCCGCGCAGCCGCGCGCTCACCCAGGCGTCCAGGCGCGCGGGGTCGCCGCCGCGCCCGCGCTCGTACTCCACGACGAGTTTGAGGTAGTGCAGAAAGGCGATGGCGGCCATCGGCCGGTGGCCCTCGTAGAGCAGCCCGTGGCCGTCGCGCCAGGAGCGCGGCTCGGGCAGGCTGCCGGGGGGCGCGATGTTGCCGCGCGCCTTGCGTGCCAGCCGGGCGACGGCCGGCACCCCGCCGGGCCCGGGCACCGAGGCGAGCAGGTTCAGGGCGGTGCGCCGGTCGTCCGGGCTCCACTGCTCGGGCGTGCGGTGCAGCCCGCCGGCCGGTAACTCCTGCTGCCGGTCGATCCAGTTGGACCTGCCGAGCCGGGCCCCGACCCCGTGCCACCGGTCGTGCTCGGCGAGCACGCTCTGGTAGAGCTCGCCGAACCGGCGCAGCACGGGCAGCGCGATGGCCCGCCCGCCGTCGCGCTCAAGACGGCGGGACTTCATGACCGCGACCACGGCCCCGGTGTGCGGATCGAGCACCGGCCCGCCGGAGACCCCCTTGGGGAACTCGGTGTCGGTGAACCGGAGCCCGTAACTCCCGTCGTACGTACGGATGTCGATGGCGCTGCGCCAGCGCAGCGGGCGCCCCTCGGGCCGGAAGCCGTGCACGACCGCGCTCGCCCCCGGGGCCTCGGCGCAGTCGCTGAGCCAGACGCACTCGTGCTCCACGTCCGCGTCCTCGTCGACCAGCCGGACGAGCGCCAGGTCCTGCTCGACGGGGATGTCGTCGCCGCGCAGGTCGTCGTCGAGCAGCCACGCCTCCAGGCGGGCCCGCACCCGCAGCGGTTCGCGGTCGAACTGCTCGCCCTCGACGTGGAAGATCTGCTCCCGGTCCCCGCCGAGGTGCGGCCGCAGCACATGCGCGCAGGTCAGCACCCATCCGGGGGCGACGAAGAAACCGCTGCCCCACATCGTGCCGCCCGCCGCCGACAGCAGATGGACGGTAGCCGAACGCGCCAGATCGTCGATGTACGGGTCGCCCGTCTCAGGCATGGGGCGACACACCGGGGGCCGGGGGCGCGGTGGGCGGGGCGGGGGGCTGCGGGGGCGGCTGGGGCGGGAGAAGAGGCTGCGGCTGCGGCTGCTGGTCGAGCTTCCAGGTGAGCGTGACCTGGATGGACGTCTTGGCCTCGCCGTCCGCGAGGACCGCGAGCACGGCCCCGGACTTGGCGGACAGCTCGACGCCGAAGGTGATGGTCGCCTCGTCGGGCCGCACGGCGGCGGCCGCGTCCAGCACGGACCGCCCGACCCCGGTGATCAGCTCGCCGAGCCGTTCCACCTTGGCGACGGCGTTCTCCAGGACGCCGACGTCGTCATCGTCGTCCCCGTACCCCTTGGCCGTCGTCAGCCGGGCCAGCACGACGGCCCCGCCCGGCAGCTCGATCTCCCGTGGTTGCGCCATGGCCGATCCCCCTCAACCAGTCGCACGATCCCCTGACTTGAGATGCGACGAGGGTAATGGGCGAGACGGTTGCACGGGAGCCCCGGAAAGAGCCGGATGGCCCCGGATACCCTGGGAGAGAACATCCCGGTACATCTCAGGAGCACGTTGTGTACTTCACCGACCGCGGCATCGAGGAGCTGGCGAAGCGGCGCGGCGAGGAGGAGGTCACTTTCGAGTGGCTTGCCGACCAGCTGCGTACGTTCGTCGACCTGAACCCGGACTTCGAGGTCCCGGTCGAGCGGCTCGCCACCTGGCTGGCCCGGCTCGACGACGAGGACGAGGACGAGGAGTAGGCGAGCAGGCCCCGGCGGGCGGCGCGGGCCCAGCGGGGCCGGGTCCCGGCGGGCGGCGGAAGCCCTGGGCCGGGCGGCGCGGGGTCGGCGGGGCCGCCGCGCTCAGACGCCGCGCCCCCGCACCCGGTCGTACGCCAGCCCCAGCGCCCCGTGCGCGACCAGGACGAGGCCCGCGACCGTCCAGCCGCCGCTGCGGCGGGCCAGGCCCCAGGCGGTCAGCGGCACGCCCGCCGCCAGCTGGGCCGCGCCGAGCGCCCGCGCCAGGGGCCCCCGCAGCCACGGCCCCAGCGGCCCCTCCTCCACCACGTCGAGCTCGGCCCGGACCGCGTCCCGCCAGCCCGACCACTCGACCGCCTCGGCACCGGACGCGGCCGCGGCCGACCGCAGCCGGTCCGCGCTCTCCCCCGGGGTCAGCCCGGCCGGCAGCGCCACGCCCGCGCGCGAGAGCACGGCGGTGAGACCGACCAGCCTGGCCCGTCCGTCGGCGGCCGGGTCGGGACGGGTGAGCGCGTCGAGGGCCTCCAGATCGAGTACGGGGTCGAGCCCGAGCCGCGCCGCGAACGTCCGCATGGCCTCGGACTCCCCCGCCGCCGTCCCGTCGGCCAGCCACACATAGCCGACCGAGCGCCGGAACCCGGCGGCCAGCGTGTATCCGGCCCGCCCCTCGTCCCACCAGAGCGCGACCACGGGCCACCCGGCGCCGACGGTGAGGGCCGCGGCCCACCCCGCGAGCACCTGGTCGACCGGGTCGGCGCCGCCGAGCCACGGCTCGGTCCCCGGCACGAGCACGCTCCACCCCTCGCCCGCCGGGGCGAGCAGCATCCGCTCGCGCAGCAGATGAGCGGCGGGCCGGACCGCCGAGGGCTCGGCACGGCAGAGGAGCAGGGCGGCGGGGGCGGGGACGCTGGACATGATCCATACGCTAGGGCAACGAGGGCTTTCCCACCCATTGATCCGGTTTGCCACCCGCTTGATCCGCTTCGGCACCCGCTTCGACCGCGTTCGGCACCCGCGTCGATCCTGCCTGGCGCGCGCCGCCCACCGGCACTTGACTTCCCCCATCCGCGATATATCGTGTCTATCAAGAAGACGCGATATGTTGCGTCACACTCCGCGCGTGCCCCGCGTATCGCACGCACCCCGCCCAGGGAGGTCAGAGCCATGGCACAGTCGACGTGGTCCGTATCCGAGCCGCGCAAACTCGCCTTCGACGAGCCGGTGTCCGCGCTCAACGTGCGGATCGTCAACGGAACGGTGAACGTCGTGGGGACCGACGAAGGTTCCGCGCGCCTGGAGATCTCCTCGATCGAGGGCCCGCCGCTGATCGTCACGCAGGACGGCCCGACCCTCACGGTCGCCTACGAGGACCTCCCCTGGAAGGGCTTCCTGAAGTGGTTCGACCGCAAGAGCTGGCAGCGCAACGCGGTCGTCTCGCTCGCGGTGCCCGCCGAGTCCACCGTCGAGGTGGGCGTGGTCGGCGCGGGCGCGGTGGTCTCCGGCATCCGGGGGCGTACGACCGTACGCGGCGTGAACGGTGACACCACGCTGGTGGGCCTGTCCGGCTCCATCACGGCGGACACGGTGTCCGGCAACCTGGAGGCCCAGGCGGTCACCGGCGACCTGGTGTTCAAGTCGGTGTCCGGCGATCTGACGGTGATCGAGGGCGCGGCCACCTCCGTACGGGCCGACTCGGTCAGCGGTGACATGGTGCTCGACCTGGACACCTCCGGCCGGCCCGCCGACATCCGGCTGACCTCGGTGTCCGGCGAGATCGGCATCCGCCTGGAACACCCGTCGGCGGACGCCCGGGTCGAGGCGAACACCACGAGCGGCACGGTCTCCAACGCCTTCGAGGACCTGCGGGTCAGCGGCCAGTGGGGCGCGAAGAGCATCACCGGCACGCTCGGCGCGGGCAACGGCACGCTGCGGGCGACCACGGTCTCCGGCTCGATCGCCCTGCTGCGCCGCCCCGCGCGCGAGGACGGGCCGACCGACGCGACCGGCCCGGGATCCACCGGGCCCACGACCGAGAAGGTGCTCTGACATGCCCCCCGTCTTCGCCCACGGCCGCCTGCGCCTCTACCTCCTCAAGCTCCTCGACGAGGCCCCGCGCCACGGGTACGAGGTGATCCGCCTCCTGGAGGAGCGTTTCCAGGGGCTGTACGCGCCGAGCGCCGGCACCGTGTACCCCCGGCTCGCCAAGCTGGAGGCCGAGGGCCTGGTCACCCACACCACCGAGGGCGGCCGCAAGGTGTACTCGATCACCGACGCGGGCCGGGCCGAACTGGCCGGGCGCGGCGGCGAGTTGGCGGACCTGGAACTGGAGATCCGCGAGTCGGTCTCCGAGCTCGCCGCCGAGATCCGCGCCGATGTGCGCGGCGCGGCGGGCGACCTGCGCGACGACGTGCGCCGCGCGACGCACGAGGCCCGCAACGGCACCGCCCAGACGGGCGAGTCCTGGCAGCAGGCCAAGGAGGAGCTCAAGCGCGCCAAGCAGGAGTGGAAGGAGCAGGCCCGCCGGGCGAAGGACGAGTCCCGCCGCGCCCGCGAGGACGCCCAGCAGGCCCGCCGCCAGGCGAAGGAGGCCCAGGAGCGGGCCCGCGAGCAGGTCCAGCGGATGAGCCAGCAGGTGCAGGACCACTTCGCCAAGGGCGACTGGTCGTCCGGCGCCTGGGAGGGCCTGGCGAACCTGGCCAAGGAGATGGGCCGCCCCGCCAGGACCCCCGAGCCCCCGGCCTGGTCCGAGGACGCCCCCGGCACCGGCGACCCGGCCCGCGACCTGGACCGCCTCCTGGACCGCTTCCGCGACGACATCCGCGACGCGGCCCGCGACAACGGCGTCACCGAGTCCCAACTCCGCGAGGCACGCCACCACTTGTCGACGGCGGCGGCGCACATCGGGGTGATCCTGCGGACGAGGGGGTAGGGGAACAGCCCCTCCGGCGCTTGAGGAGCGGGGTCCGGGGCGGAGCCCCGAGGGGGTGCAGGGGCGCAGCCCCCGCCCAAGGGTCCGGGGTGCAGGGGGCGCAGCCCCCGCTCAGGGGTCCGGGCGGCGGAGCCCCCGGGAAAACGGGTCACTCCCCGTACAGCGCCCGCTCCACCGCCCCGTACCCCGCCCCGCACTGCGCCAGCACATCCGCCACCACACCCGGCGTCGCGGCCATCGCCAGCAGCAGGTGCTCGTCGCCGATGTGACGGTCACCGCGCCCCACCGCGATCCGCAGGGACTTCTCCAGGACGTCCTTGGACTCGCGCGCGAACGAACGCCGCCCGGCCCACCAGGACTTGTCCTTCCGGTCGCCCTCCAGCGCACCGGGCCCGTGCGCCTCCTCCACCCGGGCGACGATCTCCGTCACGTCGATGCCGATCCCGGCCAGCGCCTCCGCGTCCGCCGTGGACAGCCCGCCGCGCCGCCGGGCGGCCGCCAGCGCGGCCTCCAGCTCGGCCCTGCGGTCCACCACTCCCAGCGCGGCGAGCGCGAACGACGCCCGGGTGCCCTGCCGGTCCAGCAGGGCAAGGAGCAGGTACTCCACCGACACGGAGTCGGCGCCCGCGCGCTCGGCGCGCGTGACCGCCCCGGTCACCACCCCGCGCGCGTCCTTCGTGAACCGTTCGAACATCACTGCCTCCCGTGCTTCTTGTGGACGGCCTGCCTGCTGACGCCGAGCTCGGCGGCGATCTCCTGCCACGACCAGCCCTGGTTCCGGGCACTGCGCACCTGCACGGCCTCAAGCTGTTCGAGGAGCCGCCGCAGCGCGGCGACCGCCCGCAGCCCGATCCGGGGGTCGCGGTCACCCGCCCGCTCGGCGAGATCGGTTGCTTCGGTCATGCTGTCAACCTACATTGACACCACGACACCGTCAACCAAAATTGACACCCGGGCCGACCCGCCCTCACTTCCGTCCTCACCCCCGGGGCCGCACCACCACCGTCACCACCGCCCCCGGCACCCCCCGCACCCGCAGCCCCCGCACCAGCACCCCGCCCGAGACCCCGACCCGCCACTCCCCCGCGTCCGTCGGCACCGACAGCTCCGTGTCGCCCCGCCCCGCCACGTACACCAGCCGATACGTCCGTGTCCCCGGGTCGTACGTCTGCGAGCGCACCCGGCCCGCCACCGCCGGTGCGTACGGCGTGGCCGTCAGGTCCTTGTTGCGGCGCAGCGCGCCCGTCGCGTCGGCCGCGCAGTAGCCGCCGCCGTAGCACCAGACGTAGCCCGCCCAGCCGGAGGTGTAGCGGGACAGGGAGGCCATCGCGTCGGCGTAGAAGCGGCCCATGTGCGGGAGTCCGGAGTCGGGCGGGCCCCACTCCCCGACCACCACCGGGATCCGCCGCTCCTTCGGATACGCCGTGACCGCCGCCTCGTACGACTCGATCCAGTGCGCCGACGGGTCGTAGTCCGCGCCCGACTCCATCGCGGTGTTGTAGAAGTGCGGCGCGTACACCACCTTCGGGTCCTTGATCCTGCCAAGCCCCGTCGGCACCCCCTCCCCCACCGCGGGCGTCGGCTCGACGAACAGCCAGTGCCGCCGGTCCACCGAACGCACCGCCCGCGCGAGGCGGTTGTACATCGGCGTCACCTGCTCGGCCTCGACGCGGCGCGCGGCCGTCGCCGGGTCCTCGCCCGGCCGGAACTCGCCCATCGGCTCGTTGATCAGGTCGTAGCCGAGGACCGCCGGGTGGTGCGCGAACCGCGCCGCGAGGGTTCGCCACATCGCCTCCTGCGCCCGCCGCAGGTCCGCGTCCCCGTACAGATGGGTGAACGCCCGCTGCACGGCGGGCTCGTAGTACTCGGAGAACCAGTCGCCGGGGTGCGGGGTGAACGGCAGCCCGTCCGTGCGCGTCGCCCACTCGGGGATCCCGCGATGCCCGAACGCCGGGCCGAACACGTCCTGGTGGGCGTCGATCAGCACCCGGATGTCATAGCGGTGGGCCCAGTCCAGGATCCGCTCGATCCGGCGCAGATACGCCTGGCTGTACCGGCCCCGCACCGGCTCCAGGTCGTCCCAGAACACCAGCAGCCGCGCGAAGGAGAAGCCGTGCGCGCGCAGGTCGCGGAAGGTCCGCTCGGTGATCGCGGAGAGCGCCCGGTCGCCCCGGTGCGCCTTGTCCTCGACGTTCCAGCCGCGCAGCGTGAGCGCGCGGCCCTGCTCGTCCGTGAGGCGCGGGACGGCGTCGCGGTCCGCCGCGCGGGCCACGGGCGACACCGCGCCACCGGCCGCCAGCAGGACACAACACCCCACCGCCACAAGGCATTTGGGCAGGGGTATACGCATGGGAACCTCCGGCACGTCATCGGTTCATCGGTTCTTCAATGAGCGTGCCGGAGATCAGATCAGGGTTTCTGACGATCCGTCAATCCATCAATCCATCGTCAGCACGATCTTTCCGAAGACGTCGCCGGACTCGATCTTCTCGAACCCCTCACGGGCCCGGTCGAGGGGCAGCACCTCGTCGATGACCGGCCGTACGCCCGTCGCCGCGCAGAACGCGAGCAGGTCCTCCAGCTCGTCCTTGGTGCCCATGGTCGAGCCGACCACCTTCAGCTCCAGGAAGAAGATCCGGGTGAGCTCGGCGTGCGCGGGCCGGTCGCCGCTGGTGGCGCCGGAGATCACCAGGGTGCCGCCCGGCTTGAGCGACTTGACCGAGTGGGACCAGGTGGCCGCGCCGACGGTCTCGATGACCGCGTCGACCCGCTGCGGCAGCCGCACGCCCGGCTCGTACGCCTCCACCGCGCCCAGCTCGACGGCCCGCTTGCGCTTGGCCTCGTCGCGGCTGGTCGCGAAGACCCGCAGCCCGGCGGCCTTGGCCAGCACGATCGCGGCGGTGGCGACCCCGCCGCCGGCGCCCTGCACCAGGACCGAGTCGCCGGGCCGTACGCCCGCGTTGGTGAAGAGCATCCGGTACGCGGTCAGCCACGCGGTCGGCAGGCACGCGGCCTCCGCGAAGCTGAGCTCCTTGGGCTTGGGCAGCACGTTCCAGGTCGGCACCACGACCTGCTCGGCGAAGGTGCCCTGGTACTTCTCGGTGAGGATGGAGCGCCCCTCGGCGGGGCCCACGCCGTGCCCGCTCTGGCCGATCACGGAGTGCAGGACGACCTCGTTGCCGTCCTGGTCGACCCCGGCCGCGTCGCAGCCCAGGATCATGGGCAGCTTGTCCTCGCTCAGGCCCACCCCGCGCAGCGACCAGAGGTCGTGGTGGTTGAGGGATGCGGCCCGTACGTCGATGAGCGACCAGGCGGGCCGCACCTCGGGAGCCGGCCGCTCCCCCAACTCAAGGCCGCTGAGCGGCTGGTCACGGTCGATGCGTGCGGCGTAGGCGGCGTACATGGCCCTGACGATAGGCGTGCCGAGGGCCCGGCCGGAACCACTGCCGCCTGTGACGCGCCGCACCCGGCCGAGGCGCGGGGGGCCCCCCCCCCCCGGGGGGCGGGGCCCCCCCCCCCCCCCCCCCCCCCCCCGCCGACCCCACCCCCCCCCCCCCCCCCCCCCCCCCCCCCCCCCCCCACGGGGGGGCCCCCCCCCCCCCCCGCCGCCCGGCGGGCGCCCTCCGGACGGGCCAGCAGCTCC
>NZ_JBICVJ010000013.1:0-228376 GCF_043198895.1 Streptomyces sp. NPDC048696 | reverse complement strand
GGGCCCCTGCCGTGCGGGGGGCCGGGGCCCCGCCCCCCCCCCCCCCGCCGGGCGCCCCCCCCCCCCCGCCGGGGGGGGGGGCCCCCCCCCCCGGGGGGGGGGGGCCCCCCCCGCGACCAGCCACGCACGGTCCGCAGACGAAACCATCGGCGCCGAGCGCCAAACGGTCCGCGGACGAATCCGTCAGCGCCGAGCGACACCCTCCGCCCGCGCGGCAGCGGCAACAGCCGCCGTCACGGCAGGAGCGACCCGCTCGTCGAACGGGGACGGGATGACGTAGTCGGCGGCCAGGGCCTCACCGACAACGTCGGCCAGCGCGTTCGCCGCCGCGATCTTCATGCCCTCCGTGATCCGGGAGGCCCGGACCTGGAGCGCGCCCGCGAAGATGCCCGGGAAGGCCAGCACGTTGTTGATCTGGTTCGGGTAGTCCGAGCGGCCCGTGGCGACCACCGACGCGTACTTGTGCGCGATGTCGGGGTGCACCTCGGGGTTCGGGTTGGCCATGGCGAACACGAACGCGCCGGGCGCCATCGACGCCACCGCGGGCTCCGGGACCGTACCGCCGGAGACGCCGATGAAGACGTCCGCGCCGGCCAGGGCGGTCTCCAGGGAGCCGGTCAGGCCCGCCTTGTTGGTGATCTCCGCGAGCTCGCGCTTGACGTCGGTCAGGTCCTGGCGGTCCCGGCTGACGATGCCCTTGCGGTCGGCGACCGCCACGTCGCCCAGGCCCGCTTCGAGCAGGAACTTGGCGATGGCCACACCGGCCGCGCCCGCGCCCGAGATGACCGCCCGCAGATCGCCCAGGGTGCGCCCGGTCAGCTTCGCCGCGTTGCGCAGCGCCGCCAGGGTCACCACCGCGGTGCCGTGCTGGTCGTCGTGGAAGACCGGAATGTCCAGGGCCTCCTGGAGCCGCCGCTCGATCTCGAAGCAGCGCGGCGCCGAGATGTCCTCCAGGTTCACCCCACCGAAGGACGGCGCGAGCCGGACGACCGTCTCGATGATCTCGTCCGTGTCGGTGGTCGCGAGCGCGATGGGCACCGCGTCGACCCCGCCGAACTGCTTGAAGAGGATCGCTTTGCCCTCCATGACCGGAAGCGACGCCTCCGGGCCGATGTCACCGAGCCCGAGCACCGCCGTACCGTCCGTGACGACGGCGACGACCTGGGACTTCCAGGTGTAGTCGTGGACCAGCTCCGGGTTCTCGGCGATGGCGCTGCACACCTTCGCGACACCCGGCGTGTACGCCAGGGACAGGTCGTCCTTGTCCCGGATCGGGACGGTGGCCTGGACGGCCATCTTTCCGCCCCGGTGCAGCGCGAAGGCCGGATCGAAGGGGTCCTCCGCGGAGGCTCCTTCGGTACTGCTCCCGCTGCGAGGATTGATGATCTCCGCTGCCATTGTGTTGACCCCTTAAGTCTTCATCAGTTGAGGGTGGCCACTCCTTGTTGAGGAGGGGTGGGTGGGCACCACATACGTGCCCTGCGCTGAACGGATGGCCCGTCCCGGCAGGGGGAGGTACGTACGCGCGGGCGCGCCGCACACGCGCCCTGAGCCCCGGATGAGGGGTGTAAGGATCCTTCTTACCCGACGGAGGGGTGCGTCGAGTAGTCCATTTCGACTGCGGAACACCCCGGTGACATGACTCATAGCGCCATGTCGGGACAAGTGCGCTATGCGACAGGAAACATGTCCACAACGCGAGATGAACCGGAGATCTTCCGGTGCGCGAAGACATACCCGGGACAAGGTCCGGCCTTGATCCACCGGCCCGTTGGGGTGAGGGGGTGACCCGTTATCCGATTTTGACATGCGCGGCCCACTGAATCCGCTGGTCCGAATGGCAAGATGCCGACACAACACGGTCGTGTCGCCCAAAGAAGAGCGTCCCGGCCGCCTGTTCACTCACTGGCCACTCCATCACCCGCCGGAGGAACCCGACCATGACCGCAAGCACCACCCGTCGTACGACCGCCGCCTCGTCCCGGATTGCCGCGGTCGGCGCGATCGCGGTCGCCGGCGCCCTGCTGCTGACCGGCTGCGGAGACCAGACGAAGAGCAAGGACAACGGCGGCTCGTCCTCCGCGAGCTCTTCCGGCAAGGGCCCGCTCTTCTCCAAGCTCCCCAAGGAGATCCAGGACAAGGGCGTCATCAAGGTCGGTTCGGACATCGCGTACGCACCGGTCGAGTTCAAGGACAAGGACGGCAAGACGGCCGGTATCGACCCGGACCTCGCCGACGCCCTGGGCAAGCAGCTCGGTGTGAAGTTCCAGTTCGAGAACGGCACCTTCGACACCCTGGTCACGGGTCTGCGTGCCAAGCGCTACGACATGGCCATGTCGGCCATGACGGACACCAAGGACCGCCAGAACGGCGTGGACTCGGCGACCAAGAAGAAGGTCGGCGAGGGCGCCGACTTCGTGGACTACTTCACCGCCGGTGTCTCGATCTACACCGCGAAGGGCAAGGACCAGGGCATCAAGACCTGGGACGACCTGTGCGGCAAGAAGATCGTGGTGCAGCGCGGCACGGTCTCCGAGGACCTGGCCAAGAAGCAGTCCGAGAAGTGCGGCGACAAGGGCAAGATCTCGATCGAGGCCTTCGACACCGACCAGCAGGCCCAGACCCGGCTGCGCTCGGGCGGTGCCGACGCCGGTTCCTCCGACTTCCCGGTGGCCGCGTACGCGGTGAAGACCTCGGGCGGCGGCAACGACTTCCAGATCGTCGGCGAGCAGGTCGAGGCCGCCCCGTACGGCATCGCGGTCTCCAAGGACAACACCCAGCTGCGCGACGCGCTCAAGGAAGCGCTCGACGCGATCATCAAGAGCGGCGACTACGACAAGGTCATCGCGAAGTGGGGCGTCGAGGCCGGCGCCATCAAGGAAGCCAAGATCAACGGCGGCGTCTGAACCTCCCCGCGCCAGGCACGCCGCGCCCCCGTCCCCGGGGCGCGGCGCCTGTAAAGGCTTCTGAAAGGCAACACCCGTGACTGTTGACGTCAACAAAACGGAGCCGGCGGACGACACCCCGCCGCCCGCCGCTCCGGAGAGCATCAAGGCGATCCCCGTCCGGCACTACGGACGCTATGTCTCCGCGGTCATCGCCATCGCCCTGCTCGTCGCGATCGTCTACGCGTTCGCCCAGGGCAAGATCAACTGGGGCGCGATCCCCGACTACTTCTTCGACAGCCGGATCATCGACGGCGTCAAGCAGACGCTGCTGCTGACCGTCCTGTCGATGGCCATCGGCATCGTCGGCGGCATCCTGCTCGCCGTGATGCGCCTGTCGAAGAACCCGGTGACCGCGTCCATCTCGTGGTTCTACATCTGGTTCTTCCGGGGCACCCCGGTCCTGGTGCAGCTGATGGTCTGGTTCAACCTGGGCCTGGTCTTCGAGTACATCAACCTCGGGCCGATCTACAAGGACTACTGGTCCTCGTTCATGACGCCGCTGCTCACCGCGCTGCTCGGGCTCGGGCTCAACGAGGCCGCGTACATGGCGGAGATCTGCCGGGCCGGTCTGCTCGCGGTCGACGAGGGCCAGACCGAGGCGGCCCACGCGCTGGGCATGAGCCACGCCAAGACGCTGCGCCGGATCGTGATCCCGCAGGCGATGCGCGTGATCGTGCCGCCGACGGGCAACGAGGTCATCAACATGCTGAAGACCACCTCGCTGGTCTCGGCGGTCCAGTTCTACGAGCTGCTGCGGCAGGCCCAGGACATCGGCCAGACGTCCGGCGCCTCGGTCGAGATGCTGTTCCTGGCGGCCACCTGGTACCTGATCCTCACCACGATCTTCTCGATCGGCCAGTACTACCTGGAGCGCTACTACGCCCGTGGCGCCAGCCGGGCGCTCCCGCCCACCCCGTTCCAGCGGCTCAAGGCCAATCTGGCCCTGCTCCGCCGCACCCCCAAGGCGGTGACCCGATGACCGCCATGGTGAAGTCCGAAGGCGTGCACAAGTCCTTCGGCGCGACCGAGGTCCTCAAGGGCATCGACCTGGAGGTGGCCGAGGGCGAGGTGTTCTGCCTGATCGGCCCGTCCGGCTCCGGCAAGTCGACCTTCCTGCGGTGCATCAACCACCTGGAGAAGATCAACGCCGGTCGGCTCTACGTCGACGGCGAGCTGGTCGGCTACCGGCAGAAGGGCGACAAGCTCTACGAGCTCAAGGACAGCGAGGTCGCGCTCAAGCGCCGCGACATCGGCATGGTCTTCCAGCGCTTCAACCTGTTCCCGCACATGACGGCCGTGGAGAACGTCATGGAGGCGCCGGTCCAGGTCAAGGGCGAGACCAAGGCCGTCGCCCGCGAGCGCGCCCAGAAGCTGCTCGACCGGGTGGGCCTGGCCGACAAGGCGGGCAACTACCCCTCGCAGCTCTCCGGCGGCCAGCAGCAGCGCGTGGCGATCGCCCGCGCGCTGGCCATGCAGCCCAAGCTGATGCTCTTCGACGAGCCGACGTCCGCGCTCGACCCCGAGCTGGTCGGCGACGTCCTGGACGTCATGCGGGGCCTGGCCGAGGACGGCATGACCATGATCGTGGTCACCCATGAGATGGGCTTCGCGCGCGAGGTCGGCGACTCGCTGGTGTTCATGGACGGCGGTGTGGTGGTCGAGTCCGGCCACCCGCGCGACGTCCTGACCAACCCGCAGCACGACCGTACGAAGTCGTTCCTGTCGAAGGTCCTGTAACCACCGGCGGGATCACGAAAAGGGGCGGTACGGGCTCCCGGCCCGTGCCGCCCCTTTCGCCGTTGGCCGACTTCGTACCCGAAGGACACTTCCGCGTAATACCCTCGAAGCACGCCCAGCGGTTACGTATGCCGCCCGCCGCCGAAAAGGAATTCACGTGGAACTGGCCTATTACTCGGACTACGCCGTGCGCCTGGTCAACACCGAGGAGCCGGCCCGTAACAAGGACTCCCTGACGTCGGTCGAGGTGGTCCGCGAGCTGTTCGCCTCCGAGTCGACCACGGCCCGCCGCGCCACGGAAGCCGACGTGCCCCGGCTGCGGGCGGTACGGGCCCGGCTGCGGGCGGTGTTCGAGGCGGCGGACGCGGGCGAGGAGGTGCAGGCGGTGGACCTGCTCAACTCGCTGCTCCTGGAGTTCCCGGTGAGCCCGCAGGTCTCCGGGCACGACCACCGCGACGACGACGGCCGCCCGCTGTGGCACATGCACCTCGCGGACCACACCTCGAACGCGACGGCGGGCTACGCGGCGCTCGCGTCCATGGGCCTCGCGTTCCATCTGACCGAGTACGGCGTGGACCGGCTCGGCCTGTGCCAGGCGGCGCCGTGCCGCAACGCCTATCTCGACACCTCCACCAACCGCTCCCGGCGCTACTGCTCGGACCGCTGCGCCACCCGGGCGAACGTGGCCGCCTACCGGGCCCGCAAGCGCCTGGAGACCGACCGGTCGGCGAACACCGGCCGCACCGCCGTGGCCAGCCAGGACAGCAGCAGCCCGAGCGAGCGCTGACGCCCCCGGGTGATCGGCCGGTAGCGGGCCCGCACCCGCCCGAGGACGAGCTCGCCGGGGACGGTCCCGAACGCCCGGCTGTCGACGACCTCGTCGTCCGGGTTGTCGCCGAGCACCCACCAGCCGCCCTCGCGCAGCTCGATGAGCCGTTTGACGATCAGCAGGTCCTGCTGGAGCGGATGCCGCAGCACCGCGATGTCCCCCGCCCTCAGCTCAATGCCGTAGTGCACCAGCAGCTGATCGCCGTGGAGCAGCGTCGGCACCATGGAGGTCCCCGTCACCTCCGCGATCCCCAACGGCACCTTCGGCTCCCGCCCCTGATCCGTCATCCGCCACCCACCTCCCGGTTCCCGGTCCACACCCACGGTACGTTCCGCCACGAGTCCCATGGTGACCCTGGACTTTTGTCCTAAGCCCCCGGGGGCACTCGCGAAAACAGGTCACTCACCGAGTAATGTCCCACCTGAGAAGACGATCACGAGGAAGGACAGCTCAATGCTTTCCCGCCTGTTTGCCCCCAAGGTGAAGGTCAGCGCCCACTGCGACCTTCCCTGCGGCGTGTACGACCCGGCCCAGGCCCGTATCGAGGCCGAGTCGGTCAAGGCCGTGCAGGAGAAGTTCCAGGCCAACGAGGACGCGCACTTCCGCGCGCGCGCCACGATCATCAAGGAGCAGCGCGCGGAGCTCGCCAAGCACCACGTCTCGGTGCTCTGGAGCGACTACTTCAAGCCCCCGCACTTCGAGAAGTACCCCCAGCTCCACCAGCTGGTCAACGACACCCTGAAGGCCCTGTCGGCCGCCAAGGCGTCGACGGACCCGAAGACCGGCGAGAAGGCGCTCGAACTGATCGCCGAGATCGACCGCATCTTCTGGGAGACGAAGAAGGCCTGATCTTTGGTCAGGCCGCCTGACCTGCGGTTTCGCGGGTCAAGTCGGCCACCTGTCCGCACCCGGTCCGCAGGCCGCCGAGAACGGCGTCCATGACGGTCCGGGTGCGGTCTTTTTTGCTCCCGGGCAGAGGTGCGCGCCGGCGGAGGTAGCCCCAGAACTCCACCCCAGGCGCTGCGGTGCCCGGTCACGGCAGGTCGTGGAGCACGAGCACCTCGGCGAAGGGCCTGCCGGTTCGCCGCGCGTACGTCATCCGCTCGCGGACCTCGTGCAGGGAGCGGGGGCGGTAACCGGGGCCGCCACAGCAGCTCTTGTGGAAGCGCACCCCCGCGTGCAGCAGCACCGCGAGCGTGCGCCAGGCGGCGGCGTCCCGCCGTCGCGGCGCGGCGAAGGCCGAACCGACATGAACCATCGGCTCCGCACATCGCGGACAGATCCGCTGCCGGTCGCGGTCATAGGGCTGCTTGTACGAAGCCCGGCAGGGCAGGCAGACGTACGAAGTCTTCGCATAAGCCATGCAGGCAGAGTAGACACCACACAGTGGCGTGATCGACCCGATGAAGGGACATGGCTCACACCGGAGAGGGGAGAGTCCCACGCGGCCAATGCCCGAGCCAGAACGCGGCGGTGGACGGTTCGGACTGGCCTTCGGTGGAGCCGTCATGCGGGGTGAGTTCGGTGGGAGCGATGTAGCCCTCGCCGGGCTCCAGGCGTAGGCGGAAGCACAGGACCAGGTGGCCCCCGGTGACGTACTGCCGCAGGTCATCGGTGTGCGGGTAGCGGCGTTCGAAGTCCTGGTGGACGGCTCGGCACATGGCACGGATGTCGAGGTCGGCCAGAAGGAGGTAGCGGGTTCCGGGGCCGAGGTTGAGGCACAGCCGTCGGCGGCCGGTGTGCTTGGCCGCGTACGAGAGCCGGTCCCAGTTGTCGACGTGGAGGCCGATGCGGCGGCCGTACTCGTGGTTTCCGGTCGTAGTGAGGGCATCGGCAGGCGCGCGGGCCTGACCGAGGTGGAGGGCGGCCGGGTCGCCCAGTGGTTCAGCGAGGGCGGCGAGCGGGCCGGTGGGTTGCGGCACCTGGACGAGTTCCACCAGCGTGCTGTCGCGGGCCTGGGCTGCGGCGGCGGTCAGGTCCCGCGCGGTCTCGTCGGAGATGGCCGTCCAAGGACCGGCGGGGACGACCGCGCCCTCCTCATACGGGGAGTCTCCGCGCATCGTGCGCAGGGTGGTGACCTCGCAGCGCTTGCGCAGGGCGGCAGGGTCGATGGCCGCGATGGCCAGGGTCATGCGGGGTTCCTCCGGATCATCGGAGTTCGTCGAGGTCTTCGCCGTACGTGACGTCGAGTTCGGTGAGGAGCGCCTGGGCGAGTTCGAACTGCTGGGCGCGGTCGATGAGGACCTTGGAGAGCCTGGCGACGCCGAGGAGGCTGGAGAGGTCGTTGCCGCGCAGGTCCAGGCCCTTGTAGCGGCCCTTGGCGAATTCGGTCAGGCGCAGGGTGCAGCCGTCGAAGACAGCGTCGGTGAGGTCGCATTCGGTGAAGGACGCCTCGGTGAGGACGCACTGGGAGAACACGACGGGGCCGGTGGCACGGAGGCCGGAGAAGGCCGTGTAGTCGAGCTTGCAGTTCTCGAAGAGGACGTCATCGAGGGTCAGGGCGTCCAGGGCGCCGCCCATGATCTTGCAGTTACGGAAGGCGACCCGGGAGAGTTTGCTCTTGCGCCACTGGGCCGAGCCAAAGTCGCAGCCACTGAACTCGATCGAATTCAGCTGGAGTTGGTCCAAGCTGGCGCGTCCGGTGCGCAAGTCGGTGACCCGGCCCCGCAGGAGCTGGGTGTCCGCGAGGTCGAGCATGCGCAGGTCGGCGTCGGCGTACTGGAAGTCCTGCACGGCGCCCCGGCCACCGTCGAGAGACTGGACGTTGGACAGGTGCAGGCCGGGCTCGTCCAGACCGGGCAGGGTCAGCGTCACTCGGCCGAAGGTGCGGCTGTCCACAGTGGTGCTCCATCTCTCCGGCGGCCGGGAGCGGCCTGCCGGGCTATTTCTTTTTGTTCCAGTTGTCCCAGGTCGGACGGTTGTCGAACGCTGGGGTGGCGTTGGACCAGGTGGGCCGGTTGTCGAACTTCCCCACCAGGACGGTGGGTGGTGCCATCACTATCAGGGCACGGAGGCCGTCGGCCGCGTTGAGCACGAGGTCAGTCGCGGTGGTTTCGGACATGGCGGGTGACTCCTTCGAGTAGGGCGATCTTGGCGGTGGTGCAGTAGGCAGTGCGGGTGCCGTCGAAGCGGCCGTGGTGTTCGAAGTAGCGGTTGGCCGGGTGGCCGCCGCCGCAGAAGGCGAAGGCCGGGCAGGTGGCGCGGCAGGTATCCACCCCGCGCCAGAACTCGGCCAGCCACGGAGTGCGGTCGGTGGCCTCGGCCAGCAGCTGGTCGAGTTCGTGGTGCAGGACGTTGCCGGTGGTGAAGTCGCCGAAGCGGTCGTCGGTGAACCCCGCCAGTTCGGGGGACAGGAGTACGACTCCGCCGTCGTACGCGATCGTCGGGAGCGGGTCCCACGGCTCGGCAGCCGGGCCCGGTACCGGTTCACCACCGAGGACCGCGCTGGCGAAGTCGAGTACACGCGAGACCTCACGGAGCTGGATGACGGGGTTGGCTTCCCAGGCTGCGGTGAGGGCCGCCCAGAACTCGGCGGCCCTCACCGAGTCCAGCGTCTTCTCGGCCGTGTTCGCGCCCTCCTGTTCCTCGACGTTGACGCCGAGGGAGTGGCAGCCGAGGTCGGCGAAGAAGTCGTAGAGGGCAAAGGCTCGGGCGGGGTCGGGTTCGGCGACGACGGCGATGGCGGAGAACGGGATGCCGTGGGAGCAGAGGCGCTGGATGCCCCGCATGATCACCCGATGGGCCGGGTGGCCGGCGCGGGTGACGCGGTGGCTGTTCATGTCCACCGGGCCGTCGATGCTCACCCCCACGCCGACGTCGTGCTCCAAGAGGAACTCGCACCAGGCGTCGTCCAGGAGCGCGGCGTTGGTCTGGAGGGTGTGCTTCACCCCGGCGAACGGGGCCATCAGCTTGCCCAAGTGGTCGCGCCCGGCGGAGAGTGGCTCCCCGCCGTGCCAGACCACCTCGAACAGCGGGTCTCGTACCGCCCAGCCGTTGACCGTGCTCGCCACAGCCTGGGCCACCGCCTGCGTCATGAGGTGCTGCTGCCTGCGGAACGGTAGGTAGCAGTAGGTGCAGTCCAGCGGCTGGCACAGCGTCGTCGGCTGCACGATCACCGCTCGGGGTACGGCCGCGAGGCGCGTGGCGAGCTGAATGTACGTCGTCGTCATGGCTGTTCCTCTCGCATCAGGTCGTGGTCTGCGGTACTGACCGGGGTGGGGCTGGGCACGGGCGAACAGGTCCGCTGCATGGGGAGACAGGAGGGCCGCGGATGGGGTCAGCCACAGGCCGAGTACAGCCGCGAAGAACCCCACCCGCGGGCGCCTGATCGGCCCTCGCGCGGCGGCATGACGCCTGCCGCTCACAGGCCGACGACCACTGCCAGCAGGCGCGAACCAGGGGCGTACGGCCGTGGTGTGAGCGTCCGGAGTCGGCGCCGTAACAGCGCGGCGCGTGCCGGGGATGGCGGCGCGGGCACCTCGAAGGCAGCCCATACCTTCTTGCCCCTGCCGGTCGGCTCCCAGTGATGTTCGGCAGCCAGGGCCGCGACCAGGGCGAGCCCGCGCCCGCTCTCGTCGTCGGCGGCGGCATCGACGCGGCGTGGGGGTTCGGGGTTGCTGTCATGGACGACGAGCAGGAGCCGCCCTCCGTCCTGGTCGTAGTAAAGGCCGACCATGGCCAGGCCCTCGCTGTGCACAACGGCGTTGGTGATCAGTTCCGAGGCGACCAGCTTGAGCGCCTCGCGCTTCTCCGCGTTCAGCGGTACGCCCCAGCCGCGGACCTGCGTCAGGACGCGATCACGGGCGAAGGCGACAGCGGAGGGATCTCCAGGAACGGCGATGCGAGCTCGGCGCGTGGGCATAAGGACTGCTCCTCAGCTGGGGGCGGACGGCAGCTCCTCCTCCTCGGGGGACGGGAGGACGGAGCCGCCGATCGACACCGCCGGAGCCAGCGGCAGGCTGCGGATTGGGCGGCTCCGAACGGCGAGAACCAGTTAAGGACCGGCCCCCGCATGCGCGAGACTCCGCCAGGTGACCCCAACTCGGAGTCACCTCACGCTCGTTGGTCATAACCTCGAACCAGCTGCGTACGGGGGAGAACCCATGAGCCACCCACCACGAGATCCACGCAACGTCGTCGCCGGCCTCCTCTGCGACGAACGGCTCCTCGACGCCTGCACCCGGCGCGACATGGGCGCGCTGTTCCGCCTCCTCAACCACCGGGGCATCAGCACACGGCGCATCGCCTCCGCCGTGGAGATCACCCAAGGGCGGCTCTACGACTACATGAACGGCAAGATCCGGGTCGAAAAGCTCGTCATCTTCGAGCAGGTCGCGGATGCCTTCCACATCCCGGGCCGCCTCCTCGGCCTGGCCCCCCGCCCCTGGGAACCCACCGCCACACCACCCCCCAGCCACTCACCCCCGGTCTCGGCCGACGAGGACGACGTGGCCGCGATGGACGCCTTCCGCAACGCCGACCGCCAGACCGGCGGCACCCGCCTGTACGGCGCCGTCGTACGGCACCTGACCAGCAACATCGCCCCACGCCTGGTCGACGCCGACAGCAACCCGCAGGTCTTCGCGGCTGCCGCCGCGCTGACCGAGATGGCGGGCTGGATGGCCCACGACTCCGGCCGCGACGACCTCGCCGAACGCCACTTCACCCGCGCACTGCCTCTGGCCCGTACCTCCGGCGACCACACCCTGGCCGCCAACATCGCCGCCAGCAACAGCCACCTCGCCCTGCAGACCGGCGAGCCCGCAGCCGCCGCCCACTGGGCCGCCACCGGCCTTGACATCCTCGGCCACGGCCCCAGAATCCCCGCCCTCACCGCCCGTCTGCACACCATGAAGGCCAGGGCCCTGGCCGCCGCCTCCCAGACCACTCCTGCGGCACGGGCACTCTCCCAGGCCCACCAGATGCTGCAGACGGCCGCCGAGGCCGAGCACCCCTGGCTCAGCCCCTTCGACGCCGCCGCGCTCGCCAGCGAATCCGCCCTCATCCACCGAGACCTGCACGGGTACGACGCGGCTCTGGAGCACGCCGAACGAGCCATCGCCCTACGGGAAACCGGCCGCGCCCGCTCTCTCGCGCTCAGCCGGATCACTTTGGTCGGGATCCACGTCCACCGGCGCGAACTGGATGCCGCCTTGCACGTGGGCCATGACCTACTCACCGCCGACCCCGGCCTCGGCTCTGTGCGCGTCGTCCACCAACTCGACATGCTTCAAGACCTGTTGGCCCCGCATCGCGGATACCCGCCCGTACGAAACTTCCTGGCGCGCTTCGCCGACGTACGGCGAGCCAGAATGCTGTTGCTCGCCGACATCATCCAGCCGCCCAGCAAAGGCACCGCACCATGAGGCCCACCCCCGCCGACCCCGACGCCTGGAACGCCTACCTCGCCGAAGGCAACGCCACCCAGGCCCGCAAACGCGTCGCCGCCGATGTCCTCCTGCGCGACCCCGACGGCAACATCCTCCTGGTCAACCCCACCTACAAACCCGGCTGGGACCTCCCCGGCGGCATGGCCGAAGACAACGAAGCCCCCGACGAAGCGGCCCGCCGCGAGCTGAAGGAAGAACTCGGCCTCGACGCCCCGCTCCACAGGCTGCTCGTCGTCGACTGGGTGGCACCCCATGGCCCCTGGGACGACCAGATCGCCTTCATCTTCGACGGTGGAACCCTCGACCACGACGAGGCCGCTGCCCTACGCCCCCAAGATGAGGAACTGTCCGAGCTGGCCTTCGTGCCCCCGCACCAGGCCGGCGCCTGGCTACGCGACCGGCTGAGCCACCGGCTCGAAGCCGCCCTCGACGCCCTCGACGACGGCCACCCTCGGTATCTCCGTGACGGCCGACCGATCCTGCCCGCAGTGCCACACGTCGGTGGCCGCCAGGGAGATCAGAGCGCGCGCTGAGCACCCCGCATGTCCGTTCAGCGCCCCCGCCAGCAGTCCGCACACAGTCCGCAGGACACCCGATCAAGACCATCGCGACCTGTCGCCAGCAATCACGAAAAGGCCAGGTCAGCGACCTGAAGGGAAGATCCCGGCAGGTCACGGACCTGGCCGTTTACTTGGAGACGAAGAAGGCCCTGATCTTTGGTCAGGGCGTCCGGCCTCCTTCGGTGGCCGTGACCGCAATCGAGGGTCCATCCGCCGTGGCGGATGGACCCTCGTCGCTGTGCGGCGGCGCCGGTCGGCCGCGCGGTAGGCCACGCCGTGTCAGGGTCCGGACGGCAGGCGCTGCCCGACCGCGTCGCACGCGTCGAGGGCGAGCCGCCACGGATAGCCGCCCGGCCGTCCCTC
The DNA here is from genome assembly GCF_043198895.1 of Streptomyces sp. NPDC048696. NCBI lineage: Bacteria > Bacillati > Actinomycetota > Actinomycetes > Kitasatosporales > Streptomycetaceae > Streptomyces > Streptomyces sp. NPDC048696. Next base: position 215,550 of record NZ_JBICVJ010000013.1, on the reverse strand, counting down.
ACCCGGCTGGTTCGGTACGAGCCCGTCCTCGCCGTACAACACCGTCACCCCGGCCCCGCGCAGTGTCTCCACCGACCGTTCGAACGCGGGGTGCTGGACATACGCGGCGTTCACACAGGGCATCGCCACCATCGGGATCCCCTTGCCGATCCCCTCGGCCGCGACCCCGACCACGAAGCTGCTCGTCAGGCCCTGCGCCCAGGCGTTCACCGAATTGAAGGTGGCCGGGGCGAAGAGAATGACGTCCGCCTGCGGCCACACGTCCGGCTCGCCGGGAAGCTCGTACTCGAACCTCACCGGGTGGCCGGTCAGCACCGCGAGACCCGCCAGACTCTCCCCCAGCCAGCGCGCCGCGGTCGGCGTGAGCCCGAGGCACACGTCCCAGCCGTCCCGCTGAGCATCCTCGACAACCCGGGCGACATCGAAGACCGGTGGCGCCGCCGAACAGAACAGGTACAGGGTGCGAGAGATCATCATGGCCCCATCCCACCCCGCTCCGTCCGCCCCGCGCAACCGCCCCCGCACGGCCGCCCCAACGCACCTATCCGGTAACAACCCGGTCCCGACGGGGTAGGGGAACGCCCGGACCGGAGAAGCTGGACGGGCAGAGGACGACGGCCGCGCGCGCCGTGGCCGGCACGGCATGAGGGGGTTCTTTGGCGCTCCACTTAGGACGCGGTGGCCACCCCGTCGGGCCCGGAGTGCGGTTCGCCCGGGCCGGGGGGCTGTGGCGGGTCACCCGGCCCTGGCATCCGGCGCTGCGGCCGTTCTTGTGCAGCTACGCGGGTTACTGGGACGCGGCGACCTCGCCGTACCAGGTCCGGCTGCTGCCGACCGGCCGGGCCGTCGTGGTGATCAGCCTCGCGGAGCCGTTCGCGCAGGTCCGGCGGCTGCGGTTGCCGGGTGCGGGCAGCGGGCGGATCGGGTCGCTGGTCGTGGGGCTCGATGACAGACCCACGCTCGCCGGGCACCCGGGCGGCCAGGAGGCGATCCGCCTTGAGCTCACCCCGCTGGGCGCGTACCGGCTGTTCGCCCTGCCGATGGGCGAGTTGACCAATCACGTGGTCGAGCTCCACCACATCCTGGGCCCCGGCGCCGCCGTACTGGTGCAGCGGCTGGCCGCCACCGGGGACTGGGCCGAGCGGTTCGACCTGCTGGACGCCGCGCTCCTGGCGCGCCTCGACAGCGGCCCGGACCCGGCGCCGGAGGTCGGCCACGCCTACCGGCTGCTCGTCGGCTCGGCCGGGACGATCCCGGTCGCGCGCATCAGCGCCGAAGTCGGCTGGAGCAAGAGCTACTTGATCCGCCGGTTCACCCAGCAGATCGGCCTCACCCCCAAGACGTACGGCCGGGTCCTGCGCTTCAACCGCGCGGTCGCCATGCTCGCCCGCGGAGGCGCCGGCCTCGCGGACACCTCGGCGGTCTGCGGCTACTACGACCAGGCCCATCTCAACCGCGAGTTCCGGGCCCTGGCCGGCACCACCCCCGGCCGGATGGTCCAGGCCCGACGGGTGGAGGGAGCGCTGACGCTGTGAGAACCGGGAGCAGAACCGGAACCACAACCGGAACCAGAACCGGATCCCGAACCGGGCGGACGGGATGCGCCGGAGCCACGTCAATTTCGTCCAAGACGCCCGCCGACCCGGCCGATACGGTCCTCGCTCGCCAGGGGTCGTCGACGACACGCCCCCGTACCCGATCGCTGCCGTGGGACAGGGGACCACATGCCCGTGACGAATACTGAGCCCGGCGCCGCCCGCACCGAGGCGACCCGGCTGCTGTGCGCGGGCGTCTACCTCGACAGCGACTTCCGCCGCCGGGTGATCGAGGAGCTGGTGCAGCACGAGGAGCGCCCGATCGCCCTCTCGCTCGGCATCGACGCGCTGCCGGTCCTGGCGCACGCCCTGCGCGCCCGCCGCAAGGAGGCGGAGACCGCGCTCATGCTCCTCGGCATCTGGGCCGTGTTCATCACGCTCTGGATCGCCGGGGTCGGCTCGGACCACGCACTGCCGCTGCCCGGCTGGCTGGCGTACGCGGTCGTCTGCCTCATCCTCGGAGGCGTGCGCGCCGGGACCGGGCTCGGTGTCGCGGTCTTCACGCTCGACCGCACGATGGTCAAGCAGGCCACCCGGGGCCGGTTGCAGATGCTGCTGCCGCTGGTGCCGTTCGTGGTGGCGCTGGTGTACTGGGTCGCCGCGCTGTGGGCGCTGTTCAGCGGCGCCGACGCCTGGACGGGCGTGGTGTTCCCGCTGCTCCTGGTGGTGCCCGTGTGGGCGTATCGCGCGGACGTCACCGCCATCATGCGCCATGAGCTGGGCTCCGCGGCGTACCCCGGCACGCGCCGCGAGCGGCTGCCGCACCGCTACCGGCGGATCGGCGAGGCCATCGACCGCGAGCAGTACGCCTCGCTCACGATCTACGACCCGTTCCGCCCGTTCATCGGCGCCGGCAAGCCGTACGCCGAACAGTGGTCGCTGGTCATGGAGTTGAAGAAGCGCAAGAACGCGGAGCCGGAGACCGGGGCGGGCCCGCTGACCGGGCGCGAGGTCATCGACCTCATCAAGCCGCAGCTCGAAGCCCTGCGCACCTCGGCCGCCGCCACCAGCCGCGACCGGCTGCGCGAGCTCGAAGTGGAGGAGTTCGTCTATCTGCCGACCGGGGTGGCGCGCTGGAAGGTCGCGTACGACCAGCCGACCGTACGCCGTCACCTCGACGAGGCCGTGGGCGAGGGCGGCGAGGCGCGCCGCCACTTCCTGCGCATCCGGATCGGCACCTGGGACGAGCAGGTCGTGGTCTCGGTCCTGGTCCGTGTCCACACCCAGGGCGGGATGCTCGTCCTGGAGGTCGTGCCGCATGTCCTCACCCCCGTACGGCTGGAGTTCCGGGCCGTCGACGTGATCGAGGGGCGCGGCGACGGCGACGTCCTGCGCGACACGGTCCGGGGTCTGCTCGCGGCCCCCACCGCGAACTTCGCCGCCGCCACCTCCCTGGTCCGCACCGCCGTCTCCGAGTTCCGCACCTGGCTGGCCAACCCCCGGCACGCCCTGCCGGACGGACCGGCCACCTCCGTACGGGAGTTGGGCAGCCCGGCCGATCTGTCCGTCTTCCAGGACATGGACGTCAAGCGGTACGTACGCACGGTCCAGGACCGGATCGCGAGCGGGGTGCGGGAGGCGCTGCGCGCCAAGAACTACGAGACCGGCGACTTCGAGCAGCAGATCATCACCGTGAGCGGTGGCGGGGTGTTCATCGGGGCGATGAGCGGGGGTGCGGTCGCGACGGGCGAACAGGCGTCGGCGACGCACCGGGAAGGCGGAAAGTGATGGCGCGGGACCCGGAGACCAATGAGGAGACGCACCCGCAGGCGGATGCGACGACGACCGAGGGCTCGTCCTCCGGCGCCCCGCGCACGGATGCGCCGGCGACCGGAGGCCCACCCTCCGGCGGCATCTCGATCGGCGTGATGACCGGCGGCGCGGCGGCCGCCGGGGACCGGGCGTCCGCCGAGGACCGCTCGCGGCGCAGGGGGACGCCGCCACCGGCCGCCCACCCGGGCGCGGCCGCGCCCACGAGCGTCCCCGGTGGCATCGGCATCGGCGTGATGTCGGGCGGCGCGGCGGCCTCGGGCACGGACGCGCGCGCCGTCGACGCCTCGACGCAGCTGCTCGACGCGCCCGCCGAACTCGCCACCGCCATCCGGACGTTGCGCGACCACCTCGGCATGCTCAACCGGACGCCGGACATCGCCGAACTGGACGAGGGACTGAGCGAGATCGAAGAAGGGGTGACCACGACCGGTCAGGTCCGGCGGGACCGTCTGCAGTGGCTGCGCGACCGGTTGACTCTCGGTGCGACGGCCGCCGCGGGGCTCGCCTCGGCCACGGCGGTCGTCGAGACCATCGCCCAACTGACCGGCTGAGAAGTGCGAGTGACATGGACTACTGGGACGCGGACGCGCAGCGCTGGGCACAGGGGCCGTCGGGCGGCGAGGGCTTCGGGGGTCCGGGGCAGCCGCCCCCGGACGACAGTCTGCGGCGCGTGCTGATCGTGGTGTTCGTCGCGGTCCTGCTGTGCGGGGCGGCGGGCACCGGCATCTGGTGGCTGGCCCGCGACAGCGGCGGCGGCCACCACCCGTCGGCGCCGCCCTGGCCGTCCCCGGGATTCACCACGGACACCCCGACGGACACATCCGTCTTCCCGGGCGCCACCGAGCCGGGCACGGCGGCGCCGACCACCGACCGGACGGCCGCGACCGACGCTCCGACCACCTACACGAACCCGTCCACCACCACCCCGGGCGCCACGGTCACGGCCTACTACGCCGCGCTCAACAGCGGCGACTACAGCACCGCGTGGCGCCTGGGCGGCAGGAACCTCGGCCAGGACTACTCCACGTACGTCTCCGGCTTCTCCGACACCCGGCAGGCCGAAGCCACCGTCCTGTCCATCGAGGGCGACACCGTGTACGTGGACATCACCGCCCACCAGAAGGACGACTCCACGCGCACCTACTCCGGCACGTACACCGTGCGCGAGGGCGTGATCACCGACGCCCGGGTGCGTCGGACGACTTGAGGGCTCCGGGGTAGATTCAGGCCATGGCACCTCTTGAACCTCCGTACACCCGGCTCCTGGTGGAGCGTTACGAGTCGACCTTCCGGTTCTACGCGGCCGTGCTGCCCAAGCTGACCGGATGCGCCCTGGCCCGGGGCAACGAGGCGTCCGGCTATGCCAGTTGGGACGACTGCGAGGGGCGTACGGCCTTCGCGCTCTTCTCCAGGGACGCCATGGCCGGAGCCGTCGGGGGCGAGAACGCGCCATCGGGTGGCGGGTCGATCGTCATCCATGTCGACGGTACGCGGGCGCTGGACGCCGCCGTGGAGCTGTGTGTCGGCGAGGGCGCCACGGTCGTGGCCCCGGCCCAGGACCGGCCGCAGTGGGGACCCACCCTGCGCACGGCCCACCTGCACGACCCGGACGGCAACCTGGTGGAGCTCCAGACCTACTGAGCCCCCGGCTGAAGGCCCACGCGGACCAGGTGCACCACCTCGTCCTCGCTCAGGCCCAACCGCCGCGCGTCGTCGACCAGTTCCCGTACGCGCACCAGCAGCTGGGCCCGGGCGCGGTTCGACGTCGTGTCGACCACCACCGCGCCCCGGCCGCGCCGCAGCTCGATCAGGCCCTCCTCGCGCAGGCGCTGGTAGCCGCGCAGGACCGTGTGGACGTTGACGCCCAGCGAGTTCGCGAGGGCGCGCGCGGCGGGCAGGCGTTCGCCCGGGTCCACCGTGCCCTCGGCGATCGCCCGGCGCACCGAGGCGGCGATCTGGTCGGCCAGCGGCAGCGGCGAGGCCGGGTCCACCCGGAACAGCATCAGCGCCTCACCGCCTCGCGCTCGGCCAGCGTGTTGAGCAGGGCCGCGGCCGTCGCCGAGTCGGACACCGTCACCGCGAACTCCCGTCCACCGGTGCGCCGTACGACGATCGCCTCGCCGGAGCGCAGGATGAGACCCGACCGGCCGGGCCGGACCCGGTAGCCCCAGCCACCGTACTCCGCGAGCGCCTTCACCTCCCGGCTGACCGCCCGGTCCACCTCCGCCAGCGGTATCCGCACCCGCGGCCAGGGCAGCACGGTCGGGCGGGCGGTCAGCCCGTGCCGGTCGACCGTGACGTACGCGCACGAGCAGAGCAGCGTGAGCACTCCGCTGACCAGCGGCGCGGCGGCGCGGGCCCAGTCGTACACATACGTCAGCCCGCCACCGGCGGCGAGCAGCGCGCAGCCGACCGCGCACAGCGTCCGCGACGGGGCCCGCCGCGCCCAGCCCGCCACCTCGCTCTCGGCGAGGTCCAGGTGCTCGACCAGGCCCGGCCCCGGCGACGGCACGGCGTCGGGCAGCTCCACCAGGCGCAGCAGCAGCGCGCCCGCCCCCGCCGCGAGCGCGCCCACCCCCACGCCCACCGCGAAGTGCCACAGCGGCAGCCGCGCCTCGCTGCCGTCGACGGCGTCCAGGTTCACATCCAGCACGACCGCCATCAGATAGCCGACGAGGCCCGCCACCGCGTACCCCGCGCCGAACGCCCAACGCGCCCCGCGCACCGTGAAGTCGGCCGTCGCGGCGATCGCGCCCCAGACGACGGTGAGCGCGACCGAGAGGCCGACGTCCACGGTCACCCACGACGCAGGGCTGGAGTAGTCGCTCGGGGCGCCGCCGCTGCCGTTGAACTGGCTGGCCAGCCGGTCCGGCAGACGGTCGCGCAGGACGGCGAAGAGGATCAGGTCGACGGCGAGGGCCAGCAGGAACGGCAGCGCGGCCAGGGCCACCAGTCGGTATCGCGCACGATTCATCGTCACCTTCATTGTTCTCATAGTAGTAGAACAATGACGAGCCGATGAGGGAACCGGCCAGCCCGACTTGCCTTTGTTGACGGGTTCCTGACGCGGACGGCGCTCAACCACCCGCGCCAGGAACATGAATCGGGCCGGTGACGGTCAGGTGCGTTCGAGCACCGACGGCTGGAGCCGTGCGCCGGACGGCAGTTGACGCCGGATGTCGTCGAGCACCGAGCCGAAGTCCAGCGCCGCGCGCCCCGAGGCGTACACCGCTCCCCCGAGGTGCAGCGCGAGCCCGACCTCGGGCTCCGGCGGTTTGAGGGAGAGCAGGCAGCTCAGGGTGGCGTGCTGGACCGCCCCGTCGGCACAGGCGACCGGTACCGGCATGTCCCACTCCAGGACGAAGTCGCGAAGAGTGCCGCCGTCGAGCGCGAACGAGCCCTCCGCCGGTATGCCCGGTACCGCTACCGGGCCGAGCGAGTCGAACCCCGCTCCGGCGAAGTCGACCCCCCTGATACGGGTGCGCAGGCGCGCCCCGTCGGCAGTGATGGTCAGCGCTTCGGATCCATGGCGGTCTCGGTACCAGCCCGCCCAGGACTGTGGTGTCATGGGCGGAGATTAGCGGCGTACCCTGCTGTTCGTCACAGGGTGTGACCGAAATGGGAGTTAGCGCTTCCTTGTGTAAGTGGTGACGACTGTACCGTTTTCGAAGGAACGGCTGCCGTTCGGCACGAACGAGCGGGGGCCGAACTCGGCCCGGAACAAGGGGATTCCGGCGCCCGCGACGACCGGATAGCTCTTGATCACCAGCTCGTCGATCTCGTCGATGAGCTGCCCGGCGAGGTCGGCGCCGCCGCAGAGGTAGATGCCAAGACCCGCCTCGCGCTTGAGCTCGCGCACATACGCCACCGGGTCCCCGGCGACGACCTCCACGGCCGGATCGGGCGACTCGCCGAGGCTGCGCGAGAAGACGATCTGCCGCAGATGGGCGTACGGGCTGGTGACGCCTTCCCGGAGGGCGGGCTCGTACGTCCCCCGGCCCATCAGCACCGTGTCGTACCGCGAGTTGGGCGCCTCGTCGACGCCGAGCGCCTTGCGGGCACCGGTCGGCAGGGTCTCGGGGAACTCCCCGGCCATGAAGCCGACGAACTCCTCGCTCAAGGGATAGAAGTCGTACGCCCCGTCCGGAGCGGCGATGAAGCCGTCGATGGAGAGGGCGATGTAGTACGAAAGCTTGCGCAAACTGGCCTCTTCGATTCGGGATGGTGGCCGGAGTGCCGAACCACTTCACGTAAAGTACTTCGTCTGTAGTGGTTAGGCAAGGGGGCGGACCCGGAAATGGAGAAGGAGCTCGAATGGCGAGGAACCCGGAACGCAGGACGGCGCTCGTGGACGCGGCGATCGAGGTGCTGGCGCGCGAGGGGGCACGCGGGCTGACCTTCCGCGCCGTCGACACCGAGGCGAAGGTGCCGATCGGCACCGCGTCCAACTACTTCACCAGCAGGGACGACCTGTTCACCCAGGCCGGCCGGCACATCCACGTACGGATGACACCGGATCCGGCCGAGGTGGCCGAGGCGCTGCGGCCGGCGCCCTCGCGCGAACTGGTCGCCTCGCTCATGCAGTGGGTGCTGCGGCGCACGGTCAAGGAGCGCACGGGCTATCTGGCGCTGCTCGAACTCCGCCTGGAGGCCACCCGGCGACCGGAGCTGCGGGAGGCCCTGACGGAGGCGATCCGCGCCGAGCTGGAAGCCAACGTCCGCTTCCACCTGGACTCGGGCCTCCCCGGCGACGCGGACACGGTACGCATCCTCTACTTCGCCATGACCGGCCTCCTGCTGGAACACCTCACGCTCCCGGGCGTACTGGCGCAGGACACAACGGAACGGTTGGTGGAGGTACTGGTGGAGAGGGTGGTTGGCCGCCAGTGAGGGTCACAGGGCTGTGGGGGGCCGATGGCGGTCCCGGGTCCCTTTAGGCGCGCGGGGGCTGCGGGTCGACTAACAGTCCCGGGCCACTTAAGGGGCGCGGGGGGTGTGGGGGGCCAGTGCGGTCCCGGATCCCTTTAGGGGCGCGGGGAACTGCGCGACCAGCCCCCACCGGCCCGCAGCCAACCAACAAGGCCCGTCCCACCGCGCGCTCAAGCTCGCCTCAACTGACCGGCTCGATCCTGGGGTTGGCTCTCCCCGAGTCAGGGATCGAGAGCCCCGGCGGCAGCCCCGGGGCCCTCGACCCCACCCCGCGGCAGCCCCGGGGCCCTCGCCCCCCCTCGGGCAAGCCTTCAGCGCGACCGGCGGGTCACGAACTCCGCCAGCGCCAGCAGATCCCCCGCCGCCGCGAGATCGGGCACGGCCCGGGACAGCTGGTCCAGCGCCCGGGCCATCCGATCGGCCGCATGGATCTGCGCCCAGTCACGCCCGCCCGCCCGGTCGACGGCCCCCGCCGCCCGCCGGACCGCCGCCGCCCCCATCGGCCCCCGGTACAGCTCGGCCAGTTCGGTCGCGGCGGGCGTTCCCGAGGTCAGCGCGGCCACCACCGGCAGCGACTTCTTGTGCGCGGCGAGATCGGCCCCGGCCGGTTTCCCGGTACGCCCGGGGTCGCCCCAGATGCCGATCAGATCGTCGATGAGCTGGAAGGCGAGCCCCGCCTCCCGCCCGAACGCGTCCAGCGCCGAAACCTCTTCGGGCCCGGCCTCCGCGTACAGCGCACCCAGCGAGCACGCGCACCCGAGCAGCGCACCCGTCTTGGCCATCGCCATGTCGATGCACTCGTCGAGCGACACCTCCTGCGGGCCGCGCTGCTCGAAGGCACAGTCCGCCTGCTGCCCCGCGCACAGCTCGATCACACAGGACGCCAGACGGGCCGAGGCGGCCGGGGCCGCCGGATGGCCGTCCTCGGCGAGCAGCCGCAGCGCCAGGGCCAGCATCGCGTCCCCGACGATGATCGCGTCCGGTGTCCCGAACACGGTCCAGGCGGTGGGCCGGTGGCGCCGGGTGGCGTCCTCGTCGATCACGTCGTCGTGCAGCAGCGTGAAGTTGTGGACGAGCTCCACGGCGGCCGCGGCCCGCAGCGCGTGCTCCGGGTCGCCGCCGAGCGCGCGGGCGGCCGCGAGGACCAGCGCGGGCCGGATCGCCTTGCCGGCCTGCCCGGCGGCCGGTGTGCCGTCGGCGTGCTCCCATCCGAAGTGGTACATCGCGACCCGCCGTATCGATCCGGGCAGCGTCTCGACGGTGGCCCGCAGATACGGATTGACCGCCATCCGGGTCCGCTCCAACAGATCGACGGCCTCGCGTCCCTCGACGGCTTCCCCCATGACCAACTCGACATTCCTCTCGCCGTGTTCGATACGCCGTGGCCGATGCGCTCCGCCCGTGCGGTCACCGCCCGTACGACCACGGCCCGCACGCTCGCCGTGGCCGGGCGGGCGGCCGGCGAACCTCCCAGTCGCCGACCGCCCACACGGGGTCCGCCGGATCAGCGCCAGCGGCTGACAAAGACGTTCTCCAGCACGCCGAGCGCGTCCGGCACGAGGATCGCGGCCGAGTAGTAGGCGGTGACCAGGTAGGAGATGATGGCCTGCTCGTCGATCCCCATGAAGCGCACCGACAGACTCGGCTCGATCTCGTCCGGGATCCCGCTCTGGCGCAGTCCGATCACGCCCTGCTCGTCCTCGCCCGTACGCATACAGATGATCGACGTCGTCCGCTCGGGAGTGACCGGGATCTTCGAGCACGGGAAAATCGGCACTCCGCGCCAGGTCGAGATGCGGTGGCCGTCGATCTCGATCGACTCCGGCACCAGACCGCGCTTGTTGCACTCCCGGCCGAACGCCGCGATCGCCCGGGGATGCGCCAGGAACATCTTGCTGCCCCGGCGCCGCGACAGCAGCTCGTCCATGTCATCCGGCAGGGGCACGCTGTCGTGCGGCTGGAGCCGCTGCGCGTAATCGCAGTTCGCCAGCAACCCGAACTCCCGGTTGTTGACGAGCTCGTCCTCCTGCCGCTCCCGCAGCGCCTCCACCGTCAGCCGCAACTGCTGCTCCGTCTGGTTCATCGGCTGGTTGTACAGATCCGCCACCCGCGAATGAACCTTCAAAACCGTCTGCGCCACCGACAGCTCGTACTCACGCGGCGCGCCCTCATAATCCACATACGTGTGCGGGATGACCGGCTCGCCCACATGCCCGGACGCCAGATCGATCGCCGCCTCGCCGTACTTGTTGGTGCGCTGCTGCGGCAGCAACGCCACCGCCGCCAGATGCTCGTGCAGCGACGACGCCCGCTCCGCCAGGTTCAGCACATCCGCGCGGCTCAGCACCAGCACCGTGCACGCCGTCGCCGCCCGCGCCGTCGCGTCCCACACCGCCTCGCCGGACACGAGTGCCTGCTCACCCAGATACGCCCCGTCCGCCAAGACGCCCAGGACCGCCTCGTCCCCGTACGGGCCGGTCCCGATCCGCTCCACCCGGCCGTGCGCCAGCAAAAACACCGCGTCCACCGGGTCACCCGCCGCCGCCAGCACCTGCCCCGCCGCGAACTCCCGCTGCTCACACCGGCTCGCCAACTCCCCCAGCGCCGCCTCGTCCTCGTAATCCCGCAGCGCCGGCAGCTCCCCCAGCTCCGCCGGGATCACACTCACCCGCTCACCCGTCTGCACGAAGGTGACCTTCCCGTCACCCACCGAGTAGCTCAGCCGCCGGTTCACCCGATACGTACCGCCCTGCACCTGCACCCACGGCAGCATCCGCAGCAACCACCGAGAGGTGATCTCCTGCATCTGGGGAACAGACTTCGTGGTGGTCGCCAGATTCCGCGCCGCCGCCGTACCAAGACTCTGCTGCGCACGGTTCTCGGACGCTGCCTCGACCGACATGTGATTCCCTCTCGATCTTCCGATCATGAGCTGACCTGCGGCGAGAAGCCTTCCAGCACGGACCGTGCCGACGCCATTACACAAATGAGTGGGAATACAACAGCGTCGGCGGGGCATGTTGCGCTTCCCCGGAAGATCACGCCCGAGCCGAGGGTCGCCGAGCCGCCGAAACGACGCGGAAGGCGACAATGGACGCGTGACCCCACCAGCGCTCGACCTCACCACCCGTCTGCGGCCGCACATCCCTTCGCCACTGCAACGGATCGAGGACGAGCGCTTCACCCGTCACGGCGTACGCCTCCTCCTCAAGCGCGACGACCTGATCCATCCGGCGCTGCCCGGCAACAAATGGCGCAAGCTCGCCCTGAACCTGCAGGAGGCGGCCGGTCGGCCGGTGCTCACCTTCGGTGGGGCCTACTCGAACCATCTGCGCGCCACGGCCGCCGCCGGGCGGCTGCTCGGGTTCCCCACCATCGGGGTCGTCCGGGGCGACGAGCTCGCCCGCCGGCCGCTGAACCCGTCGCTCGCCCGGTGCGCGGCGGACGGGATGCGGCTGCACTTCGTCGACCGCTCGACCTATCGGCGCAAGGCCGAGCCCGAGGTGCTTGACGGCCTCAAGGAACTGTTCGGCGGCGACCCGTACGTCGTCCCCGAAGGCGGCAGCAACTCCCTGGCCGTGCGGGGCTGCACCGCCCTCGGGCGCGAGCTGCACGGCCTCGCCGATGTCGTCGCCGTCGCCTGCGGGACCGGCGGCACCCTCGCCGGGCTCGCCGCCGGGCTCGCCGAGGGCCGGCGCGCGCTCGGGTTCCCGGTGCTGCGGGGCGGGTTCCTGGCGGACGAGATACGGGAGTTGCAGCGGCGCACCCTCGGCGCGCCCACCGCCAACTGGTCCCTGGACGAGCGCTTCCACTGCGGCGGATACGCCCGTACCACCCCCGAACTCGACGCCTTCGCGGCCGACTTCGAGGATCGCCACGCATTTCCCGTCGAACGTCTCTATGTCGCCAAAATGCTGTACGGGCTGCTCGCGCTCACCGAAGAGGGCTCGTTCCCGAAGGGAACGACGGTGGCCGCCGTCATCACGGGCCAGCCCCTGTAAGGGTCACGACTCGCCCTCCCGGTATGCCGCCGCCTCCTCCAGGTCCAGCCTGCGCAGCAGCGTGCGCAGCATCTCGTCGTCGATCCGCCGCGCGTCCCGCAGCTGGACGAAGACCTCGCGCTCGGCGCCGATCATCTCCCGCGACAGCCTGCGGTAGACGTCGTCGGCCGACTCGCCGGTCACCGCGTTCACCTCGCCCAGGCGCTCCCAGACCGAGTTGCGGCGCCGCTCCAGGACCGTGCGCAGCCGGTCGGCGAGCGGCGCGGGCAGCGCGTTCGCCTCGTCGGCCAGGAGTTCGTCCAGGCGGCGCTCGGCGGCCGTCGATGCCTGGCTCTGCGCCTGCGCCTCGGCCAGCGTCTCGGCCCGCTCGTCGCGCCCCGGCAGCTTCAGTGCCCGGATCAGCGGTGGCAGCGTGAGCCCCTGCACCACCAGCGTGCCGATGACCGTCGTGAACGTCAGGAACAGCACCAGGTCGCGCGCCGGGAACGGCAGGTCGTCGTGGGTGGTCATGGGGATCGAGAACGCGATGGCGAGCGAGACCACGCCCCGCATGCCCGCCCAGCCCACGATCACCGGAGCCGTCCAGTTGGTGTCGGGCTCGCGCGTGCGGATCCGCTCCGAGAGCGCCCGGGGCAGGAACGTCGCCGGGAAGACCCAGACGAAGCGGACCGCGACGACCGCCGCGAAGACCCCGACCGCGTACAGCGCCGCCTCCCAGCCCTCGTACGCGCCCAGGCCCCTGAGCACGACCGGCAGTTGCAGCCCGATGAGCGCGAACACCGCCGACTCCAGGACGAACGCGACCATCTTCCAGACCGCCGCCTCCTGGAGCCGGGTCGCGAAGTCCACCTGCCAGGAGCGATGGCCCAGGTACAGCGCCACGACCACCACGGCGAGCACCCCGGACGCCCCGACCTGCTCGGCCGCCGCGTACGCGACGAACGGGATGAGCAGCGAGAGCGTGTTCTGGAGCAGCGCTTCGCTCAGATGCGCGCGCAGCCAGTGGATCGGCGCCATCAGGATCAGGCCGATCCCCACCCCGCCGACCGCCGCGAGCGCGAACTCCCGCACCCCGCCCGCCCAGGTCGCCCCCTCCCCGACGGCCGCCGCGAGCGCCACCTTGTAGGCGGTGATCGCGGTGGCGTCGTTGACCAGCGACTCGCCCTGCAGGACCGTGGTGATCCGGCCCGGCAGGCCCAGCCGCCGGGCGATCGCGGTGGCCGCGACCGCGTCCGGCGGCGCCACCACGGCGCCGAGCACCAGCGCCTCGGTCAGCGGCAGGTCCGGCACCATCAGATAGGAGAGCCAGCCCACGGCCAGGGTCGCGAACAGTACGTAACCGACCGAGAGCAGCGCGACGGGCCGCAGATTGGCCCGCAGGTCCAGATACGAGCTGTCCACGGCCGCCGTGTACAGCAGCGGCGGCAGGATCAGCGGCAGCACGACGTGCGGGTCGAGCGCGTACTCCGGCACGCCCGGCACATAGGCCGCGACCAGGCCCGCGGCGACCAGCAGCAGCGGCGCCGGCACCGGTGTGCGGCGGGCCGCCCCGGCCACCGCCGCGCTGCCCGCCACCAGTGCCACCAACGGCAGTGCGTCCATCCCAGCCCCCTCACAGCCGGACCGTCGTAACCTGGCAATCATGAGCGAGTGCCCGCACGTCGCCGAACTGCCGCGCCCCGAGCCCGCGCCGCTGAGCGACACGTGCCCCGAGTGCCGGGCCGCCGGGACCCACTACGTCCAGCTGCGGCAATGCCTGGTCTGCGGCTATGTGGGCTGCTGCGACTCCTCGCCGATGCGCCACTCGACCGCCCACCACAAGCAGACCGGCCATCCGGTGATGCGCACGCTGGAGCCCGGCGAGAACTGGCGCTGGTGCTTTGTGGACAACCTCCTGGTGTGAGCCCCGAGGTCGGGCGGACCTCGACGGTTCGACGGCCTTCGGCCTGGGTACGTCAACCCGGCGCCGGTTCACAGCAATTGGGCACCGCACACCCCTAGCCACTGTCCGTGCTCATATGCTTACCATGAGTGACACCTGCCGGGAGGGGTCCCGGCGACACGGCACCATGGATCGCGATAGCGTCGCCCCCCGAGCACACACGATCGCGTGGACGACGCACGATCACCGCAATACGTACCGCATGGCCCCGGAGGCGTCCCCTCCGCCGGGGCCCGAGAGAGCTTGTGCCACCTTGGAGGTGAGGGTGTCCCAGATCGCAGGCGAGCCCGGGAATCAGGACTTCGTGGAAGTCCGGCTGCCGGCCGCGGGTGCCTACCTGTCGGTGCTGCGTACGGCCACGGCCGGCCTCGCGGCACGTTTGGACTTCACCCTCGACGAGATCGAGGATCTGCGTATCGCGGTCGACGAGGCCTGCGCGATCCTGCTCCAGCAGGCCGTTCCCGGCTCCGTACTGAGCTGTGTCTTCCGCCTCGTCGACGACTCGCTGGAGGTCACGGTCTCCGCGCCGACGACCGACGGCCGCGCGCCCGAGCGCGACACCTTCGCGTGGACGGTGCTCTCGGCGCTCGCCGGGAAGGTCGACTCCTCGGTCGCCGACGACCGTACGGTCTCCATCAGCCTGTACAAACAGCGCGGCGCGGGACCCGGACCGGCGTGAGCGGGGAGGGTCCGGTGCGGGACGACGAGCGCATCCCCCAGACGCTGCCGGAAACGCGGCGCTCCGCGGGAATCCCGGAGCAGCAGGCCCGGCCGCACCCGGTGGACGGACTTGACGGCCTCAAGGCCGTGGCGGAGCAGACGCGGCAGGCAGAGCGGGCGGCCCACATGAGCGAGCACATCGAGCACACGCGACAGCACCACGACCCGCAGGACCGCAGCGGGGCGCGGGCGATGTTCATCGAGCTGCGCAAGCTTCCGGACGGCTCGCCGGAGAAGGCCGAGCTGCGCAACAAGCTGGTCCGGATGCATCTGCCGCTGGTCGAGCACCTGGCCCGGCGCTTCCGCAACCGGGGCGAGCCGCTCGACGACCTCACCCAGGTCGCCACGATCGGCCTGATCAAGTCGGTCGACCGGTTCGACCCGGAGCGCGGTGTCGAGTTCTCGACGTACGCGACCCCGACGGTGGTCGGCGAGATCAAGCGGCACTTCCGCGACAAGGGCTGGGCGGTCCGGGTGCCGCGCCGCCTCCAGGAGCTCCGGCTCGCCCTCACCACGGCGACCGCCGAGCTCTCCCAGCAGCACGGCCGCTCGCCCACGGTGCACGAGCTGGCGGAGCGCCTGGGCATCTCCGAGGAAGAGGTCCTGGAGGGCCTGGAGTCGGCCAACGCGTACTCCACGCTCTCCCTCGACGTCCCGGACACGGACGACGAGTCACCGGCGGTGGCGGACACCCTGGGCGCCGAGGACGAGGCGCTGGAGGGCGTCGAGTACCGGGAGTCGCTCAAGCCGCTCCTGGAGGACCTGCCGCCGCGGGAGAAGCGGATCCTGCTGCTCCGGTTCTTCGGCAACATGACGCAGTCGCAGATCGCGCAGGAGGTCGGCATCTCGCAGATGCACGTCTCCCGCCTGCTGGCCCGCACCCTGGCCCAGCTGCGCGAGAAGCTGCTGGTGGAGGAGTAGGCCCGGCGCAGGGCCTACCGGGCAGCGGCCTCTGGGACTGGAGCGCGTCCCAGGCAAGATCCGCCGGACCGGCCCTAGGGCTCGTCCGTCCCGCCCGCGCCCCGTACGCCCAGCGCCTGGGCCGTGGCCGGGTTGACCAGGAGCACGAGGCCGGTCACCGCGGCCACGGCCACCGCGATGCCCACCGGGATCGACGGCCCGTTCGCGGTGAGGAACATCCAGGCCACCGGGAGCGCCAGGATCTGGGTGATCAGCGCGGGCCCGCGGCTCCAGCGGCGGCGCAGCAGGAGCCCGCGCGCGGCCAGCAGCGGAATGAGGCCGAGGACGATCATGGTCACCCCGCCCGTCTCCGCCGTGCGCGGCTGGTGCGGCCTGCCCATCAGCCCGATGATCAGCATGTAGAGGCCGACACCGACCAGGGCCAGGCCCTCGATCGCGGCGATCGCGGCCGCCTGGGTGAGCCGGCGGGGGCGCGGCCCGGCCGGGTCGCCGGCGCCGTCGTGCTGCTGCTCGCTGTCGGGGTGCTGCTCAGTACTCACCCCAGCAGGGTAGCCCCGTACCCGAAGGATCTCGGCTGCGCCCGGGGAGGTGACGGGGACGTCACACAGGGGCGGGACTGCGCCCGGTACCGCCCGGTAGGTACCCTGGCGACCATGCGTGCACTTCTCGTGGTCAACCCGGCGGCTACCACCACCAGTGCCCGCACCCGTGATGTCCTCATCCACGCCCTGGCCAGCGAGATGAAGCTGGAGGTCGTGACCACGGAGTACCGGGGGCACGCCCGCGATCTCGGGCGGCGGGCGGCGGACGACAGCGACATAGACCTCGTCGTGGCGCTCGGCGGCGACGGCACCGTCAACGAGGTCGTCAACGGTCTGCTGCACAACGGCCCGGACCCGGAGAACCTGCCGAGCTTCGCCGTGGTCCCCGGCGGCTCCACCAATGTCTTCGCGCGCGCGGTCGGCCTGCCCAACGAGCCGGTGGAGGCGACCGGCATACTCCTGGACGCGCTGCGCGAGGAGCGTGGCCGGACGGTGAGCCTGGGCCTCGCGGCCGGCACGCCGGGCACCGAGGACGAGGGCGTTCCGTCCCGCTGGTTCACCTTCTGCGCCGGATTCGGATTCGACGCCGGGGTCATCGGCCGGGTCGAACAGCAGCGGGAGCGCGGAAAGCGCTCCACGCACGCGCTGTATCTGCGCCAGGTGGCCAGACAGTTCTTCTCCGAGCCGCACCGCAGACACGGCCCGATCACCCTGGAGCGGCCGGGCCAGGACCCGGTCGAGGACCTGGTGATGTCGATAGTGTGCAACACCGCCCCGTGGACCTACCTGGGCAATCGCCCGGTGTTCGCGGCTCCGGACGCGTCCTTCGAGACCGCCCTCGACGTGCTGGCTCTCACCAGGCTGTCGGTGTCCACGGCGACCCGTTACGCGACCCAGCTGCTCACCTCGACACCCGAAAAGGGTCCACACGGCAAGCACGCCGTCTCCATGCATGACCTCACGGACTTCACCTTGCATTCCAAGGCCCCGCTCCCCTTCCAGATGGACGGCGACCACCTGGGTCTGCGTACCAGCGTGACGTTCACAGGCGTACGCCGGGCACTGCGTGTGATTGTGTGAGTGGAAGGGCCGAAAGTCCTTTAACTCGAACGTTTGGGCTGGGCCCCACCCCATAGAAGTACGACTGTGACCCAGTCGACACCGAGGAATCAAAAAAAACTTTCCGGAAGGGGTTGTATCCGCCGCCGAGGTTTGCGAATCTCTACATGGCGATCGGGACGGCCCGCAACACCGGCCTCCGTGAGAGCCAGAACCCCTCCTCAACTTCGGACCACAACCAGTTCACCTGGAAGTCGGCCCTTCCCTTGCGGGGGGATTCGTGAAAGCGTTCACATTCACAAGCAACCGCATGAAATACCAAGAGAGGTAGCAGCCATGGACTGGCGTCACAACGCCGTTTGTCGTGAGGAAGACCCCGAGCTGTTCTTCCCCATCGGCAACACCGGTCCTGCGCTGCTGCAGATCGAGGAAGCCAAGGCCGTCTGCCGCCGCTGCCCCGTGATGGAGCAGTGCCTGCAGTGGGCGCTTGAGTCCGGCCAGGACTCCGGCGTCTGGGGTGGCCTCAGCGAGGACGAGCGCCGCGCGATGAAGCGCCGTGCCGCTCGCAACCGGGCGCGCAACGCGACCGCCTGATCCCCCCTCTGCCTAGGCCCGCGCGGCGCGTACAGCGAGTACGCACTCACCGCCCCCCGAGCCGCAGCGCGCAGCAGTAACCCACAGCATTCGAGCCCCGGACCGATCACTGGTCCGGGGCTCGCTGCTGTGTGCGGTGTTCACGAACGCGTACGTCCGATCGGGTACGGATGATTCCCCGGCCCGCTTCCCGGTCTTCCCGGTACGGGCTACTTCTCCGCCCGGACCGGTACGTCGAGGACCACCTGGGTGCCCCGCTCGGGGCCCGCCACCATGTCGAAGGCGCCGCCCAGTTCGCCCTCGACCAGGGTCCGGACGATCTGGAGGCCGAGGTTCCCGGCCTTCTGCGGGTCGAATCCCGCGGGCAGCCCGCGGCCGTCGTCGCGCACGGTGATCAGCAGCCGGGTGTCCTCGCGGGTGCCGCCGCGCACGGCGGAGACCTCGACCGTGCCCTGCTCCCCCGGCGCGAACGCGTGCTCCAGGGCGTTCTGCAGGATCTCGGTCAGGACCATCGAGAGCGGGGTGGCGACCTCGGCGTCGAGGATGCCGAACCGGCCGGTGCGCCGGCAGGTGACCTTGCCCGGGGAGATCTCGGCGACCATCGCGAGCACCCGGTCGGCGATCTCGTCGAACTCGACGCGCTCGTCCAGGTTCTGCGAGAGCGTCTCGTGCACGATCGCGATCGACCCGACGCGGCGCACGGCCTCGTTCAGCGCCTCGCGCCCCTCCTCCGACTCGATCCGGCGCGACTGGAGGCGCAGCAGGGCCGCGACCGTCTGGAGGTTGTTCTTCACCCGGTGGTGGATCTCCCGGATGGTGGCGTCCTTGGTGATCAACTCGCGCTCGCGGCGGCGCAGTTCCGTGACGTCCCGCAGCAGGACGAGCGAGCCGATCCGGGTGCCCTTGGGCTTGAGCGGGATGGCGCGCAGCTGGATGACCCCGCCACTGCCCTCCACCTCGGTCTCGCGCGGGGCGTAGCCGCTGGCCAGTTTGGCGATCGCCTCGTCCACCGGGCCGCGCGAGGGCGCGAGTTGGGCGGTGAGCTCGCCGAGGTGCTGGCCGACCAGGTCGGAGGCGAGGCCGAGGTGGTGGTAGGCGGAGAGGGCGTTGGGCGAGGCGTACTGGACGATGCCGTCCGCGTCCAGCCTGATCAGCCCGTCGCCCGCGCGCGGGGAGGCGTCCATGTCGACCTGCTGCCCCGGGAACGGGAACGACCCGGCGGCGATCATCTGCGCCAGGTCCGAGGCGGACTGGAGGTAGGTCAGCTCCAGGCGGGAGGGGGTGCGCACGGTGAGCAGGTTCGTGTTGCGCGCGATCACTCCCAGTACCCTGCCCTCCCTGCGTACGGGGATGGACTCGACCCGGACCGGGACCTCCTCGCGCCATTCGGGGTCGCCCTCGCGCACGATCCGGCCCTCGTCGAGGGCCGCGTCGAGCAGCGGGCGGCGGCCGCGCGGGACCAGGTGGCCGACCATGTCGTCCTGGTAGGAGGTGGGTCCGGTGTTGGGCCGCATCTGCGCGACGGACACGTACCGGGTGCCGTCCCGGGTCGGGACCCACAGCACCAGGTCGGCGAAGGAGAGGTCGGAGAGCAGCTGCCACTCCGAGACCAGCAGGTGCAGCCACTCCAGGTCGGACTCACTGAGAGCGGTGTGCTGGCGTACGAGGTCGTTCATGGAGGGCACGTCAGCGAGGGTACCCGCGCGGGCCGCGGCGCCGGGTCGGGACCCTCGGCCCGTCCGGCACCGCAGCCCGGATATTGCCGGCCGACGGGTGTGCGGTGCCCCTCGGCCTTACGGGAGGTGCCCGGCCCGGTCAGGGCAGAGAGTGCCGCGCACCTCGTCCGGTCTCCTGTGCGGGGAGGCCGGAGGTCTGCTGGCCATTGTGGACTAGACCATTCCTGGCTGTCCATCGGTTTGCGTTGACGCGTCCCGGCCACGGACGCCCCGGCCCAGGGTGCCACGTTCCGCGCCGTCATGCGCGATGCCTCCGAATGGCGGTCTCCGTATGCGTTCCGGAAACCCTCGCGGCCGACCATGACAGAAGGCGCGACAGCCGGTCGGAAGGCGGCCAACTCTGCTAGATTGGTCTATACCACATATCGGTTTCATCGGAACCGAACCCGTTACCGGGCTGGTCACCGGACACCAGTCCTCACGTCTCCAGATCGGCAGGCCCACGTGGAAGTTGTCATCGTCCCGGACGCCAAGGCGGGCGGCGAGCTCATCGCGGAGTCCATCGCGGCCCTGTGGCGCCGCAAGCCCGACGCCCTCCTGGGCGTGGCCACCGGCTCGACCCCGCTGCCCATCTACGACGCGCTGACGGCGAAGGTCGCCGCCGGCGGCGTCGACGTCTCGCGGGCCCGCGTCTGCCAGCTCGACGAATACGTCGGACTGCCGGCCGGGCACCCCGAGTCGTACCGCGCGACCGTGCTGCGCCAGGTCGTCGAGCCGCTGGGGCTCGCGGCCGACTCGTTCCTGGGTCCGGACGGCTCGGCGGCGGACGTCCAGGCCGCGTGCGAGGCGTACGACCGGGCGCTGGCCGAGGCGGGCGGCGTCGACCTCCAGATCCTCGGCATCGGCACCGACGGGCACATCGGCTTCAACGAGCCCTGCTCCTCGCTCGCCTCGCGCACCCGGATCAAGACGCTGACCGAGCAGACCCGGATCGACAACGCGCGCTTCTTCGACGACGACATCGAGCAGGTGCCGCACCATGTCATCACCCAGGGCATCGGGACCATCCTGGAGGCCCGGCACCTGGTGCTGCTCGCCACCGGCGAGGGCAAGGCCGAGGCGGTCGCCCAGACCGTGGAGGGCCCGGTCGCCTCGGTCGTCCCCGCCTCGGCACTCCAGCTCCACCGGCACGCGACGGTGGTGGTCGACGAGGCCGCCGCGTCCAAATTGAAGCTGGCGCACTATTTCCGCCACACCTATGCCAACAAGCCGGTGTGGCAAGGCTTGTAGTCGCTTTCGTCTGCGGACCGTGCTGGGTTGCTCGCGCCCACGCGGCGGAGCCGCAAATCGACACAGCCCCGCGCCCCTTAATGGGCCCTTCGGGCCCTCCTGTAGGGGCGCGGGGAACTGCGCGACCAGCCCAAGACGGCCCGCAGACGAACGACAGCCCCCGGCAGGGTTTCGGGAAGGGGCGGGGTGGGGGGTCAGACCCCCGCCACAACCTCCGCCGCCGCCCGCCCGCACACCCGCGCCGCGCCGTGCGTCGCGATGTGCAGACCCCCACGCGGCGGGGCCTGCGGAACCCCCATCTCGACCACCACCGTGTCGGGACGGGCGGCGAGCAGCCCGGTGAGCGCGGCCGACATCCACGGATGCCGGTGCTCGTCGCGCACGACCGCGACGATCCGCCGCGCCCCGGCCGCCGCGAGGACGTCCTCGGCGGTGCCGGACTCGTCGAACGTCCCCGTCCCCGTCCCCGGAACCAGCGCGGAAAGCTCCGCGGCCACCCCCCACGGCGTCTCGTCGCCGACCGCGATGTTCGCGACCGGGGTGAAGGCGGCCACGTACGGCGCGGAGTCGAGCGGGGCGTACCCGGGTGACGTGGTGACCCGGACCGCGCGGCGCGCCGCGATCAGGCCGATGTCGGTGCCGGGCGCGGTCCCCTCCTGCACGTCCGCGCCCGGCCCCGCAACGTCCCCCCTGGCCCGCCGGGTCCAGGACGCGAGGGCGCGCACCCGCGCCGCCGCGTCCGCCAGGCGTGACTCGGGCAGTTCGCCGGCCCGTACCGCGGCGACGAGGGCGTCGCGCAGCCGCAGCACGGTGTCCTCGTCCGCAAGGCCGCCGCCGACGCACAACGCGTCGGCGCCCGCCGCGATCGCGAGGACCGAACCGCGCTCGATGCCGTACGTCGAGGCGATGGCCTGCATCTCCACGGCGTCGGTGACGATCAGCCCGTCGTAGCCGAGTTCGTCCCGCAGCAGTCCGGTCAGGACACGCGGGCTCAGCGTCGCCGGGCGGGTCGGGTCGAGCGCGGGAAGAAGAATATGCGCACTCATGACCGACTTGGAACCCGCGGCGATCGCGGCGCGGAAGGGCACCAGTTCACGGGCGTGCAGCGTGTCGAGGTCCACGTCGATGCGGGGCAGCGCGTGGTGCGAGTCGACGGCGGTGTCGCCGTGGCCCGGGAAGTGCTTGGTGCAGGCGGCGACGCCGGCGGCCTGCAGGCCCTCGACGTACGCGGCGGTGTGCCGGGCGACCAGCTGCGGGTCGGCGCCGAACGACCGTACGCCGATGACCGGATTGCCCGGGTTGGAGTTGACGTCCGCCGAGGGGGCCCAGTTCAGGTCCACCCCGCAGGCGGCCAGGCGGCGGCCCAGTTCATGGGCGACGTCCCGGGTCAGCGCCGTGTCGTCGACCGCGCCGAGCGCGAGGTTGCCGGGGAACGAGGAGCCGGTGCGGACCTCCAGGCGGGTGACGTCCCCGCCCTCCTCGTCGATGGCGACCAGGACGTCACCGCGTTCGGCCCGCAACTGGGCGGTGAGCGCGGTCAGTTGCCCGGCCGAGGCGATGTTGCGGCCGAACAGGCCGACCGAGGTCAGGCCCTCCCCGATCCGGCGCAGCAGCCAGTCGGGGGCGCTGGTGCCGACGAATCCGGGCTGCAGGACGGTCAGGGCGTCACGGGTGAGCCCGTCTTTTGAATCGGACCCAGTGGTGCTGCGTGCGATCGTCGTCATGGGGCGGCGTCATCCCTTCACGGCGCCGGCCGTCAGACCCGCGGCCATCTTGCGCTGGACGAGGAGGAAGAGCGCCACGATGGGGACGGCCATCATGGTGGAGCCGGCCATCATCGGGGCGAACTCGGTGCCGTGCTGGGTGGTGAAGCTGGAGAGCCAGACGGTGGCGGTCTGGTGGTTCTGGCTCATCAGCATCAGGGCGTAGAGGTATTCGTTCCACGCCTGGATGAAGCCGTAAACCGAGGTGGCCACCATGCCCGGGGCGAGCAGCGGGAACACCACGCGGATGAACGCGCCGGTGCGGCTGCACCCGTCGACCATCGCCGCCTCCTCCAGCTCCTTGGGGACGTTGACGATGAAGCCGCGCAGCGTCCAGACCGTGAAGGGCAGGATGAAGGTGAGGTAGGTGAGGATCAGGCCGGACAACTTGTCGTACTGGCCGAGGTCGTTGAGGAGCAGGAAGACCGGGATGATCATCGCGACCAGCGGGATCATCTGCACCGCGAGGATGCCGATGATCACGATCTTGCGGCCCCGGAAGGCGAACCGCGAGATGGCGAGCGCCGCGAGCAGGCCGACCGCGACCCCGATGAGCACGACCACGACCGAGACGATCAGCGAGCGGCCGATCGAACCCCAGAAGTCGCCGATGTCCAGCGCCCGGCGGAAGTTCTCCAGCGTGAACGTGCGCGGGAAGAAGTGCGGGTTCGGGTCGATCGCGTCCTTGGCGGGCTTCAGCGCCGTGTTGAGCATCCAGTAGACGGGGAAGCCGGCGGTGGCGAAGACGAGCAGGCCGAGCAGGTTCCAGCCGAGCTTGCTCTTCTTGCGGCGCGCTCGCGCGGGCGCCGGTACGGAGGCAGCCACGGTTACTTCGTCCTTTCCGATCGCTGCGCTCACTCGACGTCCCCGATCTTCAGCATCTGGCGCATGTACACCGCGATCACACCGAGCAGCAGCAGCACGGTGAGCAGCGCGATCGCGGCGCCCTGCGAGTAGTCGTTGACCACGAACGCCTTGTCGTACGAGTACGTGGTGAGGAGCTGGAACTCGGGCTCCGGGTGGCCGCCGCGCATCACGAAGACCTGCGGGAAGACACCCATGTCCCAGATGACGGAAAGCGTCGCCAGCATCACGATGACGGGCTTCAGGATCGGCAGGGTGACGTGCCGGAACACGCCCCAGGCGCCCGCGCCGTCGAGCCGGGCGGCCTCTTCGAGCTCCTTGGGGACCTGGGTGAGGCCCGCGCTGAGCGTGATGACGACGAACGGCACCGCGCCCCACACCACGACCAGCATGATCACGGCAAGGCCCTGGGGGCCGCTGGCGAACCAGTTGTGGCCGTCCATGTCGACCCCGGGCAACCGGCTGAGCAGCCAGTTCAGTACGCCGAAGTCACTGTCGAACATCCACTTGAAGATGGTGATGGCGACGACGACGGGCATGCCCCAGCTCGCCACCAGGGCGATGTTGACGAGGGTCTTGACCCAGCCGGAGACCCGCTGGAGCAGCAGGGCCACCAGCATGCCGAGCACCATGGTCAGCACGACCGCGGTGAAGGCGAACAGGACCGTGCGCACCACGACGGTCCAGAACTCGTGGTCGCCCAGGACGTTGGTGAAGTTGTCGAAGCCGACCGACTCGGGGCTCTTGAAGCCCCACAGCTGCGGCTGGCCGAACTTCTGGAAGGACAGGGTGACCAGGCGTACCAGCGGATAGCCGAGTACGACGGCGAGCGCGAGCAGGCACGGGGCGAGCAGCGCCCAGGGCACCGCCGCCTGGCCCACGCCACGCTTTCTGCCCGGCCCTTCCGGCTTCCCCGGATCCCCACCCGGTCGTGGGTCGCGCCGCGCCGGCGGCACCTTGGCGGTGGTTGTCTCTGCGGCACTCATCGCGCGCTCCTAGCGGTCCCTCTCCGGTACTGGCCGGGCGAGGGCCCCGTCGCTGTCCGACGGGGCCCTCGCCCACAGGTCACTTGGTGTTGATGACCTTGTCGATCGCGGTGTCCGCGTCCTTCGCGGCCTGCTCGACCGACTTCTTGCCGGTGCCGATGGCCTGGAGCATGTCCTGGAGGACCTTGGCCTTCTCGACCTGGCCCCAGCCCGGCGCCATCGGCACGAACCAGCTGGACTCGGCCGCGGTGGCGGCGACCGCCGTCTTCGGGTCCGACTTCAGCGGGGCGAGCGCCGTCTTGTTGTTGGGCAGGTTCTGCTTGGCGATCAGGCCCTTCTGGCCCTCGGTGCCGGTGAACGCGTTGATCCACTCGGCGGCGAGGGGCTGCGCCTTGGACTTGACCGGGATCGCCAGGTCGGAGCCGCCGAGGAAGACCGGCATGGCCTTGCCGGACGGGCCGGGCATCACGAACGACTCGATCTTGTCGGCGAGCTTGCCGACCTTGTCGTTCTCCGGCAGCGCCGCGCTACCGCCCTCCCAGGCGGAGCTGAAGATCAGGTTGGACTTGCCCTGGCCGTAGACGATCGGACGGTCGGACTCGTCCTTCGTCTTGTCGCCGTGCATGTACTTGTCGAGGATGTTCTTGTACTCGTTCAGGCCCTTGAGGGACTCCGGCGAGGACAGGTTCGCCTTGAACTTGCCGCCGTCCTCCTTGGCGATGGAGCCGCCGGCGTCGTACACGTACGACATGGCCGCGTACCAGTCGCGGGTCGGCTGGTACCAGGCGCTGAACTTGTCGCCCTGCTTCGCCTGGATCTTGTCCAGGTCGGCGGTCAGCTCGGGGTACGTCTTCGGGGTGGCGGTGACGCCCGCGGCGGCCGCGATGTCCTTGCGCCAGGTCGCGGTGCGGCCACCGGCGTAGTAGGGGACGCCGTAGGTCTTGCCGTCGTACATGACCGAGGCCTTGAGGCCGTCGAGCCAGGCGGCGGAGTTGTCGAACTTCGACGGGTCGACCTCGGCGAAGGCGCCCTTGACCGAGTAGTCGAGCATCTCGGTGTTGCCCATCTCGACGACGTCGGGGGCCTTGTCGGTGGCGAGGACCGCGTCGAGCTTGGCGTTCTTGTCCGGCCAGCCGTAGTACTCGTGGCTGATCTTCAGACCGGGGTGCTTGGCGACGATGGCGTCGTCGGCGGCCTTGACCAGGTCCGGCCAGTTCTTCTGGGCGTCGACCGTGAGCCAGACCGTCAGCTGCTTGGCGTCGCCGCCCTTGGCGCCGTCGTCCTTCTTGTCGTCCGAACCACACGCCGCGACGCCGACCAACATGCCCGCGACGCCGATCGCCGCGATGAGCTTGCGCTTCACGCCACCCTCCTCAAGGGATGCTGCAACCCCCCGCCCACCGCGAAGACATACGACGAGTACTGCCTGTGGGGCTGGGACCTGGTCTTTAATGGTTTAGACCAGTACCGGGAGCTTGGCCTAGACCTTTAGGGGTGTCAAGGGTGTATAAGAAGGGCTGTCGCGTCCGTTATCGGACCGACACCTGGAAGGGAGGGGACGACCCGTGACCGGTCCGTGCCACCATGTGAGCCGCGACAGACGGAGGAGCCGGTGACGGCAGCAGCGCAGCACTCGGGAGGGCGGGCCATGGCCACCGACGGGAGCGGTACGGAGACTGAGGCGGGCGCCGGCGCCCGTACCGCTCGCGTGCCCAAGTACTACCGCCTCAAGCGGCATCTGCTGGAGATGACGGAGACCCTGCCGCCCGGCACCCCGGTGCCGCCGGAGCGCACGCTCGCGGCCGAGTTCGACACCTCCCGCACGACCGTGCGCCAGGCCCTCCAGGAGCTGGTCGTCGAGGGCCGCCTGGAGCGCATCCAGGGCAAGGGCACCTTCGTCGCCAAGCCCAAGGTGTCCCAGGCCCTGCAACTCACCTCGTACACCGAGGACATGCGCGCCCAGGGCCTGGAGCCGACCTCCCAGCTGCTGGACATCGGCTATGTCACGGCCGACGACACCCTGGCGGGGCTGCTCGACATCACCACCGGCGGGCGGGTCCTGCGCATCGAGCGGCTGCGCCTGGCCAGCGGCGAGCCGATGGCGATCGAGACGACCCACCTGTCCGCCAAGCGCTTCCCGGCCCTGCGCCGCTCACTGGTCAAGTACACCTCTCTCTACACCGCGCTCAACGAGGTGTACGGGGTGCGGCTCGCCGAGGCCGAGGAGACCATCGAGACGTCGCTGGCCACCCCGCGCGAGGCCGGACTGCTCGGCACGGACGTGGGCCTGCCGATGCTGATGCTCTCGCGCCACTCCCTGGACGGCGACGGCGAACCGGTGGAGTGGGTGCGCTCCGTGTACCGAGGCGACCGCTACAAGTTCGTGGCGCGGCTGAAGCGGCCGAACGACTGACCCGAGCCGACGCCCGGAACCGGCTGGGGGTCCGGGGGTCAGCCCCCGGGACAGCACAGCGTGGCGAGGCTGAAGCGGCCGAACGACTGACATATCCGGCGGCCCGGCCCCGGCCCCGCGTCCGGTATCCGGTACAGGGGTTCCCGGGGCGGGATTCCGTCCCCTAGATTGCCTGCGCATTACGCAGGTGACCAGCGAGGGGACGGAGCCACCACATGCCGCAGTCCACACCGGAGCAGAGACCGCTGATCACGCCCGTGCGCGTGGTCATCGCGCTCTGCCTGATCGCGCCCTTCGTGGCGATGCTCTGGGTCGGTTCGTACGCGAAGACCGACCCGGCCTTCATCGGGATCCCGTTCTTCTACTGGTACCAGATGCTGTGGGTGCTCATCTCGACCGCGCTCACCATGCTCGCGTACAAGCTGTGGCAGCACGACCAGCGCACCCGTAGCGGAGGTGCTTCGAAGTGACTCTCGCGGCAGAAGGCGGCGTCAACGGCGTCGCGCTCGGCGTCTTCATCTTCTTCTTCCTGGCCGTCACGGTCATCGGCTTCATGGCCGCGCGCTGGCGCAAGGCCGAGAACGAGCAGAGCCTCGACGAATGGGGCCTGGGCGGGCGCTCGTTCGGCACCTGGATCACCTGGTTCCTGCTCGGCGGCGACCTGTACACGGCGTACACGTTCGTGGCGGTCCCGGCGGCGGTGTACGCGGCGGGCGCGGCCGGGTTCTTCGCCGTGCCGTACACGATCCTCGTCTACCCGCTGATCTTCACGTTCCTGCCCCGGCTCTGGTCGGTCTCGCACAAGCACGGCTATGTGACGACCTCGGACTTCGTGCGCGGCCGCTTCGGCTCCAAGGGCCTCTCGCTCGCGGTCGCGGTCACCGGCATCCTCGCCACCATGCCGTACATCGCGCTCCAGCTGGTCGGCATCCAGGCGGTGCTCGACGTCATGGGCGTCGGCGGGTCCGGCAACTGGTTCCTCAAGGACCTGCCGCTGCTGATCGCGTTCGCGGTGCTCGCGGCGTACACGTACTCCTCGGGCCTGCGCGCCCCCGCGCTGATCGCGTTCGTGAAGGACGCCCTGATCTACATCGTCATCCTGGTGGCGATCATCTACATCCCGATCAAACTGGGCGGCTTCCACGACATCTTCGCCGCCGCCCGCCACAAGTTCGACACCCCGAACGCGGCCGGGAAGCCCACGGGCGCGCTGGTGCCCGGCGACAAGAGCCAGTGGACGTACGCCACGCTCGCGCTCGGCTCGGCGCTCGCGCTCTTCATGTACCCGCACTCGATCACGGCGACGCTCTCCTCGCGCAGCCGCAACGTGATCCGCCGCAACACCACGATCCTGCCGCTGTACTCGCTGATGCTGGGCCTGCTCGCGCTGCTCGGCTTCATGGCGATCGCGGCCGGGGTCAAGGTCAAGAACGGCCAGCTGGCGATCCCGCAGCTGTTCGAGGACATGTTCCCGGACTGGTTCGCGGGCGTGGCGTTCGCGGCGATCGGCATCGGCGCGCTGGTGCCGGCGGCCATCATGTCGATCGCGGCCTCCAACCTGTTCACCCGCAACATCTACAAGGACTTCATCAGGCCCGACGCCACGCCCGAGCAGGAGACCAAGGTCTCCAAGCTGGTCTCGCTCCTGGTGAAGGTGGGCGCGCTGGTCTTCGTCCTGACCATGGACAAGACGGTCGCGATCAACTTCCAGCTGCTCGGCGGCATCTGGATCCTGCAGACATTCCCGGCACTGGTGGGCGGTCTGTTCACCCGCTGGTTCCACCGCTGGGCGCTGCTCGCGGGCTGGGCGGTGGGCATGGCGTACGGCACGCTCGCCGCGTACGGGGTCGCCTCCCCCACCCAGAAGCACTTCGGCGGCAGCTCCAAGGAGATCCCCGGCATCGGTGA
Organism: Streptomyces sp. NPDC048696; assembly: GCF_043198895.1. Taxonomy (NCBI): domain Bacteria; kingdom Bacillati; phylum Actinomycetota; class Actinomycetes; order Kitasatosporales; family Streptomycetaceae; genus Streptomyces; species Streptomyces sp. NPDC048696. Next base: position 186,574 of record NZ_JBICVJ010000013.1, on the reverse strand, counting down.
GATCGGCTACATCGGCCTCACCGCGTTCGCCCTGAACGTCGCCGTCACCGTGGTCCTCACGGTCGCCCTGCGGGCCCTGAAGGCCCCCGACGGCGTCGACGAGACGTCCCCGGAGGACTACACGGCGGACGCGGGCGACCCGGGCGTACAGAGCGAGCTGCCGCCCGCGACGGCGGGCTCCGCGCGCTGAGCCGACCCCTCGCCGTACGCACACGGGCCGCCGGGAATCCCGGCGGCCCGTTGTCGTGTTCTGAGAAGGCGAGTTGACGCTCTGCCACCCCGCGATCTCACCGCGACACAACATGTGGGGGTGCCGCGTCGGCCCGGCACAAGATGTATGCTCGTGCTCGCTGTCGCCGCAGGGGAATCCGGTGCAAATCCGGAACTGTCCCGCAACGGTGTACTTGTACGCATTCACGTACCTGGTCAGTCCGAGGACCTGCCGACAGCGCGCCCTGGCCGGCCGGCCCGGGTGCCAGACGTCCAGGGCCTCGCGGAATGGGCAAGTGGACGCGGCGTACCCCCGCAAGGGGTGTCTCCGTGTGCCCGCACGCTCCCCGAGGCCCCGTGCCGAGCGAGGAGTGCCCCCACGTGACCATCGCCCCAGCGGATCCCGCATCAGCGATCGAAGAGCCGGCGGATGCCCCCGGGACCGCCCTGCTGCGGACCCTGACGGACTTCACCGCCGATCTGCCGGACACCGACCCCGGCCGTGTCGCCGCCGCCGCGCTGCGCGGCCGCAACGCGCGCTCGGACGAGGCGGAGCTGCGTGGGCTGGCCACCGAGGCGGCCGCCGGTCTCATCTCCGAGGACCCGGCGTACTCCCGGCTCGCCGCCCGGCTGCTGACGGTCACGATCGCCGAGGAGGCCGCGACCCAGGGCTCGGTGTCGTTCTCCGAGTCGGTCGAGGTCGGCCACCGTGAGGGCCTGATCGCGGACCGCACCGCCGACTTCGTACGGCTGCACCGCGCCCGCCTGGACGCGCTGGTCGAGGCGTCGCTCGCGGAGGGCGCCGACGACCGCTTCGGCTACTTCGGCCTGCGCACCCTCTACTCCCGCTACCTGCTGCGGCACCCGATCACCCGCCAGGTCATCGAGACCCCGCAGCACTTCATGCTCCGGGTCGCCTCGGGCCTGGCCGAGGACGACTCGGTGCGCGCCCTGGACCAGGTCGCCGCGCTGTACGGCCTGATGAGCCGCCTGGACTACCTGCCGTCCTCCCCCACGCTCTTCAACTCCGGCACCCGCCACCCGCAGATGTCGAGCTGCTACCTGCTCGACTCGCCGCTCGACGAGCTGGACTCGATCTACGACCGCTACCACCAGGTGGCGCGCCTGTCGAAGCACGCGGGCGGCATCGGCCTGTCGTACTCCCGCATCCGCTCGCGCGGTTCGCTCATCCGGGGCACCAACGGCCACTCCAACGGCATCGTCCCGTTCCTGAAGACGCTGGACGCCTCGGTCGCGGCGGTCAACCAGGGCGGGCGGCGCAAGGGCGCGGCCGCGGTCTACCTGGAGACCTGGCACTCCGACATCGAGGAGTTCCTGGAGCTGCGCGACAACACCGGTGAGGACGCCCGGCGCACGCACAACCTCAACCTGGCGCACTGGATCCCGGACGAGTTCATGCGCCGCGTCGACGCGGACGGCACCTGGTCGCTGTTCTCGCCGGCCGACGTGCCGGAGCTGGTCGACCTGTGGGGCGACGAGTTCGACGCCGCCTACCGCAAGGCCGAGGCCGCGGGTCTGGCGCAGAAGACCATCCCCGCCCGGGACCTGTACGGCCGGATGATGCGCACCCTGGCCCAGACCGGCAACGGCTGGATGACCTTCAAGGACGCCTCCAACCGCACCGCCAACCAGACGGCGGAGCCCGGCCACACGGTCCACTCCTCGAACCTCTGCACGGAGATCCTGGAGGTCACGGACGACGGCGAGACGGCCGTCTGCAACCTCGGCTCGGTCAACCTCGGCGCGTTCGTGCTCGCCTCCGGCGAGATCGACTGGGAGCGCCTGGACGAGACCGTCCGCACGGCCGTGACCTTCCTCGACCGCGTCGTCGACATCAACTTCTACCCGACCGAGCAGGCCGGCCGCTCCAACGCCAAGTGGCGTCCGGTGGGGCTGGGCGCGATGGGTCTGCAGGACGTCTTCTTCAAGCTGCGCCTGCCCTTCGACTCCCCGGAGGCGAAGGCCCTGTCCACCAGGCTCGCCGAGCGGATCATGCTGACCGCGTACGAGGCGTCCACCGACCTCGCCGAGCGGTCCGGCCCGCTGCCGGCCTGGGACAAGACCCGCACGGCGCGCGGCGTGCTGCACCCCGACCACTACGACGTCGAGCTCAACTGGCCCGAGCGCTGGGCCGCCCTGCGGGAGCGCATCGCCGCGGTGGGCATGCGCAACTCGCTGCTGCTCGCGATCGCCCCGACCGCGACCATCGCGTCCATCGCGGGTGTGTACGAGTGCATCGAGCCGCAGGTCTCCAACCTCTTCAAGCGCGAGACGCTGTCCGGTGAGTTCCTCCAGGTCAACGGCTACCTGGTGGAGGACCTGAAGAAGCTCGGCGTGTGGGACGCGCAGTCCCGCGAGGCGCTGCGCGAGGCCAGCGGCTCGGTGCAGGACTTCAGCTGGATCCCGGCCGACGTGCGCGCGCTGTACCGCACGGCGTGGGAGATCCCGCAGCGCGGCCTGATCGACATGGCCGCGGCCCGCACCCCGTTCCTGGACCAGTCGCAGTCGCTGAACCTGTTCCTGGAGACGCCCACCATCGGCAAGCTGTCGTCGATGTACGCGTACGCCTGGAAGCAGGGGCTGAAGACGACGTACTACCTGCGTTCGCGCCCGGCGACCCGGATCGCCCGCGCCGCCCAGGCCAGCGCCACCATCCCCGTCCAGCAGGCGGCCCCCGACGCCGACGCGATCGCCTGCTCCCTGGAAAACCCCGAGTCCTGCGAGGCCTGCCAGTAATGAGCCCCACCGAACACAAGAACCTCCTCGACCCGGGCTTCGAGCTGACCCTGCGTCCGATGCGCTACCCGGACTTCTACGAGCGCTACCGGGACGCGATCAAGAACACCTGGACCGTGGAGGAGGTCGACCTCCACTCCGACGTCGCCGACCTCGCCAAGCTGTCCCCGGGCGAGCAGCACATGATCGGCCGCCTGGTCGCGTTCTTCGCGACCGGCGACTCGATCGTGGCGAACAACCTCGTGCTGACGCTGTACAAGCACATCAACTCCCCCGAGGCGCGGCTCTACTTGAGCCGTCAGCTCTTCGAGGAGGCCGTGCACGTCCAGTTCTATCTGACGCTGCTCGACACCTACCTCCCCGACCCGGAGGACCGCGCGGCCGCGTTCGACGCGGTGGAGAACATCCCCTCCATCCGCGAGAAGGCGCAGTTCTGCTTCAAGTGGATCAACGAGGTGGAGAAGCTCGAACGGCTGGAGACGAAGGCCGACCGCCGCCGCTTCCTGCTGAACCTGATCTGCTTCGCGGCGTGCATCGAGGGCCTGTTCTTCTACGGCGCCTTCGCGTACGTGTACTGGTTCCGCTCGCGCGGTCTGCTGCACGGTCTCGCCACCGGCACCAACTGGGTGTTCCGCGACGAGACGATGCACATGAACTTCGCCTTCGAGGTCGTGGACACCGTCCGCAAGGAGGAGCCGGAGCTCTTCGACGACCTGCTCCAGCAGCAGGTCACCGACATGATCAAGGAGGCCGTCGAGGCGGAGCTCCAGTTCGGCCGCGACCTGTGCGGCGACGGTCTGCCGGGCATGAACACCGAGTCGATGCGCGAGTACCTCCAGTGCGTCGCCGACCAGCGCCTGCAGCGCCTCGGCTTCGCCCCGGTGTACGGCTCGTCGAACCCGTTCTCCTTCATGGAGCTCCAGGGCGTCCAGGAGCTGACGAACTTCTTCGAGCGCCGCCCGTCCGCCTACCAGGTGGCGGTCGAGGGCTCGGTGGGCTTCGACGAGGACTTCTAAAGCGCCTATACGGTGAAGGGCCCCGCACCATCGTCGGTGCGGGGCCCTTCACCTGCGTACGAGCGTCTACGCGTTCGGAACGACCTCGTAACGAGGGGTGTTCTCCGCCATCTGACGCAACGCGTCCTTGCGGTCGCGCTTGGAGAGGCGGTCGATGTACAGGTACCCGTACAGGTGGTCCGTCTCGTGCTGGAGGCAGCGGGCGAAGTAGCCGGTGCCGCGCACGCGGATCGGGTTGCCCTCGGCGTCCTGGCCGCTGACGACCGCGTAGTCCGGGCGGGCCAGCTCCGCGTAGGCGGTCGGGACCGACAGGCAGCCCTCGTTGGACTCGTCCAGGACCCGGCGGTCGGCCGGCAGCTCCTCCAGGACCGGGTTGCAGACGACGCCCACGTGCCGTACGCCGTCGTCGTCCATGCAGTCGTAGACGAAGACCTTGAGGTCGACACCGATCTGGTTGGCGGCCAGGCCCACGCCCTCGGCGGTGCGCTGGCTGGCGAACATGTCGTCGATCAGCGCGGCCAGCTTGTCGTCGAACTCGGTGACGTCCTTGCACTCCTTGTGCAGCACCGGGTTGCCGACGACCGTGATCGGCCGGGACGTGCCCCGCGCGCGGTACGCCTCCTCGCGCTCCTCGCAGTCCTCCGTGTCGACGACGAACCCGTCGTTCTCGACCTGCTGGTCCGTCTCCTGCTGCGACATCTCCGCCGTACGCCTTCCTGGATTCCCGAGTCCGAACCCGTACAGCCTAGGGCCTGTCCGGCGGATCTGGTCGGCCTCGGCTCGGGATGACGCTTCGGCGCTGGTGAGCGGGGGGCTGGTGCGTCCAGCTGCAAGGCGGAGGAGGGCGGCGACGCGGAGCGTCGGCAACCGACGACAACGCCGCAGATGGGCGTGCCAGCCCCCCGCGTGCCGACCAGATCCGCTGGACAGGCCCTGAGGGCACCCTCAGCAGACTTCTTCGAGATCCCGCCACTCGCGGCTGTCCGGGCTGTCCGCGACCCAGCCGTCGAGCAGGCCGCGCACCAGGCCCGGGGGCGCCGCGATGCCGCACTCGCGCTCGGGCACCCACAGCTCGCCGGCGGTGCGGTGGCCCAGGGGGCCCGGGTGGCCCGGCTCGCTGTGGTCGTGCGGGTCCAGGTGCTCGCCGTCGCCCTCGTCGCTGGGCATCCGCGACTCCGAGCAGGCCCGGCACAGCAGCCGCACCGACGAGGACCAGTCCTCGGCGGCGAACCCGGCGTCGGCGGCCAGGCGCTCCAGGGCGTCCCGGTCGGCCTCGGTGGCGGCCTCCAGGAGCACCACCCAGGTCGGCACCGGCGAGGGCGCCCACAGTTCGATCTCGTCGAAGACGGGGAACGACGGCCCGGCCGCGACCGTGCGCTCGCCGTGCGGCACCCCGTCGTGCAGCACCACTTCGCCCCAGCGCCGCCCGGACGACGGCAGCGGGATCGACAGCACCTCGATGCGCGCCGGGTCCAGCCTGCGGCCCCACACGACCTCGGCCTCGCCCTCCGGGGAGAGCCGCACGGCCGCGCTGCCCAGCTCCATGCCGGACGGCTCGCCGGTGCCGGTGGCGGTCTCCTGGTAGCCGCGCACCTTGAGGCCGTACGCCTGCCAGGCGCGGCGGGCCAGCGGCCAGTCCTGCAGGGCGGTGGCGGCGATGCCGACGTTCCACCAGTCGGGGGCGCCGGTCTCCTTGTCGAGCAGCGCGACGGCCCGCAGGCCCGCGGCACGCGCCTGTTCCCAGTCGTGCCGGAACTTGTGCAGCAGCGCCAGGTTGAACCAGGACTCGGAGAGCCAGGGCTCCAGGTCGGCGGCGCGCGTCAGCAGCGCGCCGGCGTCCTCGTACCTGCCGTCGCCGATCAGCGTGAACGCACGGTCCGTGGCCTGCCGCCACGAGGCGGAGGGCCGGTGCCGTCCCTTGCCGAAGATCCTCACGATTCCCGCCTGCCCAGACCGACCTGCCTCCGGTCTTTCGTCGCCCAGTTTTCTGGGTTCTTTCGCATCCAACCATGCCCGGCCGGAAGGCCGCTCATTACTCCTGGGTTACCCAGGAGCCACGGACGTAAGACGCCCGGCCCCGCTCGCGCCGCCACCCCTCAGCCGGGGCCCTGCGGGCCGCCCCGCTGATGGGCCAGGACCCGGGCCAACGATTCCACGACCTCGGGCTGGTAGTCGCGTCCGGTACCGAGTCGCAGTTGCTCCAGGGCGCTCAGAGAGCCCCCCGGGCGCCCCTGCGCGCCCGCGAGGTCGTCGTAGGCGTTGACGGCCCGCACGATCCGGGCGGGCAGCGGCTGCTCGCGGTACGGGTCGGCCTGGCGCTCCACGATCACCGCCACCTCGGCGGGTACCCCGGTCTGGCGCACCACCGCCCCGCCGAGCAGGGCGATCCGGCGCTGTTCGGCCGGGGGCAGCGGCGCGGTGGCCCCGGCGGGCACCGGGTCGACGAGCGAGAGCTGCCCGATGTCGTGCATGAGGGCCGCGTACTCCAGGACGGCGAGATCGGCCTCACCGAGCCCCAGCTCGCGCCCCACGGCCCGGCTGAGCCGCGCGACCCGGCGGGCGTGGCCCGGCCGGGTGTACCCGGCGATCTCGGTGGCTCGGGCGAGCGAGGTGATGGTCTGCAGGTAGGTGACGCGGACCGCCGCGTACCGCCGGAACGCCAGCTGGGTCAGCAGCAGCGGTACGCAGAACACCGGCAGCGCCCACAGCCCGGCCGCCGCGACCGCGAGCGCGATCACGGCGCCGGTCGCGCACACCGCCGAGCCGATGCCGAGCAGCGCGCGCAGCTCGTCGCGCAGGACGGGCGCGTACGGGAAGGAGGTGCGGGCCCGCAGCAGCGCGGCGGTGAGCACCGCGTCGCACAGCGCGGTGAGCACCAGGACGAGCAGCAGGAAGAGCGCGTAGTACGGGCCGTCGCCGGTCCAGCGCGCCAGGGTTCCGGAGTTGTACAGCGGCTGGAAGCAGGCGGCCGCGAAGGCCACCGTCAGCACCCGCCGGGCCACCTGGTCCGGGCTCGGGCCCCGACCCAGCGCCACATGGGGCACGGCGCCCACCAGCGCGGCCGCGAGCACCACGGCGACGACCTGGAGGACGCCGTGGTGGGTGGTGGTGCCGCCGTTCTCGCCGAGCAGCGCGTACGCGAGGGCCCCGGCCGCGCCGAGCGGCGCGGACTCGCGCTCCTGCTCCCGGTCCTGGCCAGGGGCCCGCCACCGGGCCAGCTCACCGACGGCCACCAGCGTCCCGAAGGCGAGCGCGATCCCGGGCTCCACCACCCCGCACCACAGGGTCCGCCCCAGCGCCCACACGGCGAGCGCGGCGGCGGCCCCGTACACGGCGACGACGGTGAACGGCACGCGGTGGGCACGGGTGCGGTGCGAGGGCGTGCGGTGCGGGCGGGTGCGGCGCGGTGGTCTTCGCCACGCGCGCGTGCGCGTGTGCCGCGCTCCCGCGAGCCCCGCGCGCGTACGGTACGGCCGCCACCACGCGCGCGTGGCGGACGCCCGGTCGGGCTCGTGCGTCACCCGCCACCGCCGCACCCGGCCGCCCCGCGCGGAACCCCCGTCAGCACCTGCCCGTTCGAGTCAGCAGGGGGACGCACCGCCGAGACGTTTCCGCGCCCCTCACGTGCGCCCCGGTCCGGCTCGTCCGCCGTGACCGCCGGGTGCCAGCCGTGCCGCTCCACGGCGCGCACCAGCGCCCGCACCATCCGCGGGTCGAACTGGCGCCCGGCGCACCGCTCCAGCTCCTCGACGGCCGCCTCGACGGGCCGGGCGCGCCGGTAGGAGCGGGTCGACGTCATCGCGTCGAAGGCGTCGGCGACGGCCACCACGCGCGCGAACTCGGGGATCTGGGGCCCCGCGAGACCGTACGGGTAGCCGCTGCCGTCGAGCCGTTCGTGGTGGTGCAGGATCGCGGCGCGCGCCTCCCCGAGGAAGCCGATGCCGCGCACCATCTCATGGCCGTACTCGGGGTGCAGCTCGATCACCGCGCGCTCCTGCGGGGTCAGCGGGCCCTCCTTGCGCAGCAGCCGGGTGGGCACGCCCAGCTTGCCCACGTCGTGCAGGATCCCGGCGAACCGCAGCACCTCCAACCGGCCCTCCGCCATGCCGAGTTCGCGCGCGATCAGCACCGAGGCGAGGCCGACGCGCTCGCTGTGGCCGCGGGTGTAGGTGTCCTTGATGTCGACGGCCTGGACCAGGGCGCGGATGGTCGCCCGGTGGGCGGCGTGCTCGCGGTGGTACTGCGCGAAGACCCAGCACGAGACGTACATCGGCAGCAGGACGAGCAGCGCCGAGGGCGGCCCGTACCGGCTGCGCCAGAGCACGGCCATCATCAGCCCGGCGAGGCCGTGCACGCAGTACGGGGCCAGCGAGCGCAGCAGCAGCCCGCGCCAGGCGGTGCGGGCGGGCAGCCGCTCGGCGGTCCACAGGATCAGCCCGTCGAGGGCCGTGAGCACCAGACAGAAGACGAGAGCCGCCACCCCGGCGGGCAGCAGGGCGTACGGGAAGTCGGGCGCGGGCGTGCGAGCCGCGGAGCCCAGCGCCGCGCGCCCGCCGAGCAGTTCGTGCGCCCCGGCCGCGGCGCACACGGCGAGCGCCAGTTGGGCGGCCCGCCAGACGCGGCGTGCGGCCCTGGGCGGCTCCTCGACGGGCGCGAGCAGCGCGCCGGGGACGGCGACCAGCGCGGCGGCGGCAGGGGGCAGCAGGAACGCGGCGGCGAGCAGGACGGGGAAGAACGAGCCGGACACCGGCGGGACGCTGGTCCGGCCGAGCAGCAGCGGGCAGCGCGCGGGCCACTCGCAGAGCGCGTAGAGACCCGCGAGCAGCCCCAGCGCGCCCCAGGGGACGGGCCCCAGCGCCACGGGCAGCGCGCACGCCCCCGCGGCCACGACAGCGCCCAGGAGCGCGGCACGCGCCCCCCATGGCATGGTCCGTGGCTGCGATCCGTCCATGGCGCGCCTCCCTCCTGCTCCGGATCGGGAGGATAGGCCCGCGCGGATCGGCGAGTAGGCGCATTGTCGGATTGAACCGTTTTCGGTCCCGCCGGATTAGCACCTTCGAGTGACGAAAGGGGCCGCAACGCATGGTTGCGACCCCTTCTGTTCAGCCTTGTATCGGCTCGGGCTCGTATCGGCTCGGCCATTTATCGGCCGGTCCCGCACCGGCCGGGTGCGGCGCCTGGTCAGCCCTGGTCAGCCCTCGGCCACGATGTCCTGGTCGGGCACCGCCTGGCCGGAGCGGATCAGATCGATCCGGCCCATGACCTTGGACCGGAGGTCGGCGGGCACGTCGTCCGACCCGCAGCACCGCTTGACCAGCTTCTTCACGGCCTGCTCAAGGCCGTACTTCTCCAGGCACGGCGAGCACTCCTCGAAGTGCGTCTCGAACTTGTTGCAGTCGCTGTCGGGCATCTCGTGGTCGAGGAACTCGTAGAGATGGTCCAGGACCTCAGAGCAGTCCGTCTCGTGCGGCTCTCCGCAGCTCATGAGCCCGAGCCTTTCGCTTCGTCCGAATCGCCGGCGCCGGCCGGGACGAGCCCGCGGTCACGGGCGTAGTCCTCCAGCATTCCGCGCAGTTGGCGGCGGCCCCGGTGCAGCCGGGACATCACCGTACCGATGGGTGTACCCATGATGTCCGCGATCTCCTTGTACGCAAAGCCCTCTACGTCCGCGAGATACACGGCGATACGGAACTCCTCCGGAATGGCCTGGAGGGCCGCCTTCACATCGGAGTCGGGCAGGTGGTCCAGTGCCTGGGACTCGGCCGAGCGCAGACCGGTCGACATGTGCGACTCGGCGCGCGCGAGCTGCCAGTCCTCGATCTCCTCGGCGGCGCTGCGCTGGGGTTCGCGCTGCTTCTTCCGGTACGAGTTGATGAACGTGTTGGTGAGAATCCGGTAGAGCCAAGCCTTGAGGTTCGTCCCCTCCCGGAACTGGTGGAAGGATCCGTACGCCTTGGCGTACGTCTCCTGCACCAGGTCCTCGGCGTCCGCCGGGTTGCGCGTCATGCGCAGCGCCGCCGAGTACATCTGGTCGAGGTAGCCGAGGGCATCCCGCTCGAAGCGCGCGTTGCGCTCGGCGGTCGACTCTTCCACGTGGCCGTCGTCGGTCCCTGTGACCGGACCCACCTCCTCGAACGGTGTGACGAGTCCGAAGCTGGACCCGCTCGAATCGGAGGATAGACGACGATCCGGTCCGCCCGCCGCTCGAATAGGAGCGGTCTTCGCCGCCGACAGCACCGTCCACTCCAGGTCAGCGGCGTGCGAGCGGCTGGGGCAGATGGTCGAACCCATGCGACGGACTCCCTCTCCACATAAGGCCAGGCTTGCTATTGCGTATGTCCTCACAACAGCGGCCCGGCGGGGGGCATTCCCGGGGGCCTCTCGCCGCTCCCGGGGGGCCACTTGGCGTTCCCCGGGGTTACCGGCCGGTCAGCCGAGCGCGGCCACCCAGCGCCCGACGCCGTCCGTAATCATCCGCAACGCCTCGTCCTGACCGATGTCCGCCCGCTTGGGCACCGCGAAGGAGTGGTCCCCGAAGGGGACTTCGACCAGCTCGTACTTTCCGGCAGGGAACTCCCCGGGCCGCCCGAACGGATCGTTTCCGCCCTGCACGACGAGGGTGGGCACCCCGGCCCCCAGCAGTTCGTCCGCACGGGACTTCTCGGGCTTGCCGGGAGGGTGCAGCGGGAAGCTGAGGGCGAGCACCGCGTGGGCGCCCAGCTCCGTCGCGGTGCGGCAGGCCACGCGCGCGCCCGCGCTGCGCCCGCCCGCGACGACGGGCAGCCCCGGTTCGGCGAGCGCGGGCCACACCCCGCGCCACCCCGCGTCGAGGGTCTTGGGTGCGGGCGCCACCTTCTTCCCGGCGACCCGCCAGGGCTGCTCGACCAGCGCGACGCTGACCCCGAGCGCGGGCAGCGCGACGGCCAGCGCCTGAAGGTCCCGCGCCTCGATCCCGCCCCCGGCCCCGTGCCCGAGGGCGAGCACGAGCCGGGCGCCGGCCGCCCGGTGCCAGGTGATCCGGGCGTCACCGGAAGCTGTCGCTACTACGTGGGTGGTGGTCACCGTCACATAGTGCACGGCGGGGCGGGCGCGGCGGCGCAGGCCCGGACAGGCGTCCCGCCCGGACAGCGGATCCGTCCCGGACAGCGGGTCCCGCTCGCGACAGCGCCAGGAGCAGGGCTCGGAACAGCGCTCAGAACAGCGTGCCCTCCTCCGGCCCCGACAGCTCCTTCAGCAGCTCGGGCCCGTTGTTGCGGACATTGCTGACGGCCGTCGACACCGCGTACGCCCGCATCAGCCCCTCCGGCGGCGGCGTCAGCAGCGCGCGCAGCGACGCCACGTCCGTACGGGCGGGGTCCAGCCACTGCGCCCAGCGGTCCGGTGTCAGCATCAGCGGCATCCGGGGGTGGATCTGCGCCAGCGACGAGGGGCCCTCGGCCGGGCCCACGCCCAGCGGTCCGGTTTCGGCCTCCGTGGTGATCACCGAGCAGGTCGCCCACCAGGCCGCCGGGTGGTCGTCCGGCAGCGTCCGGTCGCGCCAGAACTCGTACAGCCCGGCCATGGCGAACACCGACCCGTCGGCGGGCGAGATGAAGTACGGCTGCTTGCGCGGCCGCTTCTTCCTGCCCTCGACCTCCAGCTCCCGCTCGTCCGCCCCGGTGACCCACTCGTAATAGCCGTCGGCGGGCAGGATGCAGCGGCGGGCCGTGAACGCCCGGCGGTAGGACGGCTTCTCGTGGACCGTCTCCGCGCGCGCGTTGATCATCCGCGCCGCGCCCTCCGGCGACTTCGCCCAGGACGGGACCAGACCCCACTTCAGCTTGCGCAGCTGGCGAACCGGACGCCGGTCATCCGCGTCTTTCAGTGGGCGCTCCAGGACCGCGTAGACCTCCTTGGTCGGGGCCACGTTCCAATCCGGTGCCAGGGTCTCCTGGGGGTCCCACTTCTCTATCTCGAAGACTCCCGCGAGATCCTCGGGCCTACGACTCGCTGCATACCTCCCACACATGACAGCAACCCTGCCACGCGGCAGCCGATCAAGAGGAGCCGTCCCGGAAATGCCCGGCAAAATGCCCGACCTGCACGTCTTCGGCACCCAGGCCGCACCGGCCCAGTGGCTGGTCGTCGTCACCGGGATAGCGGCGCTCGCCGTCGTCGTCCCGCACGGCGTCTGGCGCCTCTCGCGCAACGCGATCACCATCGCCCACGAGGGCGGGCACGGTCTGGTCGCGCTCCTCACCGGCCGCCGCCTCGACGGCATCAGGCTGCACTCCGACACCAGCGGCCTCACCGTGAGCCGGGGCAAACCGACCGGCCTCGGCATGATCCTTACGGCCGCCGCCGGATACACCGCTCCCCCGCTGCTCGGCCTCGGCGGCGCGTGGCTGCTCGCCGCGCACCACGTCACCCTGCTGCTCTGGCTCGCCACGGCCCTGCTCGTGGCGATGCTGGTGATGATCCGCAACGCCTACGGCGTGCTCACCGTGGTCCTCAGCGGCGCCGCGTTCCTGCTGGTGTCCTGGCTGACCTCGCCCGATGTGCAGTCGGTGTTCGCGTACGCCGTCGTGTGGTTCCTGCTTCTGGGGGGCGTACGGCCCGCCTTCGAGCTCCAGGCGAAGCGCAGGCGCCACAACAGCGGCGATTCGGACGCGGACCAGCTGGCCCGGCTCACCCACGTACCACCGGCGCTGTGGCTGTTCATGTTCCACGCCGTCTCCGTCTGCTCGCTCATCGGCGGCGGCCGGTGGCTGCTCGGACTCTAGGTGCGTCCCCCACTAAAGTGAGACCCATGACCGAAACGCCCGTCCACCCCGCCCTCTGGCCCGCTCCCGTCGCAAGCGGGGCCGTCGACGCGACGGTCACCGTGCCCGGCTCGAAGTCGGTCACCAACCGCGCGCTCGTGCTGGCCTCGCTGGCCGCCGAGCCCGGCTGGCTGCGCCGGCCCCTGCGCTCCCGCGACACCCTGCTGATGGCCGAGGCACTGCGTGCCCTGGGCGTCGGCATCGAGGAGACGGTCTCGTCCAGCTCCACCCCGGCGGGCGGCCCCGACGGCTCCGGCGAGGCATGGCGGGTCATCCCGGCCGGTCTGCACGGCCCGGCCACCGTCGACGTCGGCAACGCCGGTACGGTCATGCGCTTCATGCCGCCGGTCGCCGCCCTCGCCGACGGCCCGGTCCGCTTCGACGGCGACCCGCGCTCCTACGAGCGACCCCTCAATGGGGTGATCGACGCGCTGCGCGTGCTCGGCGCCCGGATCGACGACGACGGCCGGGGCGCGCTCCCGATGACCGTGCACGGCGGCGGCGCCCTGGACGGCGGCCGGGTCGAGATCGACGCGTCCTCGTCCTCCCAGTTCGTCTCGGCCCTGCTGCTCTCCGCGCCCCGCTTCAACCAGGGCGTCGAGGTACGCCACGTCGGTGCCTCGCTGCCGTCGATGCCGCACATCCGGATGACCGTCGACATGCTGCGCCAGGTCGGCGCGCAGGTGGACGAGCCGGAGACCGGCGGCGAGCCGAACGTGTGGCGGGTCTCCCCGTCCGCCCTGCTCGGCCGTGACCTCACGATCGAGCCGGACCTCTCCAACGCCCAGCCGTTCCTGGCGGCCGCCCTGATCACCGGCGGCAAGGTGACGATCCCGGACTGGCCCGAGCGCACCACCCAGCCGGGCGACCAGCTGCGCCGGATCTTCACGGAGATGGGCGGTTCCTGCGAACTCACCGACCGGGGCCTGGTCTTCACCGGTTCCGGCTCGATCCACGGCATCGACGTGGACCTGGGCGAGGTCGGCGAGCTCACCCCGGGCATCGCGGCGGTCGCGGCGCTCGCCGACTCCCCCTCGACGCTGCGCGGGGTCGCGCATCTGCGGCTGCACGAGACCGACCGGCTCGCGGCCCTCACCAAGGAGATCAACGAGCTCGGCGGCGACGTCACCGAGACCGCGGACGGGCTGCACATCCGCCCGCGCCCGCTGCACGGCGGCATCTTCCACACCTACGACGACCACCGGATGGCGACGGCCGGTTCGATCATCGGCCTCGCTGTCGAGGGCGTCCGGATCGAGAACGTGGCGACCACCGCCAAGACCCTGCCGGACTTCCCGCGGATGTGGACCGAGATGCTGGCCGGAGCCGGAAACTGAGCGGGGCCTGAGCAGATGCGCCGCTACGGCAAGAACCCCGACGAGGACGACATCCGGGTCCGCCCCAACCGCAAGGGCAACCGTCCCCGCACCAACATCCGCCCCAAGCACGAGGACGCCGCGGAGGGGATGGTCCTCACCGTCGACCGGGGCCGTCTCACCTGCCTCGTCGAGGACCGCACGATCACCGCGATGAAGGCCCGTGAGCTGGGCCGCAAAGCCGCGGTGGTCGGCGACCGGGTCATGATCGTCGGCGATCTCTCGGGCGCCAAGGACACCCTGGCGCGGATCGTGCGCATCCAGGAGCGCAGCTCCGTGCTCCGGCGCACGGCCGACGACGACGACCCGTTCGAGCGCGTCATCGTCGCCAACGCCGACCAGCTGGCGATCGTCACCGCGCTCGCCGACCCCGAGCCGCGCCCGCGCCTGATCGACCGCTGCCTGGTCGCCGCGTACGACGCGGGGCTCACCCCGCTGCTGGTGCTCACCAAGTCCGACCTCGCCCCGGCGGACGAACTCCTGGAGATGTACGGGGCGCTGGGCGTCCCGTATGTGGTCACCTCGCGCGAGGAGCTCTACAACGGGGACGCGGCGGACCGGGTGCGCGAGCACCTGGACGGCAAGGTGACCGCGTTCGTCGGCCACTCCGGCGTCGGCAAGACGACGCTGGTCAACGCCCTGGTCCCGGAGGACCGCCGCCGGGTCACCGGCCATGTCAACGCGGTCACCGGCCGCGGCCGGCACACCACCACCTCCGCGCTCGCCCTGCCGCTGGCGAGCAGCGACGGCGGCTGGGTGATCGACACCCCGGGCGTACGGTCGTTCGGCCTGCACCACATCGAGCCGGCCCGGGTGATCCTGGCCTTCCCGGATCTGGTGCCCGGCACCGAGAACTGCCCGCGCGCGTGCAGCCACGACGAGGCGGAGTGCGCGCTCGACGCGTGGGTGGCCGAGGGGCACGCGGATCCCGCGCGGCTCTACTCGCTGCGGCGCCTCCTTGCCACCCGGGAGCGCCACGAGGGCGACTGACGGAGCCCCCGTGCATAATCGCACCTAGCTCTGACAAGCAGTCACCTAGCGTTGCGGGAGGCCCTGGACATGGCGTGGCTGCTCGTGGTGGTCGCCGGAATCCTGGAGACCGGATTCGCCGTCTGCCTCAAACTGTCGCACGGCTTCACCCGGATAGGGCCGACCATCGCCTTCGCGGCGTTCGCCCTCGGCTCGTTCGGGCTGCTGACGCTGTCCCTGAAGAAGCTGGACGTGGGCCCGGCGTACGCGGTGTGGACGGGCATCGGGGCGGCGGGCACCGCGATCTACGGCATGGTCTTCCTCGACGACGTCGTCTCCACGCTGAAGCTGGTGTCGATCTCGCTGGTGATCGTGGGCGTGATCGGGCTGCAGATCTCGGGGTCGGCGCACTGACGCCGACCGGCCGGGACGGGCGCGGTCCGCGCCACGGCGGTCAGGGCGCGGCGATCAGGGCGCGGGGCGTATCGGCGTACGGGCGAGGACCGCGCGCACGTGCGCCGCGTGGCCGCCGCCGCTCGGCGTCCCCGGCCTCGCCGGATCAGGGGCC
This sequence comes from Streptomyces sp. NPDC048696, assembly GCF_043198895.1. NCBI lineage: Bacteria > Bacillati > Actinomycetota > Actinomycetes > Kitasatosporales > Streptomycetaceae > Streptomyces > Streptomyces sp. NPDC048696. Next base: position 170,877 of record NZ_JBICVJ010000013.1, on the reverse strand, counting down.
ACGACGTACGAGAGCGCGAGGCGCACCACCGTCTCGCAGCAGCGCGCGACTTCGCCCGGGTCCACGGCCGGGAGCTCCTTCTCCAGCGCGGCCAGCGAGCGGTCCCGGACGGTGGCCACCAGCTCGGACGGTCCCGGAACGCCTGCGTCCGCACGCCGTTGCGCCGGTACGGGCGAGTGCGAGCCGGGCGCGCGGCCCGGGCGGGGGGCGGGCAGGCGCTCGCCCCAGCAGCCGGTGAGCAGCGCCCGGACGAGCGCGCTGGAGCGGGCCGAGCCGACCGTCCAGTCGACCAGCGCCACCAGCCGGTCGACGGGCACCGCGTGGCCGGCGAGCACCCGGTCGACCCCGCGCAGATAGACATCGGCCTCGCGCCGCACCAGGGCCCTGGCCAGGCCGTCCTTGCTGCCGAACTCGTTGTAGAGCGTCTGGCGGGACACACCCGCGGCCGAGGCCACGTCCACCATCCGCACCCCCGACCAGGGCAGTGCGCCCAGTGCCGAGACGGCGGCGTCCAGTAGGGCTTCTCGCGCTGTGGGCATCGCGCCTCCCCAAGCGATGGGGGTCCCCCGCTCCTTGGGAGCCCGGGGGAGGATCCGACCTCAGAGTTGACGCGCGCCCCGGCACTGTCAATAGCCGGAGCGGGCCGTACCGGTGCGCCAGGCGGCGCCGACCGGCGGGCGCGGGCCCTCCCGCCGGGGTGTCCGCATCCCGGGCCGTGTGGTCGCCGCAGGTGCTGGTCGATACGGTGGTGGCCATGCCCGACTACCACGATGATCTGCGTCTCGCCCACGTCCTCGCGGACGCCGCCGACGCCGCCACGATGGACCGGTTCAAGGCGCTCGACCTCAAGGTCGAGACCAAGCCGGACATGACGCCGGTGAGCGAGGCCGACAAGGCCGCCGAGGAGCTGATCCGCGGCCATCTCCAGCGGGCCCGGCCCCGGGACGCGATCCTGGGCGAGGAGTACGGCCTGGAGGGCACGGGCCCGCGCCGCTGGGTGATCGACCCCATCGACGGTACGAAGAACTACGTACGCGGGGTGCCGGTCTGGGCGACGCTGATCGCGCTGATGGAGGCGGGCGAGGGCGGCTACCGGCCGGTGGTCGGGGTGGTGTCGGCGCCCGCCCTGAACCGCCGCTGGTGGGCGGCGAAGGGGCTCGGCGCGTACACCGGCCGCAGTCTGTCGCAGGCGAGCCGGCTGCGGGTCTCCAGCGTGTCCAAGCTCGCCGACGCGTCCTTCGCGTACTCCTCGCTGAGCGGCTGGGAGGAGCGCGGCAAGCTCGACGACTTCCTGGATCTGACCCGCGAGTGCTGGCGCACGCGCGCGTACGGCGACTTCTGGCCGTACATGATGATCGCCGAGGGGTCGGTGGACATCTGCGCCGAGCCGGAGCTGTCGCTGTGGGACATGGCGGCGAACGTGATCGTGGTGGAGGAGGCGGGCGGCGTCTTCACCGGCCTGGACGGGCAGCCCGGCCCGCACAGCGGCAACGCGGCGGCCTCCAACGGCCTGCTCCACGGCGAGCTGCTGAACTACGTGGGCCTGGGCGACTGAGGCGTACGCCTCGCATGGGCGCGCGAGAGGCGGATACGGGCGCCTGATGTGCGCGGGCAGCGCGCACCTGGGGTGCGAGAGGGGCGTGGTTCGTACTTTTGCGCGCCCCTCAACTGACCTCTACCACCCCCTTGTTGACGGGCCTGTCCTCCTGCGACTCTAGGAGTCCCCCCACTTGTGAACTTGTGAATCCGTTCTCGCGACCGAGTAACGGCACTTCACCAAGGAGGTGGCTCCATCCATGCTCGTCCGTGACGCCATGAGCACGGTGGTCCTCACCATCGGACCCGCGCACACTCTCCGGCAGGCGGCCCGCCTGATGGCCGCGCGCCGCGTCGGGGCGGCCGTCGTCCTCGACCCCGACACCAGCGGGCTCGGCATCCTCACCGAGCGCGACATCCTCAACTCGATCGGCCAGGGCCAGAGCCCGGACCACGAGACAGCGAGCACCCACACCACCACCGACGTCGTCTTCGCGGCGCCGTCCTGGACCCTGGACGAGGCCGCCGAGGCGATGGCGCACGGCGGCTTCCGGCATCTGATCGTCCTCGACGGCGACGGCCCCGTGGGCGTGGTCTCGGTGCGGGACATCATCCGCTGCTGGGCCCCGGCCCGCCGCCACCCGGCCGAACTGGTCGGCTGAGCCCGGGCACGCGCGCGAGCGGGCGTGCGGGCACGCACAGAGGGCCGGCCCCCGCAGGGAACCGGCCCTCTGACTGCCTACGGCAAGCGATCCAGTGCTGTTCAGCCGCGCAGGGCCTGGACCGCGGCATCCAGCCGCTTGCCGAAGTCTCCGTCCGCCTGGCGGAAGTTGTTGATCGCGCGCTCGGCGATGTCGTCGCGGGAGACCTTGGCGATGAACCCGGCGAGGTTGTCGATCAGGCGCGCCTTCTCGTCCTCCGAGAACATCCGGTACAGGTTGCCCGCCTGGACGAAGTCGTTGTCCTCGGCGTGCACCGGCGCGGCGTGGTTGCCGGTCGCGGAGCTCACCGGCACCGGCTGCCACAGCGGACGGTCCGTCTGGTACGGGCCGCCGAAGCTGTTCGGCTCGTAGTTCTTCGCGCCCTTGTGGCGGCCGTCGTACAGGTAGCCGTCACGCGAGTTGGTGCGCGCCTCGGTGGCGTGCGGGCGGTTGACCGGCAGGTGGTCGGCGTTGATGCCGACCCGGTAGCGGTGCGCGTCGCCGTACGCGAACAGGCGGCCCTGGAGCATCTTGTCCGGGGACGGGCCGATGCCGGGCACGAAGTGCGCGGGCGAGAAGATGGACTGCTCGACCTCGGCGAAGATGTTCTCCGGGTTGCGGTTGAGCTCCAGCTTGCCGATCTCGATCGGCGGGTAGTCCGCGTGCGGCCACACCTTGGTGAGGTCGAACGGGTTGAAGCGGTAGGTCGCCGCGTCGGCCGCCGGCATGATCTGCACCTGCACGGTCCAGCTCGGGAACTCGCCGCGCTCGATGGCCTCGCGCAGATCGCGCTGGTGGCTGTCCGGGTCCTCACCGGCGAGCTTGTTGGCCTCGGCCTGGGTGAGGTTCTTGATCCCCTGGTCGGTCTTGAAGTGGTACTTGACCCAGAAGACCTCGCCGGCCTCGTTGTTCCACTGGTACGTGTGCGAGCCGTACCCGTTCATGTGGCGCAGCGTGGCGGGGATGCCGCGGTCGCCGAAGAGCCAGGTCACCTGGTGGGTCGACTCGGGGCTCAGACCCCAGAAGTCCCACACGTTGTCGGCCTCCTGCGAGCCTGTGTACGGGTCGCGCTTCTGCGTGTGGATGAAGTCGGGGAACTTGATGGCGTCCTTGATGAAGAAGACGGGCGTGTTGTTGCCGACCAGGTCGTAGTTCCCGTCCTCCGTGTAGAACTTCAGCGCGAAGCCGCGGGGGTCGCGCACGGCGTCGGCCGAGCCGAGGTTGCCCGCCACGGTGGAGAAGCGCAGGAACGTCTCGGTCTGCTTGCCGACCTCGGAGAGGAACTTCGCGCGCGTCCACTGCGAGACGTCACGGGTCAGCGTGAACGTGCCGTACGCGCCCGCACCGCGCGCGTGGACGATGCGCTCCGGGATGCGCTCACGGTTGAAGTGCGCCAGCTTCTCCAGGAGCAACTGGTCCTGGACGAGCACCGGACCGCCGACGCCCGCGGTCTCGCTGTTCTGGTTGTCCGCGACCGGCGCGCCGGCCTCCGTGGTGAGCGGTCCCTGCGTCACGTGCGCCTCCTGCGTCATTTCCTGCAAGTCCTGTCCCTTGGCGTTTGCCGTTTCCGATCCTACAATGGACGTTGTCTAAGTCAAGTAAGCATCCAAAGTCACACCCGTTCGGGATCCGTTCCCCCGGCTGTTAGGCTGGCCCTTATGAGTGACCTGCTGGAACGACTTCGCGGACGCGGCTGGCGCATGACGGCACAGCGGCGTGTCGTGGCCGAGGTCCTCGACGGCGACCACATGCACCTGACGGCGGACGAGGTCCACGCGCGTGCTGTGGCCAAGCTGCCCGAGATCTCGCGCGCGACCGTCTACAACACGCTGGGTGAGATGGTGACCCTCGGCGAGGTCATCGAGGTGTCCACGGACCGCCGCGCCAAGCGGTACGACCCGAACGCGCACCAGCCCCATCAGCACCTCGTCTGCGCCCAGTGCGGCGCGATCCGAGATGTGCACCCCACCGGCAACCCCCTGGCCGACCTCCCGGCCGCGGAGCGCTTCGGCTTCACGGTCTCGGACGTGGAGGTCACGTACCGGGGCATCTGCCCGAACTGCGCGGGCGGCTAAACCAAGATCGACGCGAAAGCGGGGCGGGGGCTTTGGCCCCCGCCCCGCTTTTGCGTCCGCTGTCGGCGGCCGCGCATACGACTCAGGGCCCGGATCCATTGGATCCGGGCCCTGAGTACTTGGTAGCGGGGACAGGATTTGAACCTGCGACCTCTGGGTTATGAGCCCAGCGAGCTACCGAGCTGCTCCACCCCGCGTCGGTGAACCCAACAGTACGTCACGGCGCCGACCAGCGCAAACCCGTTCGGCCCAGCCCGGGTGGCGGCCCGGGTGGCGGCCCGGCCCGGGTGGCGTGCAGCCGCCCGGGCCCGGCGCGGATCAGGCCGTCAGCTCCTGGTGCAGCGCCTCGCGCAGCCGGCCCGCCCGCTCGGCCACTTCCGCCGGCCCGAGCTCCACCGCCCGCGCGCACCACCGCTGGCCCTCGGCCAGCTCCCCGCAGCGCGCGGCGAGCAGCGCGAGGCGCAGTGCGGCGCGCCCGTGCCCGGCGTTGGCGGCCCGGGACCACCACAAGGCGGCCTCGCGCTCGCGCCCCTCACGCGCGAGGAGCAGCCCGAGGTTGAACGCGCCGTTGCGGCTGCCCGCCTCGGCCGCCTCCCGGTACCAGCGCGCGGCGCCGTCCTGGTCGCCCCGGGCCGCCGCGAGCATGCCGACCCGGACCTGGGCGCGCCGGTGGCCCTGCCCGGCCGCCCGCTCGTACCACTCCTCGCACTCCGTCTTCTCGGCCACCGGCTCGCCGAGCACGGGCGCGCCGGGCGGCGGCTGGCGCGCGTCGAGCACGGTGGCCAGGCGGAACGCCGCCTCCGCGCTGCCGCCGCCCGCCGCGCACCGCAGATGCCGCTCGGCGGCGGCCTCCTCGCCGTCCCTGAGCAGCGCCATGCCGACCTGGAGCGCCGCCTCGGTGTGCCCGGCCGCCGCCGCCCGCTCGTACCACTTCAGGGCCGTGCGGTCGTCGTCGCGGCTGGCGAAGAGGATGCCCAGGTTGAACGCGGCGTCCACGCTGCCCGCCTCGGCCGCCTTGGAGAACCACGGCTCGGCACCGGTCGCGTCCCCGGCCTGGAGCAGCAGCACGGCGAGCGCGTTGGCGGCCTCGCGGTGTCCCGCGTAGGCCGCGCGCCGGTACCACTGCTCGGCCTGGGCGGTGCGCTCCTGGGCGGTGCAGAGCAGCCCGAGGTTGTACGCGCCGTTGTCGTCCCCGGCGTCCATCGCGGCCCGGTACCACCGCTCGGCGGTCTGCGGCTCGCCCCTGGCGGCGTGCAGCGCGCCCAGGGCGTTGGCGGCGTTGCCGTCGCCGTCCTGGGCGGCCCGCAGCCACCACACGGCCGCGCTCTCCTCGTCGCCCGCGTCCCGCAGCAGGAACCCCAGCGCGCAGGCGGCCTTCGCCTCGCCGTCCTTGGCCGAGGTCAGATACCAGCGCCCGGCCTCCTTCAGCTCGCCGCGCTTCTCCAGGATCGCGCCGAGGTGCAGCGCGGCCCGCCGGTGCCCGCGCGCGGCGGCCTGGCGGTAGTACTGCTCGGCCTCGGCGAGGGCGGCCGCCGTGTCCTGATCGGCCTCGACAGCGATGTCAGGCTCGCCGCTGTCGCGCTCGGCCCGCTGGTCGATGAGCCGGGCGAGCCGGTAGGCGGCCTCGCGGTGGCCCTGCTCGGCGGCGGCCCGCAGCCAGCGCTCGGCGCCCACGTCGCTGCGGTGTTCCAGCAGGTCGGCCAGCGCGTACGCGCCCAGCGCGTGGCCCTGCTCGGCGGACTGGCGCAGCCAGTACTCGGCGGCCGGCTCGTCGCCCCGCTCCCGGTAGTGCCGCCCCAGCGCGTGCGCGGCCGCGGCGGAGCCCGCTACGGCCGCGATGCGCCACCAGCCCGCCGCCTCGTCCGCGTAGCCCCGCTGGTGCAGCAGCACGCCCAGGTTGTTGGCCGCGGCCCGGTCGCCCTCGGCGGTGGCGCCGCGCAGATAGGGCTCGGCGCTGTCCAGGTCGCCGCGGCGCAGCAGCAGGGATCCGAGAACGCTCATGGACGCGGCGTCGCCGCCGTCGGCAGCACGCCGGTGCCGCGCCTCGGTCTCGGCGTCGGCGGCGTCATCGGAGCGCATCTGCGCAAACCGCCCTGTCTCCAACAGAGTTGCCCTGTCCCCCATAAATACCATCGTCGCACCACCCGCAACCCGCGTACACCTGGTATACCGCAGCCGGTGAGGTCACTTCAGCGTTTTGTCGACATGCCCACAGAGAGATAAGCCAAACGCAGCACACGCGACCGCTCGCCCCTCATTCGGCACACAACATGACGAGGGCCCGGATCCTTAAGGATCCGGGCCCTCGTCTGTGAGTAGCGGGGACAGGATTTGAACCTGCGACCTCTGGGTTATGAGCCCAGCGAGCTACCGAGCTGCTCCACCCCGCGTCGGTGAATACAACGTATCACGACGCGGAACGGAGCCCGACCGCATGGACTGGCCGCCTCGGTCGCTCAGCCGCTCCCGCCACCGGTGGAGGCGCCGCTCGTGGCTCCGGCGCCGCCGGAGCCCTTCGCCTTGGCCTCGGCGTCGGCAGCCCGCTGGAGCGCCGCCTGAAGGTCCTGCTGGGCCTTGCCGTAGGCGGTGAAGTCGCCCTTCTGCAGCGCCTTCTGGCCGTCGTCGTACGCCTTCTGGGCGTCCTTGATGGCCTGCTCCACCGTGGCGCTGCCGGTGGCCGGCGGCTTGGTGGTGCCGGTGGGCGGCTTGGTCGCGGGCGGCTCGGAGCCGTCCACGCCGAACACCGCGTTCAGCGCCAGCGCCAGGGTGTCCTTGAAGACGGTCTTGTCCCCGTAGGAGACGCCGACCTTCTTCAGCAGCGGATAGTTGGCGGAGCCACCGCGCGCGTAGACGGGCTCGATGTACAGGAAGCCCCCGCCCAGCGGCACGGTGAGCAGATTGCCGTAGTCGATCTCGGAGTCGCTGCCTCTGAGGTTGCGTACGAACTCGGCGACTTCCGGCAGACCGTTCAGCTTGCTCTGCACCTGCTGCGGGCCCTGGACGTTGTCCGTGACTCTGAGCAGTCTGATGGTGCCGTAGTCCTTGCTCGCGGCGTCCGCGTCGATCGCCATGAACCCGCCCAGGTTGGGCCGGCCGTTCGGCGTGAACGTCGTCGTCAGCGAGAACTTCTTGCCCTGCGTCTCGGCGCCCGGCATCTTCATGGACAGGTAGTACGGCGGCACCGCGACCCCGTCCTTGTTGGTCGGGTCGTCCGGGACCTGCCAGGCGTCACTGCCGCTGTAGAACTGCGCGGGGTCGGTGACGTGGTAGCGGGTCAGCAGCTCGCGCTGGACCTTGAACATGTCCTGCGGGTACCGCAGATGGGCCAGCAGATCCGGCGAGATGTCGCTCTTCGGCTTCACCGTGTGGGGGAACGCCTTCATCCAGGTCTTCAGGACCGGGTCCTGGGTGTCCCACTGGTACAGCGTGACCGTTCCGTCGTACGCGTCGACGGTGGCCTTCACCGAGTTGCGGATGTAGTTGACCTGGTTCTGCTGGGCGACCACCGCACGCTGACGGGTCGTCAGCGAGTCGGCCGTCGTCTCGCCGAGCGTCGTGCGCGAGGCGTACGGATAGCCGTTGGTCGTCGTGTACGCGTCGACGACCCACTGGATGCGCCCGTTGATGACCGCCGGGTAGGAGTCCGCGTCGATGGTCAGCCAGGGGGCGACCGCCTCCACGCGCTGCTTCGGCGTGCGGTTGTAGAGGATCTTCGAGCCGTCGCCGATGGCCCCCGAGTAGAGGATCTGCGGCTCGCTGAAGGCCACCGCGTACGCGGCGCGGTTGAAGGGGTTGGACAGGCTCACGCCGCCCTTGCCCTTGAAGCTCGTCGTCACCTGGCCCTTGCCCTCGGCCTCGTAGTCGAGCTCCTTCTGCGGCCCGCCGACGATCGAGTACTGCTCGGTCTTCTCGCCGTAGTAGATCCGCTGCTCGTACTTGGGCATCTGCCCGGTGGTCGGCAGACCGGACTCGGTGAAGTCCGGGGACCCCGTAGAGTCCACCGTCGTGCCCTTGGCCGCGATGGCGCCGTAGCCGTGGGTGTACGTGAAGTGGTCGTTGATCCAGTTGCGCTTGTCGATGCCGTTGAGGTTCAGCTCGCGCAGACCGACGACCGTGTCCTGCTCCTTGCCGTCCTTGTCCGTGTAGCGGTCCACGTCCAGCGGCACGGTGAACTGGTAGTACTTGCGCCGCTGCTCAAGCTGCTGGAACGCGGGCGTGACGACATTGGGGTCGATCAGCCGGTAGCTGGCGGCCGTGTCGGCGTCGACGCGCAGCTTCGCGTTGTCCTCCGACGCCGTCGCCCCCTTGTAGTCCTTCACCTCGGTGGCGTCGATGCCGTACGCCTTGCGCGTGGCGTCGATGTTCTTCTGGATGTACGGCGCTTCCTTGGCCTGCTCGTTCGGCTGGACCTGGAACTTCTGCACGATCGCCGGGTAGAGCCCGCCGATCAGGATCGCCGAGAGCACCATCAGGCCGAAGCCGATCACCGGCAGCTGCCAGGTGCGCCGCCACAGCGTCGCGAAGAACAGCAGCGCGCAGATGACCGCGATGCAGAAGAGGATCGTCTTCGCCGGCAGATAGGCGTTGGCGTCCACGTACCGCAGGCCCGTCCAGTTGCTGCTGGCCTTGAAGTCGCTGGACTTCACCGCCAGCCCGTACCGGTCCAGCCAGTACGCCACGGCCTTCAGGGCGACGAACACGCCGAGCAGCACCGACAGATGCCCGGTGGCGGCGCCCGTGGCGCGCGCGCCCGGGCTGGTGATCCGCAGCCCCCCGTACAGGTAGTGCGTCAGGGCGGCGGCGATCAGGGACAGCACGGTGGCCGCGAAGCCGAAGCCGACCAGGAACCGGTACCAGGGCAGGTCGAAGGCGTAGAAGGAGACGTCCAAATGGAACTGGGGGTCCTTCTGCCCGAACGGCACCCCGTTGACCCACATCAGCCAGGTGCGCCACTGCCCGGAGGCGGAGGCGCCGGCGATCAGCCCGACGAGCGCGGTGATGCCGAGCAGCAGCCACTTCTTGAACGGGGCGATGCCCATCCGGTAGCGGTCCAGGCTCTGCTGCTCCAGGGACATCGCGCTGAGCGGCGGCCGCAGCCGGTGTGCCAGCCAGATGTTCAGGCCGACGGCCACGGCCATCAGGACGCCGAAGAACGAGAACAGGCCGATCTTGGTCCACAGGGTGGTGGTGAAGACGGACGAGTAGTGCACCGAGCGGTACCACAGCCAGTCCGTCCAGAACCCGGCGAACATGACGAACGCCATGGCCAGCACGGCCAGCACGCCCAGTGTCATGAGCAGCGTCCGGACCCGGCGGGACGGGCGGCCGACTCTGATCCGTGACCCGGAAGGGCCTCCGCCGCGGTCCGGCATCTGGAAAGCCAAGGTGCGCACCTCGAAGTTCGGTGGTGGTTGAGCAGGCCCCGCGATCGTAGAGCCCACCTATGCAACTTACTGAGGCTTTACTCAGTTCCCGATCCGGGGGTGGGAGAGGGCAGGATATTGCTCATGTCCAACGTTTCCCCCTCCGGCCCCCCGATGGCCGCGAGCCCGCTCACCCGCGCAGTACTCGAAATCGACGAGTACGCGGCCGGCCTCGGCTGGGATCAGCCGGCCCGCCTGTTCGCCCTCGTCGACACCGCCAAGCTCCGCACCCAGGAGCCCTCCCTCGCCTCCCAGCTCGGTCTCGACCAGGCCGAGGCGGCCGCGCCCCTGACCCCCATCGAGCAGGACGAGATCCCGGCCGGCCAGGCCCTCGACCAGTTCCTCGGCACCATCGCCTGGCCCGACGCGGTGGTGGGCTGCGCCCTCACCGTCGAGCGCCTGATGCTTCCGCCGTCCGCCGAGGCGTCCGTGCCGGAGGGCATGAGCGACAAGCAGCTGGCGAAGTGGGTGGCCAAGCACCCGGACCGCCAGGAGGTCCGCATGACGGTGGCGGTGCTGCGCGACGGCGCCCGCGAGTCGGCGGTGCGGCTGCGCGAGAAGGACTCGCCGACCGAGGTGCTCACCGGCGCCGGCCTGGTCCCGGGCCTCGCCGAGGCGCTGGCCGCGACGTTCGCGGAGTAGGCGCTCAGGGAGCGGCCGCGCCCGCCACGCGCGCGTGGCGGGCGCGGCCGCTCACTTCGCCGAGCAGCTCGGCAGACCGGCCGTGTCCCCCGTGCGGATCTTCTCCAGTGCCTTGGTGGCGTCGCCGATGGTGGCGACCTTGACCAGGGTCAGTCCGCTGGGCGTGTCCGAGGCGGCCGCGGCGCAGTTCTCGCCGGGGGTGAGGAAGTAGCGGGCGCCCGCGTTGCGCGCGCCGATCAGCTTCAGCTCGATGCCGCCGATCGGGCCGACCTTGCCGCTGTCGTCGATGGTGCCGGTGCCCGCGACGAACTTGCCGCCGGTCAGGTCGCCCGGCGTCAGCTTGTCGACGATGCCGAGGGCGAACATCAGACCCGCGCTCGGGCCGCCGACGTCGGAGAGCTTGATGTCGATGGAGAACGGGAAGGTGTGGTCGGTCCCGGCCTGGATGCCGACGATCGCCCGGTCGCCGTCCTTGGCCTTCGCGGTGGTGATGGCGACCTTCTCGGAGCCCTCCGGCTCCTTGCCCGCCTTCTCGGCGGCTGCCGCGTCCTTGGCCGGGATGACGGTGAAGAGCGCGTTCTGGCCGGGGCTGTGCTTGGTGACCAGCTTCGCCACGTCCGACGGGTCCTTGACGGCCGCGCCGTCGACGGACTTGATCACATCGCCCGCGTGCAGCTTGCCCTCGGCCGGGCTGCCCTTGACCACCGACGCCACGATGACACGGGACTTCACCGGGATCTTCAGCTCGTTGAGCGCGGCGACCTTGGCGCTCTCCTGCGACTGGCTGAACTCCTCGGCGTTCTCCTGCGAGGACTGCTGCTCGGTCTTGCCGTCCGGGTAGAGCGTGTCGTGCGGCACGATCTTGTTGTCGTGGGACAGCCAGCCGTACACGGCCTCGACCAGGTTCATGTTGTAGTTCGCACCGGTGACGCGGACCGTCGTCATGTTGAGATGACCGGTCGTGGGGTACGTCTTGTGACCGGAGATCTGCAGCACGGGCTCGCCGCGCGCCTCGCCGAGCGTGTTCACCGTGGGGCCGGGCGACATCTCCGAGTACGGCACTTTGATGAGGACGCCTGCGCAGAGCAGCGCGATCAGGATCAAGGTGGAGGCGAGCATCGTCGCGGTGCGGCGTGGCATGGAACGACAGTACGGGACGTGTCTGTCAGTGCACCGCCGGGGCCGGTCCGTCCGGGGAGCGTGGACATCCGCGTACGGGCCGGGGCGTTCACAGGGCGCTTGAGGGGGTGACCGCAGCGGTCAGACGGGCTCGGTTCCGGAGTGGGATTTGTCCATCGCCTCGCGGAACCTGCTGTACCCGGCGAGTTCCGCGCCGTCGCCGGTCGTGCGATTGCGGGCTGCCCAGCTCGCCCATATCGCCGCGCCGACAGCAGCGAAAAGCGGAATCAGCAGCCACGTGAGTGCAGCCATTCCGTCCTCCCGTCCCCGATGAGCGACCGCACCCCACAGGCCGACCGCAACTGACAGATCAGCAGATTAACCCTCTGCAAGTTCAACGCTCGGGGCCGGGGTGCGGTTACGCAAATCGGGGCGGATCCCCCCGACAGGGTTTCAGACAGCCACCGCGACCTGCCCGTTCACCCTCGGTGGCGCCGGGCCACCCGTTCGTGGCGACCGGCAGGGGTCAGCCGGCGCCGACCCGCCCTCCCGTCGCCCGACCGCCACCCCTCAATGACGGCGCTACGCGCCGACCCGCCCTCCCGTCGCCCGACCGCCACCCCTCAATGACGGCGCTACGCGCCGACCCATTCTTCTGTTCCGTCCGAGAACTGCTGGTGCTTCCAGATCGGGACCTCGTGTTTCAGGTCGTCGATCAGCTTGCGGCAGGCTTCGAAGGCTTCCGCGCGGTGCGGGCAGGAGACCGCGACGACGACCGCCAGATCGCCCACCGCCAGATCGCCCACACGGTGGACGGCCGCCAGGGCCCGGACCGGGAACTGCGCCACGACCTTCTCGGCCACTCGGCGCATCTCCGCCTCGGCCGTGGGATGGCAGGAGTACCCCAGCGCGTCCACGTCGGCGCCGCCGTCGTGATCGCGCACGGTGCCGACGAACAGCGCGGTGCCGCCCGCGGCGCTGTCGCCGACGGCGCCGAACACCTCGTCGAGGGAGAGCGGGGTGTCACGGATCGCCAGCAGCCGGATCGGGTCCTGCGCCGCCTGCTCGCCGGGGTGCTCGGGGTACGTGGGTGCCATGGGTCCATCGTGCCGTACGCCACTGACATCGCGTAATAGATCTTTCACCCGGTCGCCCCGACGCTCCGTAGGAGGGTTCTACAGACCCTCCTACGGAGGTCCTACAGGCCGCGCCGCTTGCGGGCCCTGCGGACCACGGCGGCCGCGCCCAGCAGGGCGACCGTCGCACCGGCGGCGCCGGCGGCGGTGGCGTCCTTGCGGCCGAGGCGGCGGCCCGCCACGGTGTGCCGGCCCGCGACCTCTTCGAGGAGTTCCGCGAGGACCTCCTCGTTGGTCCACTGCGGCCGCCAGCCCGCGTCGCGCAGCCGTCCGACGCTGACCACCCAGGGGTGCATCGTGTACGCGAGGTCGCCCGCCGGGGACGGGGTGAGCCCGATGCGGTGCAGCCGTGCGGCGGCTCCGAGCGCGACCGCCGACGGCAGCTCCATGCGCCGGATGCCGCTCAGCTCCTCGACCTCCTCCTGCTCAAGCCAGCCGTCGCAGCCGACCGCCAGCTCCCCCTCGACCTTCCCCAGAGCGGCGTACTCCAGGGCGCTGCACAGGTCCTCGACATGGCAGAACTGCCAGGTCGGGCGGGATCCGGCGACCACCAGCAGGCGCGGCGACTCGAAGTACCGGGTCAGCGCCGTGTCCGTGCCGCCGACCAGGACGGCGGGCCGCACCACGGTGACGTTCAGGCCGGGGTGGGCGCGCGGCGCCCGCCGCCCCAGGCGCTCGATCTCCAGCAGGTCGCCGACCCCGGTCGCCTCGGCGGTGGCCCGCAGCTCGGCGTCCTCGGACAGCGGGGTGTCGTTGTCGGGCAGCGCCCCGTAGACCATCGCGGAGGTGCACAGCACCACCCGGTGGACCCCGGCGGCGGCCGCGGCGGTCAGCACGGTCTGGGTGCCGCGTACGTTGTACGCGGTCCGGGCGGCGGCGTCCGTCTCCAGGTCGAGGTCGAGCGCCAGGTGCACGACGACATCGGCGCCGCGCAGCTTCTCGGCGATCGCCGGGTCGCGCACGTCCAGGACGTGCCAGGTGGCCTCGGAGACCTCGCCCCGCCGCTCGTCGATGGCGATGACCTGTTTGACCTCCTCGGACGCGGCGAGCCGCGCGGTGAGCAGGGCGCCGATCCCGGCCGCGGCACCGGTGACCGCGACGACGGGACCCCGCGCTGCGGAGGGGGAATGGTTTCGCGCTGCGCGAACCTGCGGATCTGGGGAACTCACCGGGCGTCTCCAGCGGTTGTCTTCAGTACGTACACGAATGACGCGTACGGACCAGGTGACGTCCATCCTGCCGCAGGCCAAGAGTCGGCGGAGCACCGAGCCCTTATCCGGCGCGGATGTCTACGCTGGTGGTGTTGGTGGGCAGTCGCCGTCGACAGCAGTCGACGGCCCTAGGAGCCGAGGAAACCCGTGAGTGACAACCCATTCGGATTCGGCCTTCCGCCGGAGGAGCCGGAGAACGGCGACGAGGGCAAGGAGAAGGGCAAGGGCAACCAGGGCGGCCCGGCGAATCCGTTCGGGTTCGGCGCCGCGCCCGCGGGCGCGGACAATCCGTTCGCGGCGATGTTCGGTTCGCTGAACCCGAACGACCTGGGAGCGGCGTTCCAGCAGCTCGGCCAGATGCTCAGCTACGAGGGCGGTCCCGTGAACTGGGACATGGCCAAGCAGATCGCGCGTCAGACGGTGGCCCAGGGCACCCCGGACGGCACCAAGGACGAGAGCGTCGGCCCGGCCGAGCGTGCCGCCGTCGAGGAGGCCGTCCGCCTGGCGGACCTGTGGCTGGACGGGGTGACGTCGCTGCCCTCGGGCGCGTCGACCGCCGTCGCGTGGAGCCGCGCGGAGTGGGTCGAGGCGACCCAGCCGGCCTGGAAGGAGCTCGTCGACCCGGTCGCGGAGCGGGTCGGCGCGGCCATGGGCGGTGTGCTGCCCGAGGAGATGCAGGCCATGGCGGGCCCGCTGATCGGCATGATGCGCTCCATGGGCGGCGCCATGTTCGGCCAGCAGATCGGCCAGGCCGTGGGCGTCCTCGCGGGCGAGGTCGTCGGCTCGACCGACATCGGTCTGCCGCTCGGCCCGGCCGGCAAGGCCGCGCTGCTGCCGCTGAACATCGAAGTGTTCGGCAAGGACCTGGGCGTCCCGAAGGACGAGGTCAGGCTCTACCTGGCCCTGCGCGAGGCCGCTCACCAGCGGCTCTTCGCCCATGTGCCGTGGCTGCGCTCGCACCTGTTCGGCGCGGTCGAGGGCTACGCGCGCGGGATCAAGGTCGACACCGCGAAGCTGGAGGACGCGGTGGGCCAGCTCGACGTGTCCAACCCCGAGCAGCTTCAGGAGGCCCTCCAGCAGGGCATGTTCCAGCCGGAGGACACCCCGGAGCAGAAGGCCGCCCTGGCCCGTCTGGAGACGGCTCTGGCGCTGGTCGAGGGCTGGGTGGACGCGGTGGTCCACGAGGCCGCCAAGCCCCGCCTCACGTCGGCCGACGCGCTGCGCGAGACGCTGCGCCGCCGCCGGGCGACCGGCGGTCCGGCCGAGCAGACCTTCGCCACGCTGATCGGCCTCCAGCTGCGCCCGCGCCGGCTGCGCGACGCCTCGCGCCTGTGGGCCTCGCTCACGGACGCGCGCGGGGTCGACGGCCGCGACGGCCTGTGGGAGCACCCGGACATGCTGCCGACCGCCACGGACCTGGACGACCCGGACGGCTTCGTCCACCGCGAGCAGCTCGACTTCTCGGAGATCGACAAGATGCTCGGCGAGGCGGCCCAGCAGAACGGCCCGTCGCTGACGAAGGACGAGCCGAAGGCGGACGAGCCCAAGAAGGACGACGGGACCGACGGCAAGGGCGAATCCGAGAAGTGAGCCTGCACGAAGACGCCGTCCTCGTACTGAAGTCGTACGAGGACCAGCCGGAGCTGCGCCGGCTGTACCTGGACCATCTCGCGGCCCACCCCGACGGCACGTGGAAGGCGTGCGGCGCGGGTCATCTGACGGCGAGCGCGCTGGTCGTCGACCCCGAGCGCGGCCGGGTGCTGCTGACGCTGCACAAGAAGCTCGGCATGTGGCTCCAGATGGGCGGCCACTGCGAGTCGGGTGACGTCTCGGTGGCCGCCGCCGCGCTGCGCGAGGCCACCGAGGAGTCCGGGATCGCGGGTCTCACCCTGCTGCCGGGCGGCCCGGTCCGCCTCGACCGGCATCCGATCCCGGCGCCCTGCCACTGGCACCTGGACGTGCAGTACGCGGCGCTGGCCCCGGCGGACGCCGTCGAGGCGATCAGCGACGAGTCCCTGGACCTGTGCTGGTACGGCTGGGACGAGGTGGCGTCGGTGGCCGACGAGTCGGTCGTACGGCTGGTGGAGGCGACCCGGGCCCGGCTGTGAGGCCGGGCGCGCTCGGGTCGCGTTGAGTACACGGGTAAGGGGCGGTCGCCATGGACGACCGCCCCTTACTGGTTAGCGTCCGCCGGTGACCGGCTGTCGGTGGCCGTATGCCGGTGACCGGTTCAGCTCCAGGCGTTGCCCTGGTTCTGGGCGTGGACGCCCTGCTGTCCCATGCCGTACTGGGCCCGCAGGCCCTGGCCGATCACGGCGTTCTGCGGCGGCAGCACCTCGCTGGGCTGGACCAGCGCGAAGC
This sequence comes from Streptomyces sp. NPDC048696, assembly GCF_043198895.1. NCBI lineage: Bacteria > Bacillati > Actinomycetota > Actinomycetes > Kitasatosporales > Streptomycetaceae > Streptomyces > Streptomyces sp. NPDC048696. Next base: position 154,673 of record NZ_JBICVJ010000013.1, on the reverse strand, counting down.
CCTGGCCGAGGAAGCTCAGCTCCCAGCCCTCACCCGTGTTGCCGCGCCGGCGCCACACGCCCGTGGAGTGCGTCTGGGCCTGCATCTGCACCCGCAGCGAGGTGGACCAGGCCACGATCGCGTCGGCGTCGGCGTTGACGTACTTGTCCGGCGTGACCTGGAGCATCAGCGGCTGACCCGACGTCATCAGGACGACCTTGCCGGTGCCCGTGATGTTGAGCTGGTACTTGCCGGTGCCGGAGATGCCGTACTGGCTGTCCACGGCGATGACCTCGTAGTGCAGCGAGGAGTCCATGGCCAGCACGTAACCGCCGTCCACGGTCAGCCCGTCGCGGTCCACGTCCACTACGTGGACGTGCTGGGCGAGGTTGGCGAGGTAGACGGTGCCCTGGCCGGAGACGCGCATCAGGTCCAGGCCCTCGCCGGTGCTGGCACGCGCGTGCTGGTGGCCGCTGGAGAGGTACTCGCCGTCGAACTCCATCAGCCCCTGGTAGGCGACCATCGAGCCCTTGCGGGCGAGGATGTCGTCGTGGCCGGTGAGCACCACGCGCAGCAGCTGCGCGTTCTGCGCGCTGTAGCGCTCCTGGGACTGCTGCTCGGTGTAGCTGAAAAGCGGGCTCTGCATGGTGTGTTCGCTCCCCCTCAGCCCCGGGCCCGCAGGCGGTCGGTGCTGTCCTCACTCGGCTGTACGACGACGATGCCCTGGCCCGAGAAGGCCATCTGGAACGCCTCTCCGCTGCCCCGGCCGATCAGCGAGGACGCCTTGAAGCTGCGCTTGCCCTTGACCTTGAGGTTCGGGGACCAGGCGACGAGGGCGTCCGGGTCGACGTACGTCTCGTCCTCGCCGCTGCCGCAGTCGACGACGACAGGTGTGCCGCGCGAGGTGAGCGCGACCCAGCCGGTGCCGGAGATCTTCACGTTGAACAGGCCCTGGCCGGCGAACTTGGCGAGGCCCTTGACCCGCTCGACACCCCACTGCAGGCTCGCGTCGAAGGCCAGCACATTGGTGCCGTTGACGGAGAGCGCGTCGTTGTTCAGATGGATGACGACGACGTTGGCCCCGTAGTCGGCGAGGTAGAGCAGCCCGTCGCCGGTGCACTTCATCAGCGGGGCGCCCTCACCGGTGATCCAGTCGCGGGCGATCTGGCGTACGGCGGGCGGGTTCGGCTCGTACTGGATGAAGCCTTCGTAGGCGACCATCGAGCCCACGCGCGCGAAGAGGTCCTGCCCGGTGGCCATGGCCACCTTGAGCATGGCGCTGCCGTGGTTCTCCATCCGGGCGGCGACGGGGGTGGGGGCATAGCCCGCGAGTTGCTGGTTCATTGGTCGGGCTCCCTCAGACCTCGTACGGCTGGACGACGATGAAGTTCCCGGGCGCGCCCCGGAACTGCAGGTTGACGGACTCGCCGCTGTGGCCCGGGTAGGCGTTGCGGCGCAGCCGGACCTGGCTGGAGACGATCACCTGCGAGGCGGCCGACCAGGCCACGATCGCGTCGCTGTCGGCGAACGTGGTCGGGGTGACGGGCAGCACGACCGGCGTGCCGTGGGTCATCACCACGAGCGTGCCGGCGCCCTGGAACAGCATCGTGAACAGCGCGCCGCCGGGGATCCCATGCCCCTCGATGCGGCGGACCTCGTACTGAAGGGACTCGTCGAACGCGAGGACGTGCTCGGCGGAGACGCAGATGCCGTCGCCCTGGAGCTCGATGGGGTGCAGATAGGCGCTGTTCTCGGCGAGGAAGACCTGGCCGCGGCCGGTGCAGCGCATGAGCTGCATCTCCTGGCCGGTCGCGTGGCCGACGAGCCGCCCGGCGAAACCGGCGCCCTTGTAGCCGAAGTCGACCTTGCCCTGGTACATCACCATGCTGCCCTGGCGGGCCAGCACCGGAGTGCCGCCCATGCCGAGGTCGACGCGCACGAGCTGCTTGTTCTGCGACGCCCAGCGCTGCCCGGTGGGCACTTCCTTGTACAGCTGCATGGCCCCCGCGAGCCCGCCGCCGGGCTGCGGCGTCCCCTGCTGCGGCATCCCCTGCGGGAAGCCGGGCTGCTGCCCGTAGGGAGCGGGCTGACCGTAGGGAGCGGGCTGACCGTAGGGAGCGGGCTGACCGTAGGGAGCGGGCTGACCGTAGGGAGCGGGCTGACCGTACGGGGCCGGTGCGCCCGGCGGCGGGACCTGGCCGGGGTACTGGCCCGGGACCTGCCCGTACGAGGGCTGCTGGGGCTGTCCGTACGGGGCGGGCGGGGCCGGGGGCGGGACGGTGCCCGGCGGCAGCGTCATCGGCGCGGCCATGGTCGGCGCCGAGTGGATCTGCGGGCTCGGCGCGGGCGCCGGGGGCGGCGTGGCCCCCTGCGGGGGCGTGTAGTGCTGCGCGGGAGCCGGGGCCGGGGCGCCGAACTGCGCGGGCGGCTGCGGGGGTTGGTGCTGCGCCGGGGCCGCCGGGGCGCCGAACTGGGGCGCGGGGGCGGGCTGCGCGGGAGCGGCCGCCTGCGCGGGCGGGGCGAAGCCCACAGGCGCGCCCTGCGGCTGCGGCGCCGCCGCCGGCTCCTCCTCGACGACCTCGCCGCCGAAGTTCTTCAGCAGCGCCTCCAGGCCGCCGTCGAAGCCCTGGCCCACGGCCGCGAACCGCCAGACGTCCTTCAGGTAGAAGTCGCCCAGCATGACCGCGCGTTCGGTGCTGAACTCGGCGCCCGTGAACGCGTATCTCGCGACTTCCTCGCCACCGGCGACGACCCGGATGTAACCCGGCCCGACCTGCGACATCTGGCCCGCGCCGTCGATCGTCGCGGTGAAGGAGAGCTTCTTGATGTGGGCCGGCACGCGGTCCAGGGTGACCCGGAACGACTCGGTGTCACCGGCCTGGGCACCGAGCAGCTGAATGGACTCCTCGGGCGACTTGGGCTGGTTGAAGAAGACGAAGTACCGGTCGTCGGAGAGCTGCTCGTTCGCGTCGAGGCCGAAGCAGCTGATGTCGAAGGTCAGTCCGGGGGCAGCGATCTGCACGCCCACATACAGGTCCGTACCTGCCGTCAGATCACTGATCCTGGCCTTGTGGCCGCGTTGGAATTGCCTGGCCATGCGTGACGACCGTCCCCCATCCCGAGTGTGATTGGTCGCGCCAGGCTAGCGGCTGCCAGCGACAACCGGCCAAGCCGGTACACGTTCGGTACACAGTTCGGTACCCCTCCGGGACACAGTTCGTCACCGGTCCGGGACACAGTCGGGGAGGTCACTCACCGCGGGCGGCGGGCAGGTACGGAAGCCGGTCGGCCGCGACCACTCCTTCGAGGTATCCGCGCGCCCGCTCGGTCCGGGGATACGCCTCCAGGAGCCGCCAGAACCGCGGGCCGTGCCCCGGCACCAGCAGATGCGCCAGTTCATGGACGAGCACATAGTCGAGGACGTACTCGGGCATCCCCTGAAGCCGGTGCGAGAGGCGGATGCTGCCCTCCGCCGGGGTGCACGAGCCCCAGCGGGTGTTCTGGTTGGTCACCCAGCGCACCGACGCCGGGCGGGCCCGGCCCTCGAAGTAGAGGTCCGACAACCGTTCGGCGCGCTCGGTCAGTTCCGCGTCGCCCAGCATCCGCTTGCTCTCCTGGGCGGCGAGCTTGTCGAGCATCACGTTCACCCAGCGCTGTTCCTCGGCCTCGGACATCCGGGCCGGAATCAGGACGATGGTGCGGTCGCCCTCGCGGTACGCCGAGACGGTCCTGCTGCGCCGGGCGCTTCTGCGCACCTCGACCGCGCTCGTCGCATGACCGCGGGGCGGCGGACTTGTCGGACTGCGTGGCGGGCTTCCGGCACTCTGCAGTGGGTCGGCGGGCACGCCCCGACGTTACCCGCTGTCAGTGGGGGAAGTCCCGCCTCCGGAAGGGTTGGCCCATGATCCATTCAGGGGCGCGCACCATTTGAACGACTAATACCCCGCCCCTGTGGATAACTTCTCCCGCCCGTCCCCCGCACCGGTCATTCTGGCAACGGATCACACGAAAAATCGTGACCGGACAGAGACCTGGACCGGCACACGACCGACCGCGCCCGGTCCGGACAACACACGACAAGGCAGGACAACGGGGGTTGACATGCATCCGATGGTGAAACCGGCACTGCGCCGGGCATGGCGGAACCGGAACACCGTGCAATTCGGGGTCACCCCCGCACGGGCCGTGGTCGTGTCGCCGGTCGACACGGCGACAGGAAGCTTCCTCGGCCTCCTCGACGGCACACGCGGACTGCCCCTGCTGTACGAGGAGGCGAGAGCCGTGGATCTGTCGCCCGGCCAAGTGGACGCGATGGTCGAGCGGTTGACGAAAGCCGGGGTGCTCGACGATCCGACCGCCGGGGGCCCGGAGGCTGACGCACTGCGCGAACGGACCGACGCCTTCGACCGGACCAGAGCCGATCTGGCCTCGCTCTCCCTGGTCCACCGAGAACCGGGCGGCGGCGCCCGGCGGCTCGCGGCCCGCCGGTCCCTGCGGGTCCAGGTGCGCGGCGCGGGCCGCGTCGGCGCCACGATCGCCTCCCTGCTCGCCGCCTCCGGGGTGGGCCGGGTGGAAGTGCTGGACGGCGGGACGGTCCAGCCGTGGGACGTCGCGCCCGGCGCGCTGCCCAAGGAGGCGGTCGGCGAACGGCGGGCCCCGGCGGCACGGCGGCTGGTGCGGAGCGCGGCACCGGGCCGCCCACCCCGCGCCGACGACGACGCCGAACCGCCCGGCCTGTCACTGATCGTGGTGGCCCCGAGGGACGGCCTTGAGGTGTACGCACCGGATCCGACCACCGCCGAGGAGTGGCTGGCGGCAGGAATCCCCCACTTGTACGCGGGAGTTGTGGAGACGACCGGCCTGGTGGGCCCACTCGTCCTGCCCGGCGGCACCGGATGCGCCGGGTGCCTGGCGCTCACCCGCACCGAGCACGACCCGGGCTGGCCCCGGATGCTGGCGCAGTGGCGCTCGGGCCGCCGCGAGGGAGCCGTCCCGGCCTGCGATGCCGCGCTCGCGACGGCGGTGGGCGGCCTGGCGGCGGCCCACGCGCTGGCCTTCCTGGACGGCGATCTCCCGGCGAGTACGGGCACACGGTGGGAGACATCGCTGCCGCTGCTCGGCTGGCGCCCCGAGCCCGTCGGGGCGCGCCTCGACTGTTCCTGCGGTGCTGGTGGGAACACTGAAGGGGAGGACGCCTCGGGGGGCGAGCAGCCGCAGGACACAATGGCCCGGTAACCGCTGTCAACGACGCACTGCCGCAAGGCACCCGCGGCACGGCCGGCTGGGAATTGGAGGGGCGTATGTCTGATCTTCCCCGGAAGGCGGTCACCCGGACCGCCAAGTTGGCCGCGCTGCCACTTGGCTTCGCCGGTCGTGCCACCTGGGGGCTGGGCAAGAGGATCGGTGGCAAGTCCGCGGAGATCGTCGGCCGGGAGCTGCAACAGCGCACCGCCGAACAGCTCTTCAAGGTCCTGGGCGAACTGAAGGGCGGTGCGATGAAGTTCGGGCAGGCCATGTCCGTCTTCGAGTCCGCCCTGCCCGAAGAGATCGCGGGGCCCTACCGGGCAGCGCTGACCAAGTTGCAGGAAGCGGCCCCGCCCATGCCGACCCGCACCGTACACGCGGTGCTGGCGGAACGGCTCGGGCCGAACTGGCGGGAGCTGTTCCTGGAGTTCGAGGAGAAGCCGGCCGCCGCCGCGTCGATCGGCCAGGTGCATCGGGCGATATGGCACGACGGCCGCGAGGTCGCGGTCAAGGTGCAGTACCCGGGCGCCGGCGAGGCGCTGCTCTCGGACCTGACCCAGCTCAGCCGGTTCGCCCGGCTGCTGGGACCGCTGATCCCCGGAATGGACATCAAGCCGCTCATCTCCGAGCTGCGCGACCGGGTATCCGAAGAACTGGACTACGAACTGGAGGCACGGGCCCAGCGGGAGCACGCGGCGGAGTTCGCGGACGACCCGGATGTGGTGGTGCCCGATGTGGTCCACCAGCGCGACCAGGTGCTGGTGACGGAGTGGATCGACGGCACGCCGCTCTCCGAGGTGATCGCCGACGGCACGCCCGAACAGCGCGACCGGGCGGGCCAGCTGCTGGCGAGATTCCTCTTCTCGGGCCCCGCACGGACCGGACTGCTCCACGCGGACCCGCATCCGGGCAACTTCCGGCTGCTGCCGCCCGAGAAGGAAGGCGGCGAGTACCGACTGGGGGTGCTGGACTTCGGAACGGTGGACCGGCTGCCGGGCGGGCTGCCGCAGACCATCGGCGACTCGCTGCGGATGACCCTGGAGGGCGACGCGGAAGCGGTCTACGGGCTGCTGTGCGAGGAGGGCTTCGTCAAGGAGTCGATAGAGCTCGACCCGGACGCGGTACTCGACTATCTGCTCCCGATCATCGAGCCCGCACAGGCCGAGGAATTCACCTTCACCCGATCCTGGATGCGCGGCCAGGCAGCCAGGATCGCCGACCCCCGCTCCCCCGCCCATCAACTGGGCAAGCAGCTCAACCTGCCGCCCTCGTATCTGCTGATACACCGCGTCACGCTCTCCACCATCGGAGTGCTGTGCCAGCTGGACGCGACGGTACGGCTGCGGGACGAGCTGGAGGAATGGGTTCCGGGGTTCCTACCCGACGGCGAGGAGGACGAGCAGCCCGCTGGGGCGTAGGGGCGGGGGCGAGCCGAGCCGGGCCGGGCCGGGCCGGGCCGGGCCAGGTCTAGCCAGGCCAGGCCGGACTGCGGGGTGCGCGCGGAGTGGGGCGGGGGGGGAGGGGCGGGGGCGGGGGGGAGGGGCCCCCTCCCCCGTCACCACCACACGGAGTCGAGTCGGCTCTCGATCGCCCTGATGTTGGCGCGTGCGCAGGTGTCGCAGAAGTAGAGACGGGTGCCGTTCTCGACGGAGTAGGTCCAGGTCGGCGGAGTGCTCTCGGCGGGCGTGCCGCAGCGCGAGCACACAACGGTCTCGGCAACCGGCTGAGTCGGGTCGTCCATTTCGTGACGATACCGCCACGGCCGGTGGTTGCGGGGACACAACGCACCGCGGGGGCCGGTCCGTTCGGACCGGCCCCCGCGGGCTGATTCGTTACTCCTGGCGCTGCCCGGTGGTACGGCCGTTACTGCATGACGGCCATGGCCAGGGCGCGGCGGGCACGCAGCGAGACGCGCTCGGCGCGGCGCTGCATCCGCCGGGCGGCGAGCAGGCGCAGGGCCTGTCGCTCGACCTCGGCTTCCCGCAGGCGCTCGTGCATATGGGCACGGGCGAGGGCTTCTGGCATGAGTTGCATTTCAAGGGTCCTGTTCTGACGCGAGGCGTTCGCGCCGGTGGTGGTGAAGTCTGGGGTCGCGGAGCCCATGGGCTCGGTGGCGGACGTCGTCATCGGGGCCTGCTTCTGGGGGTCGTTCGTGAGGGGGCGGTCGATGGTTCCCGGGCGGTTCATGCCGCGACCGGGTTCTTGCGCGGGCGGCCACGCGGCCGCTTGCGGGCCACGACCACGCCCTGGACGAAGAGCTCGCCACCCCAGACGCCCCAGGGCTCGCGCCGCTCCTTGGCGCCGGCGAGGCAGGCCTCGACCAGGGGGCAGGTGCGGCAGAGGGACTTGGCGTACTCGACGTCTGCCGGGGACTCGGCGAAGAAGACCTCCGGGTCGTACGAGCGGCAGGGGACGGGTACGCCGAGGTTCTCGATGGCGTCGTCGAGCGCGGTGAGCGCGGTGAGGGGAGTCAAGGCGGGGTCCTCCGTGAGACCGGGCGGGGGGATCGTCTGGGCGGGCGGTACGGACGGGGCGTGCGCTTCGAGTTGCACGGTGTTTTTCTTCCTCGTCTTGTTGTCGGTCCGGCCGGTCGGCCGGGTTTCGGCTGGTACCGAGACCCCTTCGCGCTGTCGTCCCCGTTCGGGGACAAACAGAAGGGCCGCGGATCCCTGGTGGGGTTCCGCGGCCCTGAAGGCGCCTGCCTGATCCTGGATCAGGCTGGATCACTCCAGGGTTCGAGCCCACGGAAGGCCCACATCGTGTGGTGCTGCGTCGTCTGCTTCTCGGCTCCGGCACCGGCCGCCGCGAAGGCATAGGCCTGGGCCTGCCCCTTCGCTACTGCTGCTTCCGGTGCCTGGGTCGGTCGCTCATTGCCGTTACGCACGGGGGGCTTCGCCAGGGAGGACGGAATGACGACCGAGAGGCCGAGCAGACCGGAGACGCCGGTGGACAGACCGGTGCCCTGGAAGGAAGAGCCGAGCGGGCAGGTGACGACGACCGAGCGATCGGTCATTTTGGCGGTGCTGAAGCTGGTGAAGTTCATGAAGCTGATCACTGGTCTCGCCTCCTCTCGGCGTCTCGGGGAGCTCGGCCCGGGGGCCTTGATCCCATGCGTATTCGGATAAGTACAGCAAGTAGAACACGGCCGCAGGGCCTCTGAGAAGCCACTGTTTCCGTGGTTAAGAACCTATGGGGATTCCTGGGGCGGGCGCAAACTATTTTTTCGACGAGTTTTCAGGAACCTTGCCCGTCGTCTCCCACAACCTCCTGACCTGCACAGATGGCCAGGACATCGGTGCCGAACCGGTCCAGCTTGCGGGCGCCGACGCCGGAGATCACCGCAAGCTCCCCGCCGGTGGACGGCACGGCCTCGGCGATCGCCATCAGCGTCTTGTCGGTGAACACGCAGTACGGCGGCTGCCCCAGCCGGCTCGCCTGGCCGGCCCGCCAGTCGCGCAGCCGCTCGTACAGGCCCTCGTCCATGTCCGACGGGCAGTCCTCGCAGCGCATCAGCTTCATCTCACCGGCTTCGGTGAGCGTCTTGCCGCACACCCGGCACAGGACCGGGCCGCGCCGGGTCCGCTTGCGGGCGGGGCCGCGCTCGACGCCGGCCGTGCCGCCCCCTGTCGCCGACCGGGCGCCGAGCGCGGCGGAGCCCGGCCGCAGGCCGTTGAGGAAGCGGCTGGGGCGTCGCGAGGGGCGTCCGCCCGGAGCCCGCGAGAGCGACCAGGACAGGGCCAGGTGCACCCGGGCCCGGGTGACGCCCACGTACAGCAGGCGCCGCTCCTCCTCGATCTGCTCGTCGGTCTTCGCGTACGTGATCGGCATCATGCCCTCGGTGAGGCCGACCAGGAAGACCGCGTCCCACTCCAGGCCCTTGGCGGCGTGCAGCGAGGCGAGGGTGACGCCCTCGACGGTCGGCGCGTGCTGGGCGGCGGCGCGTTCGTCGAGCTCGGCGACCAGGTCGGAGAGGGTCGCGCCGGTCTTGGCACGCGCGAAGTCCTCTGCGAGGCGGACCAGCGCCGCCAGCGATTCCCAGCGGTCGCGCACCGCGCCCGAACCCGCGGGGGGCTGGGAGGTCCAGCCCTTGGTGCCGAGGACGGCCCGCACCTGGGACGGCAGGTCCACGGCGTCGTCGAGCAGCGAGTCGTTGCCGCCGGCGCGGGCGGCACCGCGCAGGGCCACGCCCGCTTCGCGCACCTCCGGCCGTTCGAAGAACCGTTCGGCGCCGCGCAGCTGGTAGGGCACGCCCGCGTCGGCCAGGGCCTGCTCGTAGATCTCCGACTGGGCGTTGATCCGGTAGAGCACGGCGATCTCGCCGGCCGAGATCCCGGAGGCGATGAGGTCGCGGATGCGCCGGGCCGTGCCCTCGGCCTCGGCGGGCTCGTCCACGTACTCCGTGTAGAGCGGTTCGGGGCCGGGCTCACGCTGGGAGACGAGTTCCAGGCGGTGTTCGGCGGCGCGGCCGCGCGCCTGGCCGAGCAGGCCGTTGGCGAGGTGGACCACCTGGGGTGTCGAGCGGTAGTCCCGGACGAGCTTGACGACCGTCGCGTTCGGGTGGCGGGTGCGGAAGTTCAGCAGGTGGTCGGGGGTGGCGCCGGTGAACGAGTAGATGGTCTGGCTGGCGTCGCCGACGACGCAGAGGCTGTCACGGTCGCCGAGCCACAGTTCGAGCAGGCGCTGCTGGAGGGGGCTGACGTCCTGGTACTCGTCGACCACGAAGTGCTGGTACTGGCTGCGGATCTGTTCGGCGATGTCGTGCCGGTCCTGGAGGACGCCGACTGTGAGGAGCAGCACATCCTCGAAGTCGATCACGCCTCGGTCGCGCTTGAGCTCTTCGTAGGTCGCGTAGATCTGGGAGATCTCGGCGGGGTCGCGCGGGGCGTCGCGCAGGGACTTGGCGACCGCGGCCGGGTAGTCGGCGGGGACGGTCTGGGTGACCTTCGCCCACTCGATCTCGCTGGTGACATCGCGCAGTTCGTTGCGGTCGAGCCGGACGCGGCAGCGGGCGCCCGCCTCGGCGACGAGCTGGACCTTCCGCTCGACGAGCCGGGGCAGTTCGCCGCCGACCGCCTTGGGCCAGAAGTACTGGAGCTGGCGCAGGGCGGCGGAGTGGAAGGTGCGGGCCTGGACGCCGCCCGCGCCGAGCTGGCGCAGGCGGCCGCGCATCTCGCCCGCGGCGCGGTTGGTGAACGTGACAGCCAGCACACTGCCGGGGTGCAGTATTCCGGCCCGCACTCCGTACGCGATCCGGTGGGTGATCGCGCGCGTCTTGCCCGTGCCGGCTCCTGCCAGCACGCACACCGGTCCGTGCAGGGCCGTCGCGACCTCGCGCTGCTCGGGGTCGAGCCCGTCGAGCACCGCGTCCGCCGAGTCGGGGACCTGTGGGAAGAGGGAGGAGTGCGTTGCTGCTGTCACCCCAACATGCTGCCAGGTCGGCGGAGGCGGACGGGACGCGTTGTCCACAGGGGGTGAGATTCATCGTATTAACGCGGGAATGGCGGCCGGGTCGCGTACGTTCAATCCCTTGGCGTTCACCCATCCAGCCGAACATGAGGAGTGCGAGAGCATGCCGGGCACTGTGACGATGTACAGCACCACGTGGTGCGGCTACTGCCGCCGGCTGAAGAGCCAGATGGACCGCGAGGGCATCGCGTACAACGAGATCAACATCGAGCAGGACCCGGACTCGGCGGCCTTCGTCGAGAAGGCGAACGGCGGCAACCAGACGGTTCCGACCGTGCTCTTCGCCGACGGCTCGACCCTCACGAACCCGTCGCTCGCCCAGGTCAAGCAGAAGATCGGCGTCTGATCCGGGCTGCTTCGCCGTCAGGCGTCCGCCACGCGCGCGTACGAAGGCCCCCACCGTGCAGGTGGGGGCCTTTCGCGTACCGCCCGGGCTCGCGTCCGGGCCTGGCTCCGGGCCTCAGTGTGTCGGCTTGGGCAGGGGCTTGCCGTACCAGAGTTCGATGAGGCGGGCCGCGATCGAGATGCCGAACGGGGGCAGCACCTCGCCGGACTCGAAGGCGGCGCTCAGGTCCTCGCGGGAGAACCAGCGGGCCTCGTGGATCTCCTCGCCGTCCACGTTGATCTCGGACGATGTGGCGTGCGCCATGAAGCCGAGCATCAGGCTGGAGGGGAACGGCCAGGGCTGGCTGGCGACGTACTCGACCTCGCCGACCGTGACGCCCGCCTCCTCGAAGACCTCGCGGCGCACCGACTGCTCGATGGACTCGCCGGGCTCGACGAAGCCCGCCAGCGTCGAGAAGCGGCCCTCCGGCCAGTGCACCTGGCGGCCGAGCAGCGCGCGGTCCTCCTCGTCCGTGACCAGCATGATCACGGCCGGGTCGGTGCGCGGGTAGTGCTCGGCGCCGCACGCCTGGCAGCGCCGGATGTGGCCGGCGGCCGCGATGACCGTGCGCTCGCCGCAGCGCGAGCAGAAGCGGTGCAGCCGCTGCCAGTTCTCCAGGGCGACCGCGTGGACCAGCAGGCCCGCGTCGCGGGGCGAGAGCAGGAGCCCGGCCTCGCGCAGCCCGGCCGCGCGCGCGGACTGGTCCATCCGGCCCGGCAGGGAGTCCTTCTGCAGCGCGAAGTAGCTGACGCCGTCGTCGTCGGTGCCCAGGAAGTAGCGGTGGGTCTCGGTGACGGGGGCCTCGAAGGCCGGGGTCATCACGAGTTCGGTGCGGCCGTCGGCGGTGTCGTCGATCAGTACCTGCCCGCCGGAGACCACGAAGACCCTGGTCGACGGGTGGCTCCAGGCCGCCGCCAGCCAGGCCTCGTCCAGGCGGTGGTGCGCCGCGCGGTCGATGCCGCTCGGCTCGGTGAGGCCGATGGGCGTGGTCAGCCCGATCGGCCGGTCCGCGATGGCGTCACTGCTGGTGGTGCTGGTGGTGCTCACAGGTGCTTCCAACTCCCCCGGGTGGATGGGTTCAGCGGCGTTCGTTCAGCGGTGGTGCTCGGGTGCGGGCCGTGGACCTGGTGACCGCGCGGCCACCAGCTCGTACGGCCCGCTGGTTCAGGTGCGTACGGCCGCGAGGTCGCCCCACAGGTGGGCGGTGGTCTCGACGCCCTTGAGCAGGAGGTCGATCTCGACCTTCTCGTTGGGCGCGTGCCAGCCGTCGGAGGGGACCGAGATCCCCAGGAACAGCACCGGCGCGCCGAGCACGTCCTGGAGGTCGGCGGCCGGGCCGGAGCCGCCCTCGCGCGTGAAGCGGATCTTCTGCCCGAAGGCGCGGCCCATGGCCCGTACGACCGACTGCAGGGCCGGGTGGTCCAGCGGCGTCAGGCACGGGCGCGTGCCCGCGCTGAAGGCCGTCTCGTGCCGGATGCCGTCCGGCACCTGCGTCGCGACCCACTCCGTGACCAGCTTCTCGATCCGGTCCGGGTCCTGCCCCGCGACCAGCCGGAAGGACAGCTTCACCATCGCCGACGACGGGATGATCGTCTTGCCGCCGGAGCCCTGGTAGCCGCCGCCGATGCCGTTGACCTCGGCGGTCGGCCGGGCCCAGACGCGTTCGAGCGTGGAGTATCCGGCTTCGCCGTGGGGCGCGCGCGACTTGGCGGTCCGCAGCCACTCCTCCTCGTCGAAGGGCAGCTCGGCCACGAGCTGCCGCTCGGCGTCGGTCAGTTCGGCGATGCCGTCGTAGAAGCCGGGCACGGTGACGCGCTCGTCGCCGTCGTGCAGCGCCGCGACCAGGCGGGCGGCGGCGGTGGCCGGGTTGGGCACGGCGCCGCCGAAGGAGCCGGAGTGGATGTCCTGGTCCGGCCCGTACAGCCGGATCTCGCACTCGGCGAGGCCGCGCATGCCCGTACACACCGTAGGTGTGTCCTTCGACCACATGCCGGTGTCGGAGACGATCACGGCGTCGGCGGCGAGCCGGTCCGCGTGCGCCTCGACGAGGGCGCGGAAGTTCGGCGACCCGGACTCCTCCTCGCCCTCGACCAGCAGCTTCAGGTTGACGGCGGGAGCGGTGCGGCCGGTGGCGGCCAGATGCGCGCGGACGCCCAGGGTGTGGAAGAACACCTGGCCCTTGTCGTCCGCCGCGCCGCGCCCGTACAGCCGGCCCTCGCGCAGCTCCGGCTCGAACGGCTCGGTGTGCCAGCCGTCCTCGCGCGCGGCGGGCTGTACGTCGTGGTGGCCGTAGACGAGGACGGTGGGGGCCTCGGGGTCACCGGAGGGCCACTCGGCGTAGACGGCCGGGGCGCCCGGGGTCTCCAGGACCTCGGTGACCGGGAAGCCGGTCTCCCTGAGCTTGGCGGCGAGCCAGTCGGCGCTGCGCCGTACGTCGGCGTCGTGTTCGGGCTGGGCCGACACGGACGGGATCCGCAGCCACTCGGCGAGGTCGTCGAGGAAGGCGGCGCGGTGCTGCTCGATGTACGCGCGTACGGTCGCGTCGACTGCGGTCTGGACGGCGCTGTCCGGGGTCTCGCTCATGCCATTGAGCCTATCCGGCCGCTGGTGGTGGCATGTCCGCCGGTGTCCCGGCCAGGCCCTGCGGGGACGCGCGGAAGGCGGCCTCGCGCGCGTGCCCGCGTTCCGCGCCGCCCTCGCGCGCGTGCTCGCTCCCGCCCAGCAGGATCCGTTCCAGTTCGGCGCGGCCGGGCAGGCGTGCCGGACGTACGGTCTGCCCGGTCCGTACGTACAGGAAGGCGGCGGTGACGGATTCCAGCGGGACGCCGTGCTGTTCGGCCCAGGCGAGGCGGTAGACGGCGAGCTGGAGGGGATCGCCGGTGGCGCCGCGGCCGGTCTTCCAGTCGACGATCTCGTACGTGCCGGGGGCCTCGCCCGCGTACACCGCGTCGATACGGCCGCGGATCACCCGGCCCGCGAGCGTGAGCTGGACCGGCGCTTCGGTGCGGAGCGGGGTGCGGCGCGCGTACGGGGAGCGCTCGAAGGCCTCCTTGAGGGCGGCCAGATCGCGCTCGTCGGCGATGTCCGCGTCGGTGTCGTCGCCGCCGGGCAGCTCGTCGGGGCCGAGCATGGGCAGGGGCAGCTCCTCGAACCGGGACTCCACCCAGGCGTGGAAGCGGGTGCCGCGGCGGGCCGCGGGCTGCGGCGGCTTCGGCATCGGGCGGGCCAGCTCCTGGGCGAAGCCGTCGGGGTCGGCGGCGAGCCGCAGCAGCTCGGAGGCGGTGAGCGAGGACGGCACGGGGACGTCACGGGTGGCGGCGCGGGAGCGGCGGAGCTCGGTGGTCAGCGCCTCCAGGTCGCGGTCCCAGGAGTTGATGGCGCGGCGCTCCTCGGGGGTGAGCGCGTACGGGGGGTCGGCGTCGGCGCGGCTGTGCTGAACGGGCACGTCGGCGTGCGCGCGGGCCTGCGGCGGGGCCGGGTGGGGCGCTGGGGCGTGCGGGCGTGCCTGGGCGTGCGTGGGTGGCTGCGGCGGGGCCGGGCGCTGGGTCGGCAGTCCGTCCCAGTCGTCCGCCAGCGCGGACAGGTCGGCGAAGTCGTCGCCCGTACCGTCGTGCGGGAAGTCGAAGTCGCGCAGGTCGTCCGGCGCGAAGGGGTCGTCCTCGTAGGGACCGTCCGCGTGGACGTCACCCTCGGAGTCGCTGCCCTCAAAGACGCTGTCCTCGAAGGCGCCATCTTCATGGACGCCGTCTACGTAGGCGCCGTCTGCGTACGCATCGTCCTCGTACACGCCTTCCTCGTGCGCGAACGCCCGCTCCTCGCGCGCGTAGTGCGTGTCCGCGGCGGGTGCTCCCTCCGCGTCCAGGTACGCCAGGACCGTCTCGGCCGCGGCCCGGCGGCGTGCCAGGGAAGCGGGGTCGAGCGGGAGCGGCCACGCGTGCGTGGCGGCGGACTCGCCCAGCGCGGGGTTCTCGGCGTCCTCGGCCGGTTCGCCGGCCCACACCTCGATCTCGCCGTGGCCGCTCTCGCAGTGGGCGTACAGGGCGTGCAGGAACTCGGACGGGCCGCGCCTCTTCTTCTGGCTGGGGCCCCACCAGTGGCCCGAGCCCAGGAGCAGCGAGCGCGGGCGGGTGAACGTCACGTAGCCCAGGCGCAGTTCCTCCGTGTGCTGGTGCTCCTTCAGATCCTCCTTGAACGCCTTGAGGCCCTTGGCATCCCACTGCGGGGTGCCCGGCAGCGTCGGGGCGTCGCCGCGCAGCGCGTGCGGCAGGACCTTGGCCTGGGCGGTCCAGGCGTCGCGCGGCTGGGTGGACGGGAAGGTCCCGGTGACCAGGCCGGGGACGGCGACCACGTCCCACTCAAGTCCTTTGGACTTGTGGGCGGTGAGCACCTTCACCGTGTTCTCGCCGCCGGGCAGGGCGTTGTCCAGGCCCTTCTCGTACTGGGCGGCGGTGCGCAGGAAGCCGAGGAAGGCGAGGAGCGTGGCCTCGCCGTCGAGGGCGGCGAACCCGGCGGCCGTGTCCAGGAAGTTGGCGAGGGTCTCGCGGCGGCGGGCCGCCAGCGCGTGCGGCGAGGCGGAGAGCTCGACTTCCAGGCCGGTCACGGTGAGGACGCGGTGGAGTACGTCCATGAGCGGATCGGCGAGCGAGCGGCGCAGCTCGCGCAGCTCGGCGGCGAGCCGGGCGAAGCGGACGCGCGCCTCGGCGGAGAACGGCAGTCCGTCGTCCTCGCCGTCGGCCGACTCCAGGAACGTGTCGAGGGCGTCCGCGAGGGAGATCACCTCGGCCGGGTCGACGCCTTCGACGGCGTCCGCGAGCCGCTGGTCCGGGTCGTCCGACCCGGCCCTGTCCCGGCTGACCAGCCGGCGGGCCCGACGGCCGAGCAGGGCCAGGTCACGGGGGCCGATGCGCCAGCGGGGGCCGGTCAGGACGCGGACGAGCGAGGCGTTGGCACCCGGGTCCTGCAGGACCTCGCAGACGGCCACCAGGTCGGCGACCTCGGGGAGGTGGAGCAGCCCGGAGAGGCCGACGACCTCGACGGGGATGTCGCGCGCGACGAGGGCGCCCTGGATCTGCGGGAAGTCGCCCGCCGTCCGGCACAGGACGGCGATCTCGCCGGGCTCCTTGCCGGTGCGCACGAGGTGCGCGAGGGAGTCCGCGAGCCAGTCGATCTCCTGCTGGTGGGTGTCGAGCAGGGCGATGCGGACGGTGCCGTCGCGCTCGGCGCCGGGGGCGGGGCGCAGCGCCTCGACGCCCTCGTGCATCGCGCGCAGGGGCGCGGCCAGCGAGTTGGCGAGGTCCAGGAGGCGGCCGCCGCTGCGGCGGTTCTCGCTGAGCGAGTGGCGGGTGGCGGGGCGGCCGTCCGCGTACGCGAAGTGGCGCGGGAAGTCGTCGAGGTTGGCCACGGAGGCGCCGCGCCAGCCGTAGATGGCCTGGCAGGGGTCGCCGACGGCGGTCACGGCGTGTCCGGTGCCCTCGCCGAACAGGGCGGCGAGCAGACGGCGCTGGGCGACCGAGGTGTCCTGGTATTCGTCGAGCAGCACGACGCGGAACTCGTCGCGCAGGATCCGGCCGACTTCGGGGCGGGTCAGGGCCAGCTCGGCGGAGAGGGCGATCTGGTCGCCGAAGTCGAGGAGGTCACGGCTTTTCTTGGCATCCCGGTAACGGACGGTGAGGTCGAGGAGTTCCAGCCTTCCCTCGGCCGCCTCGGGCACCTTGCGCAGATCGGCGTTGCTGAGCTTCGCGCCCTCCAGCGCGCGCAGCAGCTCGCGGTCGTGCGCCCGCAGCGCGTCCGGTCGTACGAGGTGCTCGGCGAGCTCGGCGTCCAGCGCCAGCAGGTCGCTGACCAGGGAGGCGAAGGACTTGGTCAGCGCGGGGTAGGGGCCGGGGGCCTCGCGCAGCACGCGCGCGGCGAGCTGGTACCGGGTGGCGTCCGCCAGCAGCCGCGAGGTGGGTTCGAGCCCTATGCGCAGGCCGTGGTCGGCGAGGAGCTGCCCGGCGAAGGCGTGGTAGGTGGAGATGCGCGGCTCGCCCGGGGGGTTGTCCGGGTCGATCACGTCCGGGTCGGTGATGCCCGCGCGGACCAGGGCCGTACGCACGCGTTCGGCGAGCTCGCCCGCGGCCTTGTTGGTGAAGGTGAGCCCGAGGACCTGCTCGGGGGCCACCTGCCCGGTGCCGACCAGCCAGACCACCCGGGCCGCCATCACGGTGGTCTTCCCGGACCCGGCGCCGGCCACGACGACCTGCGGGGCGGGCGGGGCGGTGATGCACGCCGTCTGCTCCGGGGTGAACGGGATGCCGAGGAGTTCTTTGAGCTCTTCGGGGTCGGTGAGGATGGGCACCCCAGAGAGGCTAACGGGGACCACTGACAACTGTGGTCCGCGTCATGTCGTCAAGCTCCGTGCGCGGTGGCCCGTCGTGATGGCGAGGTCCCGTGAGCGGTGGGCCCGTCGTGAGCGGTGGGGCCCGTCGTGGGCGGTGGGGCTCGTCGTGGGCGGTGGGGCCCGTCGTGGGCGGTGGGGCTCGTCGTGGGCGGCGGGTCCCCGCTCGGCGTCAGGCCCCCGCTCTGCGTCAGGCCTCTCCCTCAACAGGCGCGAGAATCCGTAATTCTGTGGGACTGCTGGGCGCTGATGGATACATGACAGGTGGGGGTGACCCTCGTCACGTCGGGCCCGTCCGGCACTCCAGGCTCGTCACTCCAGCACCTGCCGCCCCTCCGGCTGGGCCGAGCACGATGTACGGAAGGTGCAGGTCGTGCAGTGCTGGCCCGGGTTCGGGGTGAAGCGTTCGTCCAGGACGCGGCCCGCCGCCGTGGCCAGCAGGTCGCCGACCCACTCCCCCGCCGGCGGCTCCTGGGCCTGCACCTTCGGGTACGCCTCGCCGCCCTCCTTCTTGGGCGCGGCCTGGCGCAGATGGACCAGTTCGGCGCCGCCGGGGGCCGGGCGCGCGCCCGCGAACGCCTCGTCGACCGCGCCCTCGGCGACCGCCAGCTGATAGACCGCCAGCTGCGGATGCGCGGCCACTTCGTTGGCGGTGGGCGCCTGCTTGCCGGTTTTGAAGTCGACTACGTAGGCCCGGCCCGCCTCGTCCCGCTCGACCCGGTCCATAGAGCCCCGGATGCGGACCTCGTACTCGCCCGCCTCCAGCGTCACGTCGAAGTCGTGCTCGGTCGCGACGGGGGTGCGGCCGGTGCGGTCCAGGGTGTGCCAGCGCAGGAACCTCTCCAGCGCCACGCGCGCGTTGTTCTTCTCCTGAAGCGACTTCCAGGGCGCGTCGAAGGCGAGCGCGTCCCACACCGAGTCGAGCCGTTCCATCAGTACGGCCAGGTCCGCGGGCGTACGGCCGGAGGCGACCTCGTCCGCGAGCACGTGCACGACGTTGCCGAAGCCCTGTGCGGCGGTGGCGGGCGCGTCCGCCTTCACCTCGCGCCCCAAGAACCATTGCAGGGCGCACGTGTTGGCGAGCTGGTCGAGCGCGCTGCCGGAGAGCACGACCGGGTGATCGCGGTCGCGCAGGGGAACCTCGGAACGCGTCGGCTCGTTCAACCCCCACCAGCGGTACGGGTGGGCCGCGGGCACCAACGGCTGGCCCTCGTCGTCGGCGAGGGCGGCGAGGCGGGCGAGGCGGCGGGCGGCTGCGTCCCTCAGCTGCGGCGACGCGTCGGGGTCGACGGTGGTGGCGCGCAGCTCCGCCACCAGCGCGGCGACGGCGAGAGGGCGGCGGGGGCGGCCCGTGACGTCCTTGGGCTCCTCGCCGAGCTCGGCGAGGAAACGGGAGGGCTGGTCGCCGTCGTCGGCCGTGGCCTTGACGGCGGTCACCACGACACGGTCGCGCGCGCGGGTGGCGGCGACGTAGAAGAGGCGGCGCTCCTCGGCCAGCAGGGCGCCGGGCGTGAGCGGTTCGGCGAGCCCGTCGCGGCCGATGCGGTCGGCCTCCAGGAGGGAGCCGCGGCGGCGCAGGTCGGGCCAGAGCCCTTCCTGGACGCCCGCGACGACGACCAGGCTCCACTCCAGGCCCTTGGAGCGGTGGGCGGTCATCAGGCGTACGGCGTCGGGCCGCGCGGCACGCCGGGTGAGGGTGTCGGCGGCGATGTCCTGCGCGTCGACCTCCTCCAGGAAGTTGAGGGCGCCCCGGCCGCCGGTGCGCTCCTCGGCGCGCGCGGCGGTGTCGAACAGCGCGCACACCGCGTCGAGATCGCGGTCGGCGTTGCGGCCCGCGGCGCCGCCGCGCAGGGCCGCGCGCTCCAGGCGCTGGGGCCACGGGGTGCCGCTCCACAGCTCCCACAGGGCCTCGGCGGCCGTGCCGCCGCCTTCCAGGAGCTCGCGGGCCTTGCGCAGCAGCGCGCTCAGGCGCTGGGCGCCCCGGGCGTACGCGGGGTCGTGGGCGACGAGCCGTTCGGGCTCGGCGAGCACGCGCGCGAGGAGGACGTCGGAGGGCGGCGGCACCCGGTTGCCCGCCGCCCGCTCCTCGTCGCGCAGGGCGCGGCCGAGGCGGCGGATGTCGGCGCTGTCCATGCCGCCGAGGGGGGAGGTGAGCAGGTCGAGAGCGGTCTCGGGGTCGAGCCAGCCGGGCGCGGCGGAGGGCTGGGGGGCGTCGTCGTCCGGACCCGGGGCGTCGGCCTGCGGCGCGCTGCCGTCCGGGGCGGAGGCGTCGGCCTGCGATGCGCTGTCCTGGGCGGCTTCGGGCCCGGAGGCGTCGGTCGCAGGGGCGGCCTGGGACACAGAGGCAGTCTCAGACCCAGGGGCGTCCTCGGACACGGCGACGGCCTCGGACCCAGACGCGGCCCCGGACACGGCTCCAGCCTCAGCCTCGGCCACCGCTTCGGCAGGACTCACCGCACCCGGCGCCGCCTCCCCGGCCTCCTCCGCCGACTCCCCCGCCATCCGCGGCGGCGATGCCAGCGCCGCCGTGGCCACCGCCCGCAGGGCGGACAGCAGGGGTGTCACCGCCGGCTCGTGGCGCAGGGGGACGTCGGTGCCGTCCACCTCGACCGGGACGCCCGCCGAGGTCAGGGCGCGGCGCAGGGCGGGCAGGGCGCGGGTGCCCGCTCGGGTGAGGACCGCGATCTCATGCCACGGCACGCCCTCCTCCAGGTGGGCGCGGCGCACGATGTCGGCGATGTTCTCCAGCTCGGCGGAGGCCGTCGGGTAGGTGTACGCCTCGACCCGGCCCCCCGAACGCACCGCCGTCAGCTCGCGGTGGGCCCGTACCTTCTCGGCGGGCAGCCGCGGCATCGGCATCCGCCGGGTCAGCAGCCGGGTCGCGGTGAGCAGCGCGGCGCCCGAGCGGCGGGACGTGGTCAGGACCTCGACCGGCGCCGGAGCGCCGTCAACGCGCCGAAACGTGTCCGGAAAGGCAAGGATCCCGTTGACGTCGGCGCCCCGGAACGCGTAGATCGACTGGTCCGGGTCGCCGAAGGCGACCAGCGTGCGGCCGTCGCCCGCGAGGGCCCGCAGCAGGCGGACCTGAGCGGGGTCGGTGTCCTGGTACTCGTCCACGAACACGGCGTCGTACGCGTCGGCGAGCCAGGCGCCGTGCGGTGCGGAGGAGGAGACGTGGGACGACGTGCCAAGGCGGCTGCCGCGCTCGGCGAGCAGGACGGCCCGGTGGACCAGTTCCGCGTAGTCCAGTACGCCCTGCAGATCGAGGACGTCGAGATATTCGGCCAAGAACCCGGCCGCCGCGCGCCAGTCGGGGCGGCCGGTGCGCCGGGCGAAGTCGGCCAGCGAGTCGGGGGCCAGGCCCAGTTCGCGGCTGCGGGCGAGCACCGCGCGCACCTCGTCCGCGAAGCCGCGCGTGGTCAGACAGGCGCGCAGTTCGTCGGGCCAGCGGACGTGGTCGAGTCCGGCCTTCTCCAGGCCGAGGTGGCCGGCCAGCAGGTCACGGACGGCCACGTCCTGTTCGGGCCCGGACAGCAGGCGCAGCGGTTCGGCGAACAGGTCGGCGTCCTGGTGGGCGCGGACCAGGGCGTAGCAGTAGGAGTGGAAGGTGGTGGCCTGCGGCCCGCGGGTGCCGCCCAGGCGCAGCGCCATGCGGTCGCGCAGCTCGACCGCCGCCTTGCGGCTGAAGGTGAGGACGAGGATCCGCTCGGGGTCGGCGCCCGCGGCCACGCGCGCGGCGACCGCCTCGACGAGTGTGGTGGTCTTGCCGGTACCGGGTCCGGCGAGGACGAGCAGCGGCCCCTGAGCATGGTCAACCACCGCCCGCTGGCGTGCGTCCAGCACAGGGGGATCCACCGGGCTCAGCGGGGTACGCACCAGTCGGTACGCGCCGGCGGACCGCCGTCGTACCTGCGGGTACGTCGTACGCCCGGTGAAAGAGGAGGAGCTCACGTGGATCGCCGGTCCTGGTGGGTGTGCTGGTGGTGACGGTGGGGAAGATGCCCGTGCCGACTGTCGACGGTACGCCGAAGCGGACCCGTCGTGCGGCGAGTCATCCGTACGGGCCTGTGGCCGCCCCCGCCGGCGCCCGATGGTCGAAGCTGTCAGATATGAGCCGCCCCGCCGCCGACCTCGCGCTCCGCGCCCGCCGCCCGCGCGGTGTCCTCGGCATGCCCGCCGCCGTCCCGGCCCACAGGACCGCCGTCCCGGCTCCCCGCTTCGTCCGTACCGTCCAGGGCGCCGCCATCCCAGCGCGCGCGGCGCATGTCCAGGCGCGGCACATGGCCCTCGGCGGACCGGCTCGCCTCGCGCAGCGGGGTGGACTCCTCCCGGTAGTGCCCGAGCGCGCGCAG
The DNA here is from genome assembly GCF_043198895.1 of Streptomyces sp. NPDC048696. NCBI lineage: Bacteria > Bacillati > Actinomycetota > Actinomycetes > Kitasatosporales > Streptomycetaceae > Streptomyces > Streptomyces sp. NPDC048696. The sequence goes on along the minus strand of NZ_JBICVJ010000013.1, from coordinate 132,871 downwards.
CTCGTGGCCGGGGAGCAGCGCGCCGTCCGCGCGCACCACACGCCACCACGGCACACCGCCGCCGTACAGCGCCATGACGCGGCCGACCTGGCGGGGCCCGCCCTCGCCGAGCCATTCGGCGACGTCCCCGTACGTCATCACCCGGCCCGGCGGGATCCGCTCGGCGACGTCCAGGACCCGTTCGGCATACTCCGGGAGTTCCGGCAGCTCATCGCTCACCCTGTTCATCCTGCCGTACGCCACCGACAGTGGAGCCGGGAGCAGGCTCCCGCAGACCGCGCGCACTATGGCTGGAGGGCGTGTACCGCACCGCGTACGCCCCCTCGACGCACCCTGATGCCCCCCTGGGGGGCCTGGTCATGCCACCATCATCCGGGCGGTGACCGGTGATACGAGAGCACGAAGACCGGGCGGAAGACCAGACCGGCGAGACAGCGGACCACGAGACAGCGGACCAGACGGCGAAGGAGCGGGGCGTGCAGCCACCCGAAGCGGCGGCCAGCAGCACCCCACAGGCGGGGGCGCGCCCGGACGTACCCGCGTCCGGCCCCACGTCCGCGTCCGATCACGCGTCCGTGCCCGCGCCCGGCTCCACCGGCGCGGGTGAGCCCCGGCATCCGTCGGGCGCCACGGCCGCGTCGGCGGGCGCGAAGGCCGCGAAGAACGCCGAGAAGGCGGGCGGCAAGCCCGGTCCCGACGGCTGTGCGGGCGCCGCCTCCATCGACCGCGTCTCCGTGGACGAACCCCTGCTCCCCGCGCGCGTGCACCGCCCCTCCGACCTCGTACGGCTGATCAGCGGCGTCCTCGCCATCGCGATCGTCCTCACCATCGCCGCCATCGCCCACCACACCACGTCCGGCCTGGAGCAGGACATCAGCAAGGGCTCGGACCAGGCACCGGACGTGCTGATCCGGCTGGCCGGTCTGGTGTCCTCGATCGCCGTGCTGATCCTTCCGGTCGCGTTCGCCATCGAGCGGCTGATCAAACGCGACGGGCTGCGCATCGCGGACGGTGTGCTGGCGGCCGTGCTGGCGCACGGGGTCGCCCTCGCCACCGACCTCTGGGTGGCCAGGTCCGCGCCGGAGTCGATCACCGACGCGCTCACCCAGCCGTCCGGCACGGGCGGCCTCACCGACCCCGTGCACGGCTATCTCGCGCCGGTCATCGCCTATATGACGGCCGTCGGCATGGCCCGCAGACCCCGCTGGCGGGTCGCCCTGTGGGCGGTTCTGCTGCTCAACTCGTTCGCCGTCCTCGTCGGCGGCCAGACGACCCCGTTCTCGATCCTGGTCACGGTCCTGATCGGCTGGACCGTCGCGTACGGAACGCTGTACGCGGTCGGGTCGCCGAACGTCCGGCCCACCGGGCAGACCCTGCTCGCCGGGCTGCGCAACGTCGGCTTCCGCCCGCTGACCGCGATGCGCGCGGAGGACGTCCCGGACTCCATGGAGCAGGGCGACCGGGGCCGGCGCTACTTCGTCACGCTGGAGGACGCCTCCCCGCTCGACGTCACCGTCGTCGACCGCGAACAGCAGGCGCAGGGCTTCTTCTACCGGGTGTGGCGCCGGCTCACGCTGCGCTCCATCTCCACCCGCCGTTCCATCCAGTCGCTGCGCCAGGCCCTGGAGCAGGAGGCGCTGCTGGCGTACGCGGCGATCGCCGCCGGGGCCAACGCGCCGAAGCTCATCGCGACCTCCGAACTCGGCCCGGACGCCGTCATGCTCGTGTACGAGCACACCGGCGGCCGCTCCCTGGACTCGCTCGGCGACGAGGAGATCACCGACGAGCTGATGCGCGGCGCCTGGCGTCAGGTGCGGGCGCTGAAGTCGCGGCGCATCGCCCACCGCAGGCTCGCGGGAGACGCGATTCTGGTGGATCGTTCCGGCACCGTCATCCTGACGGATCTGCGCGGCGGCGAGATCGCGGCCGGTGATGTGGTGCTGCGGATGGACATCGCCCAGCTGCTCGTCACCCTGGGGCTGCGGGTCGGCGCCGAGCGGGCGGTGGCCGCCGCGGTGGACGTGCTCGGCCCGGACACCGTCGCCGACAGCCTCCCGCTGCTCCAGCCGATCGCGCTGAGCCGCTCCACGCGCGCGACGCTGCGCAAGCTGGCGCGCGAGCAGGCGCAGCGCGAGCGCGACGCGGTCATCGAGGCGTCGCTGGCGGCCAAGGAGGCGCGGGTCGCCGAGGCCGCCGCGGCCCGCCATCGCGACGCCGAGACGGTGAACGGCACGGCGGTGAACGGCGCAGCGGTGAACGGCACGGCGCCGAGCGCCGCAGGGGCGACGGCCGTCGGCGCCGAGGACGAGCGCAAGGCCGGACGCGCCGAGAGCAAGGCCGTGCGCGCCGAGAAGAAGGCCGAGAAGGAGGCCATCGACGAGGCGCTGGAGAACGCGCGCGAGGACGATCTGCTCACCCAGATCCGCCGTCAGGTGCTGCTGATCCGTCCGCAGGCGCCGGTGGAGCCGGTGCGTCTTGAGCGCATCAAGGTGAAGACGCTGCTGACGTTCGTCGCCGGTGCGATCGCCGCCTACTACCTGCTGGTGCAGATCACCCACATCCAGTTCGGCGAACTCGTCGCGAACGCGCAGTGGGGCTGGGTGGCGGCCGCCGTGCTCTTCTCGGCGCTCTCGTATCCGGCGGCGGCGGCGAGCCTGCTGGGCTTCGTGCCCGAGAAGGTGCCGTTCGGGCGGGCCGTGATCGCCCAGGTCGCCGGGTCGTTCGTGAAGCTCGTCGCCCCCGCCGCCGTCGGCGGTGTCGCGCTCAATACGCGGTTCCTGCAGCGCGCCGGGGTGCGGCCGGGGCTCGCGGTGGCCAGTGTGGGCGCGTCCCAGCTGTTCGGGCTCGCCTCGCACATCTCGCTGCTGCTGGTCTTCGGCTATGTGACGGGCACCGAGAAGACGCCCGACCTCTCGCCGTCCCGCACGGTGATCGCGGGTCTGCTGACGGCGGCCGTACTGATCCTGGTGGTGACCGCCATCCCGTTCCTGCGGAAGTTCGTGGTCACCCGGGTCCGGTCGCTCTTCGCCGGTGTCGTGCCGCGCATGCTCGACGTGCTCCAGCGTCCGCAGAAGCTGCTCACCGGCATCGGCGGGATACTGCTGATCACCGGCACCTTCGTGATGTGCCTCGACGCCTCGATCCGGGCGTTCGGCTCCGGCGCCAACACCCTCAGCTACGCGAGCGTGGCGGTGGTCTTCCTGACCGCCAACGCCCTGGGGTCGGCCGCGCCCACGCCGGGCGGTGTCGGCGCGGTGGAGCTGGCCCTGTCCACGGCGCTGACCTTCGCGGGTCTGCCGGCCGAGACGGCGGCCTCGGCCGTGCTGCTCTACCGGCTGCTCACCTTCTGGCTGCCGGTGCTCCCGGGCTGGCTGTGCTTCAACTACCTGACGCGCAGAGGCGAGCTCTGAGCTGACGCGCGGGCGTGCGCGACCCTCGCGTGCGTCCGAAGGCCACCCGCATGGCCCGCGGATGCGCGCGGGCCCGGGCCGCCGGGCCCACGATGGAGAGCATGGAGAACTCCGCCGCTCTGCGTGCCGCCTCTCTCGCCACCGCCACCGCCGTCGTCCTGCTGGCCGCCACCGGCTGCTCCGGCGGCGGGACCAAGGAGTCGTCCCCGGCCAAGCCGTCGGCGCTCGCCTCCCAGAAGCTGAGCTGGAAGAAGTGCGCCGCGCCCTCCCAGGCGGAGGGGAGCGGGCAGGCGCCCTCGCCGCCGCCCGGCGGAGGCGAGTGGAAGTGCGCCACCATGCGCGTGCCGCTCGACTACGACAAGCCCGCCGCCGGGACGATCGAGCTCGCCCTCATCCGGGCCGAGGCCACCCAGAAGGACAAGCGCATCGGGTCGCTGATCTTCAACTTCGGCGGTCCTGGCGGCTCCGGGGTGACCACCCTGCCCTCCGCCGCCAGCGACTACGACAAGCTCAGGACCCGGTACGACCTGGTGAGCTTCGACCCGCGCGGCGTCGGGTCCAGCGCGCCCGTGGAGTGCGAGAGCGACAGCCAGCTCGACCGCTACTTCGCCCAGGACTCCACGCCCGACGACGCGGCCGAGGAGAAGAGCCTCACCGAGAACATGAAGGAGTTCGCCGCGACCTGCCAGGCCAACTCGGGGCGGGTGCTGCCCCATGTCGGCACCACCAGCGCCGCGCGCGACATGGATCTGATGCGCCAGGTCCTGGGCGACGACAAGCTGTACTACTTCGGCATCTCCTACGGGACCGAACTGGGCGGGGTCTACGCCCACTTGTTCCCGAAGAACGTCGGCCGGGCCGTCTTCGACGCCGTCGTCGACCCCACCAGCACGGCCGAGCAGGGCGCGCTCGGCCAGGCCAAGGGCTTCCAGCTCGCCCTGGACAACTTCGCCCAGGACTGCGTGAACCGGGGCGACAAGTGCCGGCTGAAGGGGGCGACCGCCAAGGAGGTGGAGGCCGGGATCGTCAAGCTGCTCGCCGACCTCGACAAGCAGCCCATCCCGGGCAGCGGCCCCCGGCTGCTGACCCAGACCGAGGCGACCAACGGCATCGCGCAGTCGCTGTACTCCAAGGAGTACTGGCAGCTCCTCGAACAGGGCGTGGACGACGCGGAGGGCGGGGACGGCGCCCTTCTGCTCGCTCTGTCGGACGCGATGAACGGCCGGGCCAAGGACGGCACGTACAGCAACATCCAGGCCGCCAACACGGCCGTCAACTGTGCTGATTTCAAGGATCGTTACTCACTGGACCAAACGAAGGCCAAGCTGCCGGAGTTCCGCAAGGCGTCCCCTGTTTTCGGTGACTACCTCGGCTGGGGGCTGCTCGGCTGCACCTCCTGGCCCGTGCCGGGTCAGTGGAGCACCCCGGACGTGAGCGCGCCGGGCGCGGCGCCGATCGTCGTCATCGGCAACACGGGCGATCCGGCCACGCCGTACGCGGGCGCCCAGCACATGGTCGAGAAGCTCGGCCCGGGCGTCGGCGTGGAGCTGACGTACAAGGGGCAGGGCCACGGCTCGTACAACAGCAAGAACACATGCGTGCGGGACGCGGTGAACACGTATCTGCTGGACGGCAAGGCTCCGGCGGCCGGGACGGTCTGCCAGTAGCGCGGCGGGGGCGGCAGCCGGTCGGGCGTGCGTCAGGCCTGGGCGCGCTTCAGGGTGCGCAGGATCAGCCACTGGTCGCCCCAGGCCATCGCGGTGCCCAGGACCGCCATGACGACGCCGACGACGAGGCTGCCGCTCTCCGCGCCCATGGCGAGGCCCGCGAGGCTCAGGCCGAAGCGGACCGCGAAGCGGATGACGAGCAGGCCGAGCGCGAGCAGCCGGGTGCGCTTGTTCTTCCAGAGCGCCTTCATGTAGCGCATCCGGGCCTTCAGCACGGTGAGCGTGAGGACGATGTTCAGGGCGGCCACGACCGGGATCGCCCAGTAGACCACCGGGTACGCGCGGGCGATGTCGAAGACCCCGGCGAAGCAGCCGACGAGCGGGAAGTACCAGGTGGGCAGGCCCTTGATCTCCGGCTGCGCCGCGCTCCGCGGCTGCGTCCCGGTCTGCGGCGCCTCGGTCTTGCGCGCCTCGGCCCCGACCGTGCGGACCTGGTTCTCGATTGCCACCGTGCTCATCACAGTGCCCCCTTCGCGTGCGCTCTCTCGCTGACAACAGAAAGCTTCGCTGAGGGGGCACTGTGCCCGGCAGAGTGAACCGTCCCGGGTCCCGCAGGACAAATGTCCTGGTCGCCGGGGAACGGCCTGCCCATCCCTTGGATGGGCTCTGGGAGACGGGCTCTAGTAGATGGGCTTCTCCGGCTCGATCTGGTTGACCCAGCCGATGACGCCGCCGCCCACGTGGACCGCGTCCGCGAAGCCCGCGGACTTCAGGACGGCCAGCACCTCGGCCGAGCGGACACCGGTCTTGCAGTGCAGCACGATGCGCTTGTCCTGCGGGAGGTCCTGGAGGGCGTTGCCCATCAGGAACTCGTTCTTCGGGATCAGCTTTGCGCCCGGGATGGAGACGATCTCGTACTCGTTCGGCTCGCGGACGTCGATGATCTCGATCTTCTCGTCGGCGTCGATCCACTCCTTGAGCTGCTTGGGAGTGATCGTCGAGCCGAGCGCCGCCTCCTGGGCCTCCTCGGACACGACGCCGCAGAAGGCCTCGTAGTCGATGAGCTCGGTGACGGTCGGGTTCTCGCCGCAGACCGCGCAGTTCGGGTCCTTGCGGACCTTGACCTGGCGGTACTGCATCTCCAGGGCGTCGTAGATCATCAGGCGGCCGACCAGCGCGTCGCCGACGCCGGTGAGGACCTTGATGGCCTCGGTGACCTGGATGGAGCCGATGGACGCGCAGAGCACGCCCAGGACGCCGCCCTCGGCGCAGGAGGGGACCATGCCCGGCGGCGGGGGCTCCGGGTAGAGGCAGCGGTAGCAGGGACCGTGCTCGGACCAGAAGACCGAGGCCTGGCCGTCGAAGCGGTAGATCGAGCCCCACACGTACGGCTTGCCCAGCAGCACGCACGCGTCGTTGACGAGGTATCGCGTGGCGAAGTTGTCCGTGCCGTCGACGATCAGGTCGTACTGGCTGAAGATGTCCATCACGTTCTCGGCTTCGAGCCGCTCTTCGTGCAGGACCACGTTCACGTACGGGTTGATGCCGAGCACCGAGTCCTTGGCGGACTCGGCCTTGGAGCGGCCGATGTCGGCCTGGCTGTGGATGATCTGGCGCTGCAGGTTCGACTCGTCGACCTCGTCGAACTCCACGATGCCGAGCGTGCCGACACCGGCGGCGGCCAGGTACATCAGGGCCGGCGAGCCGAGGCCGCCGGCGCCCACACACAGCACCTTGGCGTTCTTCAGCCGCTTCTGGCCGTCCATCCCGACATCCGGGATGATCAGGTGGCGCGAGTACCTGCGGACCTCGTCTACGGTGAGCTCGGCAGCCGGCTCTACCAGGGGTGGCAGCGACACGTGAACCTCTATTACGCAGTCGGTCGGTATGTCAGTACGGTTGTTCTCCCCGTAACACTGCCACGCTGCTTCTCATTCCGAGATACCAGGTCCGATCCGCGAGACGATTTCGTCCCAGTAGCCGGGCAGCGTCTCGAATGGGTCGATCTGTCCGCCTCGGTCGCCGCGGTCGGTGAAGTAGATCGTTCCCGCGCCCTGCCAGCGGGCGATGCGCAGGGCCTCCTCCAGGTGGCTGCGGGGCACTCCGTGGACGAAGTGGCAGAAGCTCTCCGGCGGGTAGTCGGCGGTCCACTCGGCCACCTGGGACCACCGGTACTCGCTCCACGGCCCGGTGAAGGTGACCAGCTGGTCGGCGGTCTCCGCGTAGCCGGGGTACGGGTGGGTGCCCTGGCCGAGGACCAGGTGGGCGCCGTCGCACAGGGCCCGCAGGGCCGACACCGTGCGCCGCACCTCGGGCAGCGCGTCCCGGTCCGTGGGACAGCGGTCCAGCAGGAAGCCGTCGACGCGGTACCAGTCGAGGAAGCGGTGGGCGTCGGAGATCTGCTCGCCGAAGGAGCGGGTGCCGTACGCGGTGTCGAGGTGGCCGAGGACGCGCACGCCCGCGTTGCGGAGCTTTCCGGCGGCCTCCAGACAGTGCGGGTCGGGCCGGGTGCCGGGGCCGTCGGCGACATTGAGGACGGCCCAGTGCAGCGGGGTGCCGGGGCGGGTCAGCTCGGCCCACTCGACCGGTGCGACCAGCGGATGGGCACAGCCCGGGACCCCGACGCCGAGCCTGCCCGAGGTCGCCGCGCACAGGGCGCCGGTGGTGGTCAGATGCGGCACGCCGCCTCCATCCAGATGTCGGCCAGCGACTCCTCCAGGTTGATCCGCGGCCGCCAGCCGAGCCGGTCGCGCGCGGTGCGGACGTCCGCCTGCTGCCAGCTGCCGCAGCCGTCGGGGTAGGGGGCCGGGGAGGCGGCCAGGTGCTCCAGGACCGCGTCGGCGGACGGGCGGGGGGCGCCGATGACGCCCGGCCGCAGCCCGGGCGGGCCGTCCAGCTCGTGCAGCGCGCCGCCGTATCCGGCCACCCGGGCCAGTACGGCGGCCGCGTCGCGCAGCTTCACCGAGCGGCCGGTGCCGATGTTGACGACGCCCTGGGCCGCGGAGAGCGAGGCGGCGTGCACCGCGCGCGCGACGTCGCGTACGTCGACGAAGTCGCGCTGCACTCCGAGGCCGCCCAGTTTGAGCTCGCCGTCGCCGGACTGCATGGCGCGGCGCATCGCCTCCGCGAGCCGCCCGAGGGGGGACCCGGCGGGGGTGCCGGGGCCGACCGGCGAGAAGACCCGCAGCACGATGGCGTCCAGGCCGGAGCCGAGGACCAGCTCGGTGCCGGCGAGCTTGCTCACGCCGTACGGGCCGCCGGGGCGCGGCACGGCGTCCTCGGCGGTCGAGGAGCCCGGCTGCGAGGGGCCGTACTCGGAGGCGCAGCCCAGCTGGACGAGCCGGGCGCCGCAGCCGCTGCGGCGCAGGGCCTCGCAGACGGTGGCGACGGCGACGGTGTTGTGCCGGGTCAGCTCGCGGGCGCCGCCTCGGGTGGCTCCCGCGCAGTTGATCACGACCCCGGGGTGGACGGCGTCCAGGAAGCGGGTCAGGGCTCCCGGGCTGCCGGAGGCGAGGTCGAACCGTACGTCGGCGTCGTCGCCGCGCCCGAGCGCGGTGAGCTGGACGGCCGGGTCGGCCAGCAGGCGGTCGGCGACGAAACGGCCCAGATATCCGTTGGCACCGAGCAGTAGCACCCTCATCGCACGGCCTTTCCGTGCGATCGGCAGGAGGCCGGGGGCAGGGCGGTCATGTGTCTCGTTCTCCTTCGGGCATCAGTGCGCGTCAATGCGTGTAGTGCGGGTCAGAGGGTCGGTGGGCGGTCCGAGTGGGCGGAGGCGCGGGCGAGGACCGCGGTGGCCCGGACGAGCAGGGCGAGGGCCGCGACGGCGCACAGGGCCGCCGGAACGGTCCCGGCGCCGCCCGCCTCGACGGCGGCGGAGACCGGCCGGGCGAGGAGGCCGCAGCCCGGCAGGCGCCCGGCGAGCACGAGTCCCAGGGCGGTCGCCTCCGCGCAGGCGGCCGCCCGCAGCCCGGCGACGGCCGCCGCGGCGAAGCCGTGCAGGGCGAGCAGCCGGGCCAGGAAGAGCAGGGCGCCGGGCGTGATCGCGGACGCGAACGAGCCGTGTCCGTACGCGAGTTGGGCGATCAGCAGGACGGCGGCGAGGGCGGCCAGGAAGAGGGCGACCGCGCCGAGCAGCAGCGGGCGGGCGCGTCCGGCGAACTCTTCGAGGCCGCGGCTGGTGGCGAGGGAGCGGCGGGCCCGTACCGCGAAGAGGCGGGCGCACCAGGTGGCGGGCGCGACGGCGAGGGTCAGGCCGACGGCCGCGGCCGGGTCGGTCGCCCAGCCGTGCCCGGGCGCGCCGTCCGGACCTCCGGCGAGCAGCGCGTCGAGGAGTCCGTCGCCGACGACGGCGTACGCGGCGAGCCAGAGCGCCCAGGGCAGCCCGGCGCCGCGCCCGGCCCGCAGCGCGCCGCTCCGCACGGCGTACGCGAGGGCCGCGCCGACCACGGCGGTCCCGGCGGCCACTACGGAGAGCCGCACATGGCCGACGGTGAGACGGGCGGCCGTCACGGACAGGGCGCACAGCGCGCCGGGCAGCAGCGCGCGCAGCACCCGAAGGGTCCGCCCGGCGGACCCTGGCGCGAACTCCACGTCGCCGCCGGGCGGTTCGGTGCCGCGCGGCACGCGCGCGTAGAGCTCGTCGGCGAGCGAGAACACGTCCCGGTGCCGGAAGCGGGCGGCGGTCCGGTCGGTCATCCCGTGCGCCTCCAGACCGGCCGCGATCTCCAGCGGGTCGACGGCCCGCTCGCAGAGTTCGCGGTGGCGGTGCATGAGGGCCTTGACGGGGTCGGCGGGTCCGCGCCGGGTGCGGGGGCGGGCGGGCGGTGCGGATGACTCGGATGACGCGGGCGGTGCGGGGCGCTCGGAGTCGGGCGGTTCGGCTGACGCAGGTGGTTCGGGCGGTTCGGCCTCTGCGAGTGACGTGGGCGATTCGGGTGACGTGGCCGGTTCAGGCGCACTCGGCGCCGGGAGAAGGGAGTTGTTCGCGACGCGCGCCGGTGTGCGCGGCCGCCGGGGGCCGGTGCTGCGCTTCGGGGGCGGGTCGGTGAGCAGGGCCTCGGAGCGGATGTCCCAGGCACCGGCGCTCTCCGGGGCGCGCGGGATGTCGCTCTCGGCGGGGCCGTCCGCCGGGCGGGTCGTGGGGGGAATGGTCATCGGGTCGCCTCCTCGGCGCGGGCGGAGCCGGAGCGGCCGATGTCGGACGAGGACGAGGGGGGCGGGGCTGAGAAGGGCGGCGGGGAGTGGGGCGGACGCACGTCCGCGCGGCCGGGGTCGGAGTCGGAGTCGGCGTCGGTCGGACCCGGGAGGTTCGGGGCCGAGTCTGCGGCTGTGGGGCGGGAGAGGCCAGAGTGCCAAGTAGCGGAGTGGCTTGATCCGTTACGGCGGTCGGGGTCGGCCGGGAGCGTCTGCCCGGAGGCCCCGGTGACCCCCGTGCGGCCCCGGTCCACGTCCCCGAGCGTGTCGCCGACCGCGTCCGCGTCGGGCGTGCGCCACGCGCGCGTACCCGGGTCCGCCCAGCTCGGGGCGTGCCCGGCGGCCGGGCGGGCGGTGCTCGACGTGGTCCAGTTGCCGGGGACATGGGCCTCGGCGGGGTGCGCGAACGGCACCGGGTCGGCGCTGTCGTCGAGCTCTTCGCGGCGGACCGGGGAGTGCGACATCAGCTCCAGGTAAATGCCGCGAAATGCCGCGAGGTTCTGCTCGACCGTGAAGAGTTCGAGCGCGCGGGCGCGGGCGGCGGCGCCGAGCCGTTCGCGCCGCTCCGGGTCGCGCAGCAGCGCCACGCACGCGTCCGCGAGCGCGCGGGGGTTGCGCGGCGGCACCACGAGCCCGGTGCCGCCGATGACCTCGACCACCGCGCCCGCGTCCGTGGAGACCGTGGCCCGGCCGCAGAACATCGCCTCGACCAGGCTGACCGGGAAGCCCTCGACGACGCTGGAGAGCACGACGACGCTGCCGGACGCGTACGCGTCGGCCAGGTCCGGGGCCTCCGGACCGCCGATCTCCTCGAAGGAGACCGGGTTGTCGCCGACCGCGTGCGCGTCGGCGGCCTCGTCCGGGAAGAGCTGGGCCGCGAGGGCGCGGCAGTGGGCGAGATAGGCGGCCGACTCGGGAGACAGCCCGGCGGAATCGCCGAACGACCCGGCGCCCGCGCCGAAGCCGTGGGGCGACGCGTACCCGTGAGCCGCGCTGTACGAAGCGGCGCTGTACGGAGCCGAGCCATGGGAAGCCGCGCCGTACGAAGCCGAGCCGAACCCGCCGACGCCGCTCCCCTGCCCGCCCGAGCCCGACCCGTAGGAGCCCGCGCCGGACCCGTCGTACCCCGCCGCGCCCCCCGCGTACGCCCCACCGGCCCCGAACACCGGACCCGCCCCGGACAGCGGCCCGGACACCGGACCGGCCGCACCGCCCGCACCCGGCCCCGCGTAGAAGATCCGCAGGCGGGCGTCCGGCTCCTTGCGGCGGACCTCGGTGAAGGCGTGGAGCAGGGCGATGAGGTCCTTGGTGGGGTCGACGCGGCCGACCCAGACCAGCGTGCCGGGGTCGCCGCCGGACGGGCCCTCGCCGACCCCCTGGAAGCGGTCGGCGGCCATCCCCGGGTACACCGTGCGCAGCTTCGCGCGGTCCGCGCCGCACTTCTCCTGCCAGCGGCGGGTGTGGGTGTTGCCGGGGGTGATGAGCGCGGCCCGGTCGTACACCTCGGCCGCGAGCCGCCGGTGGAAGGCGGCCAGCAGCGCCCGTACCGGAACGCGCGCCTCGCGGGCCGCGAGGTACTGCCGGCGCAGCTGGACGCCGTACTCGGTGACCAGCAGCGGAACCCCGAAGAAGCGTTTGGCCAGCAGACCGGGGAGGGCGGCGGAGCCACCGCCGGCGGCATGGCAGAGGTCGACGTCGCCGAGGCTCGCCGCGTCGTACCAGTCGAGCGAGAGCGGCCGCAGCGCGCGCTCCAGGAGGTCGGCGAAGGCGAGGTAGTCGGGGACGCGCGCGGCCTGCACGGCGCGGCTCGCGCCGGGCGCGCGGCAGGCGGCCTCAAGGACGCGCACGGCCGTCTCGGAGCGCAGCGCGGTGTGCAGCCCGCCGCACTCCCGGGCGAGGTCGGCGAGCCCGTACAGCCCCTCGGCGAACCGCGAGGCGCCGGTCACCGGGGCGGAAGGCGGCTCGTCGTCGGCCGAGGCGGCGCCGGGCCCCGACACGCCGAACACCGCGCCCCCGCCCGCCGCGAGCCCGAACTCGCCGAACGTGCGCGCCACGTCGGCCGCGAGCCCGGCCGCCGCCGCACCGCGCCCCCGCGCGCCCCGTACGGGCGCCGCGCCCGAGCCGGTCCCGGCCCCGTCCCCGCAGATCGCGCCCGCCAGCTCCCGGAAGCACCCGGCGAAGCGGCCGCGCTCGCGGCGGCCGTAACCGCGGTGGGCGAAGCGGGGGTTGGCGCACTCCTCCGCGGACCACAGCGGGGCCGTGCGGACGCGGCGGACCTGGGGCGGCAGGGCCACCCAGCCGCGTTCCTCCTGGGCCGCCGTGCGGCTCAGCGCGTATATGTCGAACTCGTGCCGCGCGAGCCCGCGCACGAGCCGGTCGCACCACAGCCTGGACTCGCCGGTCGTGTACGGATACCCGCCGTCCGTGAGCAGTCCGATCCGCATGCAACGCACCCCCGATCTCCCTTGTGGGCGGCCGCCGTTGCACCGGCGACTCGCAGCGGGAAGAACGTAAGCGGATACGACGGTGGCGCGATGGACGGTTGTCCATCGCGCCACCGGAAGGGGTGAATGCACGTAACTTTCCCACCCCGGTCGCGTTTTGTAGCGCTAAGGGGTTGGGGGGTCACCCAGCGTCAGGCCGCGGCCAGTTCATCGCGGCCGCGTTCGCCGCTCTGCTCGCGCAGCTGGTCGCGCAGCTCCTTGCGGGCCGCGCGGCGCACCGCGGCGAGCACCGGGTCGACGGTGGGGACGGCGGCGAGCAGCTGCCGGGTGTAGGCGTCCTTGGGCGAGCCGTACACCTCGTCCACCGCGCCCTCCTCGACGATCCGGCCCTGGCGCATGACCGCGACCCGGTCGCTGACCTGGCGTACGACGGCGAGGTCGTGCGCGATGAAGACCAGTCCGAGCCCGAGTTCGCGCTGCAGCTCGGCGAGCAGCTCGGTGACATGGGCCTGGGTGGTCACATCGAGCGCGGACACCGGCTCGTCGCAGACGATCAGCTGCGGCTCGGCCGCGAGCGCCCGCGCGATGCCGACCCGCTGGCGCTGGCCGCCGCTGAACTCGTGCGGGTAGCGGTCGTAGCGGTCCGGGTCGAGGCCGACCCGCTCCAGGAGCTCGCCCACGCGCGCGCGGATGCGCTTCTCGTCCCGTACGCCCGAGGCCCGCAGCGGATCGGCGACCGACTCGCCGATCGGGCGCCGGGGGTTGAGGGAGGCGACCGGGTCCTGGAAGACCATCTGGACGGCCGTGCCCTCGCGGCGGATGGAGCCCGACGTCGTGTCGAGCAGGCCCACCAGCATCCGGCCCAGCGTCGTCTTGCCGCTGCCGCTCTCGCCGACCACACCCAGCGTCTCGCCGCGCCGCACGGTGAGCGAGACGCCGTCGACGGCGGTGAACGACGCCTTGCCGCGACCGAAGACCTTGCGCAGGTCGACGGCTTCGAGCAGCGGCTCCCCGGCGGCGAACTCGCCGACGGTCTTCGGCGCGTCCAGGCGCGGCACCGCGGACAGGAGCTCCTTGGTGTACGTGGCCCTGGGCGCGCCCAGCACCTCGCGCACCGGCCCGCGTTCGACCGCGCGCCCCTGCCGCATCACCAGGACGTCGTCCACGCTCTCCGCCGCGACACCCACGTCGTGGGTGACGAGCAGCAGCCCCATCCCGGTCTCCTGGCGCAGCCCGTGCAGCAGGTCGAGGATCTGGGCCTGGACGGTGACGTCCAGGGCCGTGGTCGGCTCGTCGGCGATGAGCAGCTTCGGCTCGCAGGCCAGCGCCATCGCGATGAGCGCGCGCTGGCGCATGCCGCCGCTGAACTCGTGCGGGCGCGAGCGCGCCTTGCGCGCCGCGTCCGGGATGCCCACGCGGTCGAGCACGTCGACGGCACGCGCGCGTGCCGCCTTGCGCGAGCCGCCCCGGTGCACCCGGTACACCTCGGCGATCTGGTCGCCGATCGTGTAGTACGGGTCGAGGGAGGAGAGCGGGTCCTGGAAGACCATCGCGGCCACTCCCCCGCGCAGCCGCCGCAGTTCGGCGTCCGAGGCCCGCTGGACATCGGTTCCGGCCACCTTGACGGTGCCCTCGACGACGGCGCCGGTGCCCCGGTGCAGCCCGAGCAGCGCGTACGCGGACGCGCTCTTGCCGGAGCCGGACTCGCCGACCACGCCGAGCGCGGCGCCGGGCGCCAGGCTGAAGGAGAGCCCGTCCACGGCCCGCGTCTCGCCGAAGGCGATGGAGAGGTCGGTCACCTCCACCAACGCGGCGGCCTCGCTCGTCGCGGAAGTCTCCTGCGCGGTCATGACAGCACCACCCGTCGGTCCGCCACCGCGTACAGCGCGTCCGCGACGGCATTGGCCAGTACGACGAAGAACCCGGTCGTCATGACGACGCCGACCACGATCGGCAGGTCGACCTGGCGGACCGAGTCCACCAGGAGCTTGCCGATGCCCTGGATGCCGAACAGCGACTCGGTGAGCACCGCGCCGCCGAACATCGAGCCCGCGTCCAGCGCGCTCAGCGCGATCACGGGGGCCAGCGCGCCGCGCAGGGCGTGCTTGCCGACGATGGCCCGCTCGGTCAGCCCGTACGCGCGGAAGGTGCGCACATGGTCCTCGGCCAGCGTCTCCAGCATCGAGCTGCGCACCAGGCGCGCGTACTTGGCGCTCTCGATCAGCGCCAGCGAGATCCACGGCAGCAGCAGTCCCCAGAACCACTGCTGCGGGTCGTCGGAGAACGGCGTGTACTGCGGGAACGGCAGCCAGGCCAGCGTCGAGCAGAAGACGATGATCAGGACCAGGCCGATCACGAAGACCGGCGTGGAGAAGCCGATCAGGGTGAGCCCGGTCAGCCCGCGCTCGACGGCCGAGCCGCGCTTCCACGCGGAGAGCAGGCCGGTGCCGACGCCGAGGACGATCCACAGCACGAACGCCCCGACGACCAGCGACCCGGTGACCGGCAGCTTGTTCAGCAGGATGTCGGTGACCGGCGAGTCCTGGCGGTACGACAGGCCCAGGCACGGCGCGTCGCAGTGGACGACGCCGACACCGGAGGAGAAGTCGCGGCCCACGAGCAGGCCTTCGAGGAAGTGCCAGTACTGGAGGTAGAGCGGATCGCCCAGCTGGAGGCGGTCGTGCACCTGGGCGACCTGCGCCGGGGAGCAGCGCTCGCCGCAGACGATCTGCGCGACGTTGCCGGGGGCGGCGTAGAAGACGAGGTAGACGACGACGGACAGGGCCAGCAGCACGAAGACGGCGCCGCCGATCCGCCGCAGCAGGAAGCCGGTCACTTCGCGGCCTCCTTACGGGACTTGACGCCGACCTTGAGCCGGGAGGCGGCCCTCGGGTCGAGCGCGGTGCGCACGCCTTCGCCGACGACGGTGAGCGAGAGCACGGTCACGAACAGGAAACCGGCCGGCAGCAGCAGATAGGTGGGCGCCGACTGGTACCAGGTGTTGGCCTCGGTGAGCATCTGCCCCCACGACGGGGTGGGCGGCTTGATGCCGACGCCGAGGAACGACAGGGCCGCCTCGATCGAGACGTTGGCGGGCACGAGCAGCACGCCGTAGGTGATGACGGGCGCCGCGAGGGCGGGCAGCAGTTCGCGCCGGGCGATGGCGAGGCGGCCCCAGCCGCTGAGCCGGGCCGCCGCGACGTAGTCGAGCGACTTGAGGGCGAGGGCCGAGGAGCGCACGATCTTGGAGGTGCCGGGCCAGCCGACGACCGCGATGACCAGGGTGATCAGTACCGGGCGCGGCACCGAGTCCGGGACGACGGCGATCAGGCCGAGCCCGATGACGAGCAGCGGAAGGGCCGCCACCACGTCGGTGAAGCGGCTGACGACCTGGTCGGCCCAGCGTCCGCCGAGCGCGGCGAGCAGGCCGAGGCTCACGCCGATGAACACCTGCACCACGGTGGCGATGAAGGCGACCCCGAGGGAGACCCGGGCTCCGTAGACGATCCGCGCGAACAGATCGCGGCCGGTCTGGGGCTCGACGCCGAGCCAGTGCTCGGCGCTGATCCCGCCGAAGGAGCCCTTGGGCACACCGCCGGCCGCCGAGTCGACGAGGCCCGGGTGGAACGCGTTGGGGTCCTGCCCCTCCAGTGCGGTGAGCAGGGGCGCCGCGAGCGCGACCAGGACGAGCAGCGCGAAGACGACGGCGGCGACGGTCACGGCGCGCTGGGCGCGCAGCCGCCGCCAGAACTGGCGGGCCCCGGAAACGGGAGCGGCCGCGGTGGCCGCTCCCGCGTCGGGAGCCAACAGGGCTTCGGTCATGACTACTTGACCGCGACCTGGGAGATGTCGAGCACACCGGTCCAGTCGCTGATGACGACGTTCTTGACGTCCTTGCCGACGAGCCGCTTGTAGACCGGGTGGAAGAGCGGGACCACGACGGCCTGCTCACCGATCTTCTTGTCGAGCGCGCCCCAGCGGGGGGCGGCCGCCGACAGGTCGGTCAGCTTGTTGATCTCGTCGATCTCCTTGTTGACCGAGGGGTCGTCGAGGAAGCCGGTGTTGAAGTTGGCGCCGTCCTTGACGATCTGGCGGCCGTCGAAGATCGGCGCGAGGAACGGGCCGCCGGACGGCCAGTCCGCGCCCCAGCCGCGCAGGAAGAAGCCGGGCTCCTTGCCGACGCTCTGGATGGTGTCGCTGTAGTCGTTGGCCTCCAGGCCCTGGAACTTGACCGTGATGCCGGCCTTCTTCAGCGCGTCCTGGAGGGCGGTGGCGACCTCGGGGCCCTTGGGGCCGCCCTTGGCGTTGGAGTGGGTGAGCGTGACGGTCAGGCCGTCCGCGTAACCCGCCTCCGTCAGGAGCTCCTTGGCCTTGGCCGCGTTGCCCGAGTCACCGGCCGGGAAGTGGTCGTAGGCGGTGTATCCGAACGACTTCTGGTTCGGCAGGAAGGTGGTGGCGGGCTCGGCGAGCGAGGAGCCGCCGACCGCGTTGACGGCCGAGGTGCGGTCCACCGCGTACGCGATCGCCTGGCGCACCTTCGGGTTGTCGAACGGCTTCACCTTCGGGTTGAAGGCGATGTAGTTGGTGTAGCCGAAGTGGCCGGTGCCCACGCGCGCGTTGAGCGCCTTGTCGCCGCCGATCTTGGCGAGCTCGGCCGGGCCCAGGTTGGTGTCGGTGGTGACGGCCGCCGAGTCCGGGCCCTGGGACGCGGACAGGCGCTGGTTGATGACGGAGCCGTCGAGCCCGGAGCGGACGTCGATGCTGTCCGGGTAGGCCTTGCGCTGGGCGTCGGTGGCCTCGGACCAGTTGGGGTTGCGCTCCAGGACCAGGTGCTCGCCGTTGTTCTCGTTCTTGACGACCTTGTACGGGCCGGACGAGACCGGGTGCTCCTGGTACTTGGTGCCCTTGTCCTTGGCCTTGGGGACCGGCGCGAACTGGGTCTGGGTCGCCAGGTACGGGAACTCGCCCTCGGGCTTGTTCAGATGGAAGACGATGGTCTTGGCGTCGGGCGTCTCGATGGCCGCCAGGCCCTTGCCGCCGTCCTTGTACGGACCCTGGTAGTCGGCGCCGCCGACCAGCCAGTCGCGCAGATAGGGCGCGCCGCCGGAGAGCTCGGCGGCGAACGACCGCTCGATGCCGTACTTGATGTCGGCGGTGGTGATCGGCGTGCCGTCCTCGTACTTGAGGCCGTCCTTGAGGGTGTACGTCCACACCGTGGCGTCGGCGTTGGGCTTGCCGGTGTCGGTGGCGAGGTCGGGGACGACCTTGGTGCCCGCGGCGCCCGCCTCGCGGTTGCGGGTGGTGAGCGTACGGAAGACCAGGGACGGAACGTTTCCGCCGCCGGAGGTGTAGAGGCGGGCCGGGTCGAAGTCGGTCTGCGGCTCATTGTTGAGGACGGAGAGCGTGCCGCCCTTCTGCGGCTTGCCGCCCGTACCCCCGGCGTTCTTGGCGCCGCTGTCGTCGGGGCCGCAGGCGACAGCGCCCACGGCGAGAACCACGGCTATCGCTGCCGCTCTTGCGACGTTTCCGGACATCTGGCGCATGGGACTGAAGACCTCTCGATGACTGCCGGGCTGGGGCAAACGGGACGCGGGCGTCTGCCTCGGCCCATGACGAGGTCATGAGTCTTCAAAGAATGAGGGAGTGCTGCGCCCGCGCGAATGAACGACGACGGAGTACCCGGGCGCGACATACGGACGAAACCGTACGAAGGGGCGCGCGGGTGGGCGTCAGCAACAGTGAACGTCGGCTACGCAGAGCCCGGTCACGCCGATCAGCGCCAGCTCGATGGCGGCGCGTGCGGGGGTGACGGGGCGGTGCGGCATGCCGAGAACTATGCAAAGCCCCGCTGTCCACTGTCAACCAGGATTGAGACAGCCGTCCCACAGTGTGGACAGCGGGGTCGTACAGGTCTCAACCAGTCGGGAAGACCCAGGGGTTGGGACGGCACTTGATCCCGTCTATGTCCAGGGACTTGGTCTGCTGCTGCATCACCGGGGCGAGGGCGCCGGGAGTGCGACAGCTCACATGACCGTGGCCGAGCCGGTGCCCCACCTCGTGGTTGATGAGCATCTGCCGGTAGGCGTACATCGCCCGGTCCCCGAACGTCTGGGAACCCTGCGCCCAGCGGAACGCGTTGATCATCACGCGCTCGGTGGCGGCCGAGTCGCAGGAGACGTTGTCCTCGGTCGTGTCCAGGCCCGACTTGCCGCACCAGGTCGCCGTGGTGCCCGGACTCGCCAGCGTGACCACGAAGTCCGGCTGTCCGGACGAGATCCGCTCGAAGGTCATCGCGCCGTCGTGCGCCCAGCTGCGGTCGTCGTTGAGGGTGCGCTGCACGGCGTCGGCGAAGAGCTGGCCGTCCAGGCCGAGGCCCTTCTCGACGTCGACCCGGTAGCGGTACTTGCGCCCCTTGCCGGGCGCCGCCACGAACCCGGGCACCGCCTCGAAGTCGCCGGAACCTTTCAGCTTCGGGTCGATGGGGTACTGGAGCGCCATCTTCTGCTCGTACGAGGCCTCCTGGGCCGGGGCCGCCTGCTCGGGCGTGGCCCGGTTGTGGGAGCGGGAGGCCGTCCCCTCGTCGTCCCGGCTGCTGTCCCCGGCGGACTGGGCGCCGATGTGGTGGCCGCCGTCGGAGGTGACCTGCCCGGCCACGACGACCGCGAGCACGGTGGTCACGGCGGCGGCCGCGATACCGGTGAGAGTGCGGCCCTTGCCCTTGACCGGCTTGGGGTCGGCGGGGGCGTCCGGGTGCTCGTGCGGGTCCTCGACCGGGACCGGCCGGGGCGCGGGGACGGTCGGCTGCGCCGCTGTGCGCCGCGCGCCGGTGTCCGACGGGTCGCGCCCCTCGAACACATCGGTCCGCCCCTGTCCCTCGAAGGTGTCGGTCCGCTCCCGCCCGTCGAAGGCGTCCACGTACTCGCGTCGGGGTCCCGGTATGCGGACGACAGGGCCGACGGCCGGGCCGGTGCGGCCGACGGGACCGGCCGGGCCGGTGCCGGTGGGGGCCATGGGGCGCGCGGTGTCGTACCAGTCGTCGTGGCGTACGGCGGAGGGCTCGCCCCAACCGCCGCCGCCCTCATGGTGTTCGGGGTGGCCGCCGCGCACCCGGGGCACGCCGTGCGCCGGGGTGGAGCCGCCGACGTGCTCGGGCGCGGGGCCGCCGGGAACCGGCCGGACCCGCGGAATCGGCCCGGTGGCGGGACCGTCGATACGGCGGCGCCTGCCCGCGCCCGGAGCGACGGGTGCGGCATCGGCGGCGCCGGGGTGCCCGGCGGGTGCGGCGAAGCGGTCGGCGGACGGACCGTGCTCGGTGGGGCGTACCGAGGAGTCGCCCCGGAATGCGGCTCCGAGGTCGTCCGGGTGCTCGTACTCGGCTGCGAAGTCGCCCCGGTACGCGGCGGGGATCCCCGGTTCCGCTGTCCGCGTCCCGGAGTCCCCGTTGGGTATGCCCGGGTCGCCGGACGCGGCGCCCTTGGGTCGGCTGTGTCGTCCCACGCCCCGGATCAGCTCCTGTTTCCGCAGTCGTCGACCAGGTCCCGGAACGCCTGCGCGACCACCTCCGGGTACTCCATCATCGCCACGTGCCCGGCGTCGGGCAGGGTCAGCAATCTCGAATCGCGGAACGCGGTGGCCGCCTTGCGGGCCATCCGGTAGCCGACGAGCTGGTCGCGGCCGCCGTACACGAGCAGCGTCGGCGCGAGCACGCGCTCGGCCTGGCGCCACAGTCCGTGCTGGCCGCCGAGCGTGTACGCGTCGACGACGCCCCGCGCCGAGCGGGCCATCGCGTCCCAGAAGTACGGCAGCCGAAGGCGGCGCTCCATCTCCTCGACGGCCGCCCGGAACGCCTCGGGGCCGACCCGGCCCGGGTCGCCGTAGCAAAGGGCCATGACTCCGCGCGTACGGTCCTCGGCCGTCCAGTCCTTGGACAGCTTCATGAACAGCGAGGCCACTCCCGGCACCGCCAGCAGTCCGGTGGGCCAGGCGGTGCGCTGGGGGCGCAGCTCGGGCAGCGCGGGCGAGATCAGGGTGAGGGTGCGGACCAGGTCCGGGCGGACGGCTGCGACGCGGGTGGCGACGGCGCCGCCCAGCGAGTTCCCGAAGAGGTGGACGGGCCCGCGCCCGGCCGACTCAAGCAGCCGGATCACCGCGCGCGCGTGGCCGGTGACCGAGTAGTTGCCGTCGTCCGGCGGCGGGGAGTCCCCGAAGCCGGGCAGGTCGAGGGCTTCGCCGTCGACCAGGTCACAGAGGTGCGGCAGCAGCGCCGACCAGTTCTGCGAGGACCCGCCGAGCCCGTGCACGAACAGGGCGGGGGCCAGGCCGGGCCGGGTCCCGGGGCGCGACCGGACGGTCAGCGTCAGGCCGGGCAGGCTCACCGAACGCAGCTCCTCGCCCGGCGCCACCCGGACCGCGCCCACCCGAGGTGCCGGGGCGACGGCGGCGGCTAGGGATTCCGGCAGCTCGGTCGAAGACATGCGGGCAATGTTACGAGACGATCACACCGTGGTTCATGTGTTCGCCGTCACAGATCGCATAGCGCTGCGCAGAGCCACCCCCTAGGCTCGTAGCAAGCCCTCTTTAAAGGGAGCAGCCATGCCCGTCGACCCCAGCGACCCTGAGACCTTCCAGGACGTAGACGACGACACCGCCGAGATCCCCGAGGAAACCCCTGAAGCGGATGCCGCCGAGCAGCACACGGACGTACGACAGGAACACGACGAGCCGCTGACCCGCGTCCACCCGGACGCGGCCAACGAGGCGGACAGCGTCGAACAGGCTCGCGTCGTCGCACTCGACGAAGACGACTACCGCTGATTTGTTCGGATAACCGGGCGTATCTCCAGCTACCCAGCCTGTCCGGTCCGTGAAATTCTGCGTGCGCACCGCGCACAGCCGGGTTACCCAAAAGTACGATGGCGGCGCGCGTGCTTCGCGCACGAGATCAACATTTGGGAGGCGGCGTGACAGCCATCGAGCAGACCGAGGCGGCGCGCCCGCGGGGCACGCGCCTGCCGCGCCGGGCCCGCCGCAATCAGCTTCTGGGCGCCGCCCAGGAAGTCTTCGTCGCACAGGGCTACCACTCGGCCGCGATGGACGACATCGCGGAGCGGGCGGGCGTCTCCAAGCCGGTCCTCTACCAGCACTTCCCCGGAAAGCTGGAGCTCTACCTCGCCCTGCTCGACCAGCACTGCGAGGCGCTGCTCCTGGCGGTGCGCACGGCGCTCGCCTCGACCAGCGACAACAAGCTGCGCGTCGCCGCCACCATGGACGCCTACTTCGCGTACGTGGAGGACGAGGGCGGCGCCTTCCGGCTCGTCTTCGAGTCCGACCTCACCAACGAGCCCGCCGTGCGCGAGCGCGTCGAGCGGGTCAGCCTCCAGTGCGCCGAGGCGATCTCGGACGTGATCGCCGAGGACACCGGGCTGTCCAAGGACGAGTCGATGCTGCTCGCCGTCGGCCTCGGCGGGGTCTCCCAGGTGGTCGCCCGCTACTGGCTCTCCAGCGAGTCGGCGATCCCGCGCGAGAAGGCGGTGCAGCTGCTGACCTCGCTGGCCTGGCGCGGCATCGCGGGCTTCCCGCTGCACGGCACGGACGGCCACTGACCGGCCGTCCGACCGGCCGCGACGGGCCGCGGTGTTCGCTCGTAGCGTGCGGCGCTCGCCCGTCCGGGTCCCCTCACCGGGCTAATGTGTGCGGGGTACGGCGCGGCTGACCGCGCACCGCAGACCGTCGGAGGGACATAGCCGTGGAGGTCAAGATCGGCGTGCAGCACGCACCCCGGGAGATCGTTCTGGAGAGCGGGCAGTCCGCCGAAGAGGTCGAGAGCGCGGTAGCCGACGCCCTCGCCGGCAAGGCGCAGCTGCTCAGCCTCCAGGACGACAAGGGCCGCAAGGTCCTCGTGCCGGCCGACCGGATCGCGTACGTGGAGATCGGCGAGCCGGCGGTTCGCCGGGTGGGCTTCGGCCAGCTGTAGCCCGTAGACGCGTGTGGCACAGGAGCGGCCCGGCGGTCATCGACCGCCGGGCCGCTCCTGTGTCTCCGGGGCGCTGTTCGGGGCTGTCTCCGGGGCGCTGTCCGGGCTCCTTCGCGCCGGCTGTGCGCTCCCTGTGCTCCACACGGTGAGGGGAGGATTGCGCTCCGCGAGCGTCGGGTAGGACGGCTGTGACCTGAATTCGCCTGGTCCACACCGCGGGAGGGACGCCCATGTTCCTGGAAGCGCTCGGCTCCGTTTTGCTCGGCCTCGCCCTTGCCTGGACAGCAGCGACCCGCCTGCCACACCGCCTGCCCGACCGCCGAACCGTTTTGGCGGCGGGCCCGCTCGGCGCCCTGTTCGGCGCCTTCCTGACCCACTCGGCGGTCGGCCCGGGCCATACGGTGACGACGATCGTCGGCGCGACGTTCATCGCCGTGGTCGCGCTGTCCCTGCTGCTGCGCCCGTCGGGCCGCCTGCGCCGATCAGCGGCGTAGGCGGCTTCCTTCGTACGGGCAGGCGCCGAGCGGACTGGTGGAAGTCCGCCGTGGTACCGCGTGCCCCAAAGGGGCGCGGGGAACTGCGCGACCAGCCACGCACGGTCCGCAGCCGAAGCATCGCGCACTCCCGGCGAAGCGCTTACGCCGCGAGGCCCAGCGCGGCCATCCGCTTGGTGTGCGCCTTGGTGATCCGGGTGAACATCTCGCCGACGGCGGCCAGGTCGAAGCCGTCCGCCATGCCGCCGACCAGCATCGTGGAGAGCGCGTCGCGCTCCGCGACCACGCGCTGGGCCTGCGACAGGGCCTCGCCCATCAGCCGGCGCGCCCACAGCGCGAGGCGCCCGCCCACGCGCGGGTCGGCCTCGATCGCGGCGCGCACCTTCTCGACGGCGAAGTTGCCGTGGCCGGTGTCGTCGAGGACGGCGAGCACCAGGCCGCGCGTGTCCGAGTCGAGCCGGGCCGCCACCTCGCGGTAGAAGTCACTGGCGATCGAGTCGCCCACGTACGCCTTGACCAGGCCCTCCAGCCAGTCCGACGGCGCGGTCTGATGGTGGAAGTCGTCCAGGGCCTTGGCGAACGGCTCCATGGCGGCGGTCGGCTCCGCGTCGATCTCCGCGAGGCGGTCGCGAAGCCGCTCGAAGTGATGGAACTCGGCCGAGGCCATCTTCGCCAGCTCCGCCTTGTCGGCCAGCGACGGGGCCAGCTTGGCGTCGTCGGCAAGGCGCTCGAAGGCCGCCAGCTCGCCGTACGCGAGCGCGCCGAGCAGGTCCACGACGGCGGCGCGGTACTGGGGTTCGGCGGAGGCCGTCGCCCAGTCCTGGGCGGCGATCCCGGTGGGCTGCGCGGTGGGTTCTTCGGCGTGTCCGGCGGCTTCGGTGCCGGCTGCGGCGGCGTTGTCAGGCGTCTCCATGGTCCGCACAATAGCCCGCTCCCGGCGCGACGGAAGGCCCTGGTCAGGAACCGGGTCCCGGCGCTTCCCGCGGATTCGCCCAACACACATGCGCGAATCCGGGGTACAGTGGTAATGAGCCTGCCGAGGATCATGTATTCGGCGGGCGGCTTGATGAATGAGGATGCCCGGTCGGTCGCCCGGTCGGCTCCGACCCGACAGCCCTCGTGCGACGCGTGACAAGTGCGTGATTGCAGATGAGGGACCCTCAGCGGCATGAGCGCTTGAGCGACGGCAGTGGTCCCGCGCCACCCGGCACAGGTCGATTCCCGACTCCGGCCGGATGAACCCGGCACGGTAAGACCCGCCCCGTTCGCCCCGTGCCGCGTCTCACAGAAGAGGCAGCACCCTGACTACGTTCCGAGAGCTCGGGATCCTTCCCGAGACCGCCGAAGCCCTTGAAGCCGTCGGCATCGTGTCCCCGTTCCCCATCCAGGAGATGACGCTCCCCGTCGCGCTCTCCGGCTCCGACGTCATCGGCCAGGCCAAGACCGGCACCGGCAAGACGCTCGGCTTCGGTCTGCCGATCCTGGAGCGCGTCACCGTCCCCGCGGACGTCGAGGCGGGCCGGGCCAAGCCCGAGCAGCTGACCGACGCCCCGCAGGCGCTCGTCGTCGTCCCCACCCGCGAGCTGTGCACCCAGGTCACCAACGACCTGCTCACCGCCGGCAAGGTCCGTAACGTCCGCGTGCTCGCCATCTACGGCGGCCGGGCCTACGAGCCGCAGGTCGAGGCGCTCAAGAAGGGCGTCGACGTGATCGTCGGCACCCCGGGCCGCCTGCTCGACCTGGCCGGCCAGCGCAAGCTCGACCTCTCCCACGTCCGCGTGCTCGTCCTGGACGAGGCCGACGAGATGCTCGACCTGGGCTTCCTGCCCGACGTCGAGAAGATCATCAACATGCTTCCGCCGAAGCGTCAGACGATGCTGTTCTCGGCGACCATGCCGGGCGCGGTCATCGGCCTGGCCCGCCGCTACATGTCGCAGCCCACGCACATCCGCGCCACCGCGCCGGACGACGAGGGCGCGACCGTCGCCAACATCTCGCAGCACGTCTTCCGCGCCCACTCGATGGACAAGCCGGAGCTCGTCGCGCGCATCCTGCAGGCCGAGGGCCGCGGACTCGCGATGATCTTCTGCCGTACGAAGCGGACGGCCGCCGACATCGCCGAGCAGCTCGCCAAGCGCGGCTTCGCCTCCGGCGCGGTCCACGGCGACCTCGGCCAGGGCGCCCGCGAGCAGGCGCTGCGCGCGTTCCGCAACGGCAAGGTCGACGTGCTGGTCTGCACCGACGTCGCCGCGCGCGGTATCGACGTCGAGGGCGTCACGCACGTCATCAACTACCAGTCGCCGGAGGACGAGAAGACCTTCCTGCACCGCGTCGGCCGCACCGGCCGCGCGGGCAACAAGGGCACCGCCGTCACCCTGGTCGACTGGGACGACATCCCGCGCTGGCAGCTGATCAACAAGGCGCTCGACCTGAAGTTCCACGACCCGGTCGAGACGTACTCCACGTCCGCGCACCTGTTCGAGGAGCTCAACATCCCGGCGGGCACCAAGGGCGTCCTGCCCCGCGCCGAGCGGACCCGTGCGGGTCTGGCGGCCGAGGAGGTCGAGGACCTGGGCGAGACGGGCGGCCGCGGCCGCAAGTCCGCCGCCGCGGCCCCGGTCGCGACGGAGGAGCGTCCGGCCCGGACGCGCACGCCGCGCCAGCGCCGTCGTACGCGCGGCGGGTCCTCGGTCGAGGAGACCGAGCCGCAGTCCGTGACGCCGGAGCCGGCCGTAGAGGCGCCCGCCGAGACGGAGTCCGCCGAGCCGCGCACACCGCGCCGTCGCCGCCGCACCCGCGCCGTCGCCCCGGCCGAGGCCGTGGTGGCCGCCGCCGAGGCAGTGGTCGAGCGGGCCGCGGCCGAGAAGGCCGTCGCCGAGCAGCCGGTGGCCGAGGTGGTCGTCGAGGCCGAGCCGAAGCCGCGTCGTACCCGTACGCGCAAGACGGCCGAGGCCGTCGCGGTCGCCGAGGCGCCCGTCGTCCCGGCGCCCGCCGCCGAGCCGGAGGCCCCCGCGGCCCCGCGCCGCCGCACCCGCAAGGTGGCCGAGCCGGTCGCCGAGGCCGTCGTGGAAGCCCCCGTGGCCGCCCCGCGCCGCCGTACGCGCAAGGTGGCCGAGCCGGTCGCCGAGGCCGTCGTCGAGGCGCCCCCGGCGCCGCGTCGCCGCGTCCGCAAGGTCGTCGAGCCGGTCGCCGAGGTCGGGTTCCTGACCCCGGAGTCGGCCGCGCTGGAGATCGCCGCGGCGAAGGCCGCCGAGGCCGCCGCCAAGCCGGTCCGTACCCGCAAGAAGGCCGTGGCCGTGGCGGTCGAGGCCGACGCGCCCGTCGAGCCCAAGCCGCGCCGCACGCGCGCGAAGAAGACGGCGGAGGCCGCCCCCGAGGCGACGCCCGAGGCCGAGGCCGAGGCCAAGCCGCGCCGCACGCGGACGCGCAAGGCCGCGACGCCGGAGGCGTAAGCACCACAGCGAGCCACGTTCGGCCCGGCACCCCTTCACGGGGGTGCCGGGCCGGGCGCGTTTCGAGCCCTGCACCGGGTACGAGAGCCGCAGGTCAGGGGTCGAATTGAGGGCGGCCGAGAGCCCCGATTACGCTCGGCGTATGAGCACACCCCGCTCCCTCGCCCTGCCCACCGGCACGCGCGCGTACGCGCTCGTCACGCCGCGCGGCCCCTTCGCCGTGCTGGACGCGCGCCCCACGGCGGCGCAGGTCGGGACCGCGCTGCTCGTGCCGGGGTACACGGGGAGCAAGGAGGACTTCCTCGCCCTCCTGGAGCCGCTGACCCGGGCCGGCTACCGCGCGGTCGCGGTCGACGGACGCGGCCAGCACGAGAGCCCCGGACCGCGCCGCACCCGCGGGTACACCCCGCGCACCCTCGCCGAGGACGTGCTCGCCCAGACGGCGGCCCTCGGCGACGGGCCCGTGCACCTGGTCGGCCACTCCTTCGGCGGCCTGGTCGCCCGCTCCGCCGCCCGCCTCGCCCCGGACTCCTTCCGGTCGTTGACGCTGCTCGCGTCGGGGCCGGGCCATGTCGGCCCGGAGCAGCGGGCCAAGATCCGGCTGCTGCGGGCCGCCCTGCCGGTACTGCCGCCGGCGGCGGTGTGGGCGGTGACGCGCTGGCTGGACAGCCGCGACCCGGCGCACGTCCCCGACGAGCCCGACATCGCCGCGTTCCTGCAGCAGCGCTGGTACAACACCCGCCCGGCCCAACTCATCGCCACCGGGCGCCAGTTGAGAACCGAACCGGACCGCACCAAGGGCCTGGCCGCGCTCCCCCTGCCGCTGCATGTGGCGTACGGCGACGAGGAGTCCGTGTGGACGGTCACCGAACTGGCTGCCCTGGCCCACGACACGGGCGCCCGCCACACAGTCATCCGGGGCGCGGGCCACTCCCCCAACGTGTCGCACCCGGAACAACTGGCAACGGCGTTGACGGAGTTCTGGCTGGAGGCCGCAACGTCCAGGACGCCTGCTCAGGACGTCCGGGGCGCCCACTAGGGGCGCGGGGAACTGCGCGACTAGCCCCCACCCACCCGCACCCGACCGAACAAGCACGCCCACCGAGACAGCAGGTCAGGGTCAGTACTGCGACTGCAAGTGCTGCCAAAACCCGTCCCGCAGCGCCCGCCGCAAATCCGCATGCCCCCGCAGGGACCGCTGAAGCAACCGCTCGGCCTCGACAAGCAGGTCCTGGTCGACCGGGCCGGGCAGGAACGGATGCCCGGGCAGCAGCTGGGCCAGGGCGGCCCGGCCCCGCTCCGACAGCCACGTCGCCGCGATCTGCGCCCCCACGAACCGCACATCGTCCCGCGTCGGCGCGGGCCCGCTCTCCTCGTACATCGTCACCGGCCGCCGCGTGACGTACGGCTTGCAGAAGTCCAGGTCGAACGTGCGCTGGCTGTCGACCTCCCACAGCAGCGGCTCCGCCTGGTTGCGCCCCTCGGCGGCCTCGATGCCCCAGAGGTGGACCCGGGCGCCGTACCCCTGCGCCGCCTCGACCGCCGAGACCAGGTCCTCGTCGCCGCCGATGAGCGCCGCGTCGCTGATGGCGCGGTGCCGGGCCAGGGACTCCAGGTCGGAGCGGATCAGCGAGTCGACGCCCTTCTGCTGGTTGTTGGCGTTGAGGTTGCCCAGGCGCACCTTCACGTCCGGCAGCTCGGCGATGGACTGCTGCTCGGCGGTGTGGATGCGGCGGCGGGCGCCGTCGTACCAGTACACGCGGAGCAGCCGGCTGTCCGCGAAGATCGTGCGCGCCTTGTCGATGAACGCCTCGATCAGCCCCTCGGCGTCGAGGTCGAAGGCCCGCCGGTCCTCGGTCCCGGTGACCAGGAGGCCCGCGGCCGCGTACACGTACCCCGCGTCCACGAAGATCGCGTGGGTCGACGGGGTCTTCGCCACTTCGGCGAGCATCCGCCGCAGCAGCTGGTTGGTGCGCTCCAGCTGGGCGGTGATGTCGGGGCCGACGGGGGACGCGGCGGGCCCGCCCGGGGTGCTCGGGCCGTCGGGGTTACCGCTGGTGGTGTCGCCTGCTTCGCTCATATGCCACCCATTGTCCGTGGCGTGACCGACCCCACACAACCGGTCGCCCTACCGTCCAGTACTTAGACGATGAAAAAATTTCCTTAGCGTAGGGAATGTTTGCCAAGGGCAACCCGTTGAACCCATTGAACCGTGGGAGCAGGCTGCACAGGCGCAGCCCCCCGCACCAGTAGTTCTCCTTCAGGAGGATCAGACGAAGGGAGAAGCCATGCGCTTCGAAATCATGCGCCTCAACGACGTCGACGGCTCCGCCGTGGACAGCACCGTCGTGGACGCCGCCTCCGTCAACCGGATCGTGCAGCAGGCCGCCGCAATCGGCCAGCGCATCTACATCCGCCCGGCCGACAGCTCGGCTTCGTAACGCGTAAGGATCTTCTACGCGGCGAAAGCCGAAGCGCCCCCCGTACACCGACGATGCCGTCGATGCGCAGGGGGCGCTTTTTCGCGTACGGACGCCTCGCGTCGGTGCGTCAGTAGCCCGGTGCGTCAGGTTCCGTGGATCACCTGGGTCACGCCGTTGATGATCTGCTGCACCGCGAGCGCGGAGAGCATCATGCCCGCGAGCCGGGTCACCAGGACGACGCCGCCGTCCTTGATCACCCGGATGATCAGCAGCGAGTACCGCATGACCAGCCACAGCACGATGTGCATCGCCAGGATCGCCGTCCAGACCGCGACCTGCCCGCCGAACGTGTCGTGGTTCTGGACCGCCAGGATCACCTGGACGATCGCGCCGGGCCCGGCGAGCAGCGGCATGCCCAGCGGTACGAGCGCGACGTTGACGTCCTTGGTCTGCTTCGGCTCGTCCGTCTTGCCGGTGAGCAGGTCGAGCGCGATGAGCAGCAGCAGAAGGCCACCCGCGATCATCAGCGCGGGGACGTCGATGTGCAGATACGCCAGGATCTGGTGGCCCACCAGACCGAAGACGGTGATCACGCCGAGGGCCACGGCCGCGGCCTGCCACGCCATCTTGCGCTGCACCTTGGCGGGGCGGCCGGAGGTGAGCGCGAGGAAGATCGGCGTGATCCCGGGGGGATCCATGATGACAAAAAGGGTGAGGAAGAGGGAGCCGAAGACGGCAGCGTCGAACACGGTGGTGCCTTGCAGGAGAGGGGGTGTACGGAAAGGGGGACCCCGCTCGGGCGGAGTCCTCGGGGAAAGCGAAGAAGGGGCCGGGGCGCGGCCCCGCCAGGTCAGCGGCCGGTTCCGCCCGCGCCCGGGACGGGGAAAGCGCCCGTCGCGCGGCGCGTGATCTCGCCGTAGATCTCGGGGTCGGTGGTGCACTCCCCGAGCCGTACGGCCTTGCGGCTGCCGTGGTAGTCGCTGGAGCCCGTGGTCAGCAGACCGAGCTCCGCGGCGAGCGAACGCAGCCGCGCGCGCGTGGGCGCGTCGTGGTCCGTGTGGTCGACCTCGATACCGTCGAGGCCGGCCGACGCGAGCTCGGCTATGACCGTCTCGGGCACGACCCGGCCGCGCTTGAGCGCCAGCGGGTGCGCGAAGACGGTGACCCCGCCGGCCGCCTTGACCAGGCGGATCGCGTCGAACGGGTCGAGCTCGTGCTTGCCGACGTACGCCCGGCCGCCGTCCGCCAGCCAGTCCGGCACGAAGGCGTCGGAGACGGAGCCGACGACGCCCAGCTCGACCATGGCCTCGGCGACGTGCGGGCGGCCGACCGAGCCGTCGCCCGCGATCCGGGCGACCTGCTCCCAGGTCACGGGGACGCCGAGCTCCTGGAGCTTGTCCACCATGCCCCGGGCGCGCGGCACCCGGTCGTCGCGGACGAGCTCGCGCTCGCGCGCCAGCTCCGGCTCCTCGGGGTCGAAGAGGTACGCCAGCATGTGCAGCCCGATGCCGTCGACGCGGCAGGACAGCTCGGCACCGGTCACCAGGGTCAGACCGGCGGGCAGCGCCGCGGTCGCCTCCGCGTAGCCACGGGTGGTGTCGTGGTCGGTGAGCGCGATGACGTCGAGACCGGCGGCAGCCGCGTTGCGGACCAGCTCGGCCGGGGTGTCCGTACCGTCCGACGCCGTGGAGTGGGTGTGCAGATCGATGCGCACGCGTGACTCCAGCGTTCGGGACGGACAGGGGGACACTCAAGGATAACTGCGCGTCACCCCTGCACGGCCCGAAACAGCTGTGGCGACCACCGCACTCCACGCGTACGCGTGGAGCCTGGCAGCGCCCACGCGCGCGTGGCGCGAGCCGCCGTCCACGCCCGCGTCACGACAGGATCCGCGGCGACAGCGCCCCGCACGGCACCAGTTCGACCTCCGCGCCCGCGTCGCGCAGATCGGTGAGGACGAGCTCGTCGTAGAGCAGCAGGCCGGACTGCTCGGGCCAGACGATGGCCCAGAGCCAGAGCCCGCGCGCCTCGCCCGCGAAGACCGCGCGGTCGTCGGGGGTGGCGGTGACGTGCCACAGCGGGGTGGGCCGGCCCGCCGCGAGGACCTTGACCTGCGGGGGCTTGTCGACGCTCATGTACGGGCCGGGGTCGGGGCCGTCGATGCCCGCGTACCGCGCGCCGAGCCCCACGCCCAGTTCCTCCGCGACCAGCAGCAGCTCGCCCATGCCGCCGAGCGGGCCGGGGCCGGAGCAGGCCACGGCGGTCGCCCGCCCGCCGCTGCGGTCGTCGCCCGCGATCGCCACTCCGGTGAACAGCCAGCCGATCGGCAGCGGCCAGGGCATCCACACCGGCACCTGCGTCCGGTGCACCGCGACGCCGAGCGCCTCGACGCTGGGGGGAACCACGGGCTGCAGCGGGTGCACCGTGCCGTGCACGTCGCACTGCCACGAGTCGGCAAAGAGACCGGGCGCCCTGACCCGGCCTCCGCACTTCGGGCAACTGGGTTCGCCCCTCATACCTGCCAACGGTCCTCCCCGTCCCGCGCCGCGTCAAGGACGATCACCCGGTCGGCGTGTGGCAAGCGGTACGGCTGGACTAGTCCAGCCGTACCGAGGTACGCAGCGGATCCCGCAGATCCGTGCCGTTCGCCAGCCAGCGCTCCTCCAGCTCCTGCGCCCCGCGCACCCGCTTCCAGGCGGCCTCGTTGGCCGTCATCGGCAGCAGCGGCAGGAAGCGGACCGGGTCCATCGGGTCGTCGAGCTCCAGGTCCTCGACCAGGCCGCCCGGCTCGGCGACCAGGACCGAGCTGAACGGCGCCCCGGGCCACAGCGGTTCGCCGATGTCCAGCGAGGCGCCGGGAGCCACCACCAGCCCCTCCACCTGCGGCGTGGCGGCGAGCACGGCGAGCGGCCGGAGCAACCTGTCCAGTACGGACAAGGGGGGGCTGTCGGCGAGCCCGGCCCGCACGGACAGCACCAGCTCCGCGCGCGGGCCCTTGACCGGGTCGGCGAGGGCGGCCGTGGGGTCGGCCATCGGCTGGGCGGACATGCCGAGCGTGGCGTAGCGGACGATGTCCCCGTCGGTGAAGCGCAGCACCTCGATGCGGTCCGTGCCGAGGAAGGTCACCGCGGCGCGCGCGTCCGGTTCGCCGAGGGCGGTGCGCAGCCTGGCCTCGACAAGAGCAAGAACATCAACCATGCAGTGAGCATAGAAGCCGTATCGAACGAGCAAAGTACGGACTTGACAGTTACGTCGACTGATAG
This sequence comes from Streptomyces sp. NPDC048696, assembly GCF_043198895.1. Classification (NCBI taxonomy): domain Bacteria; kingdom Bacillati; phylum Actinomycetota; class Actinomycetes; order Kitasatosporales; family Streptomycetaceae; genus Streptomyces; species Streptomyces sp. NPDC048696. The sequence continues at coordinate 100,549 of NZ_JBICVJ010000013.1, read as the reverse complement.
TCTTAGCCGCTGTTCAGGGCAGCAGGAAGTCCCTCACGGGGGACCGGCCGGAGGAGGTGGGGCTGCGATGGATCGAAGTCGGCCTGGCAGTACCAACCGCTCTTCCGCGCACCTTCGTTGTTCCCTGTGATCGAGACCTCCCTACCCGGCGACCATGCCGGGAAACATCCCGGGAAACTTCAGAGTCTCCTGCATCTCGTGGCATCGCGCACGACGGAAGAGCACATCGCCTCGCCTTGTCCGTTTCAGTAGCGAACGCCGTCGCCGCGCCCGCGGTACCGCCCGCTTTGCGGACGTACGCAGATGTACGCAGTCGCGTCACGTCCTCATTCCGGGCAGTGCCACGCCCGTCGGCGGCCTCTCCGTGAAGGAGTCCTGCCATGTCGATGATCCGTGACCTGCGCGCCGCGGTCCGCCCCTCGCTGCGTCCGTCGCTGCGCAAGAGCGCCGCCCCGTACAGCACGTACGACCCGACCCGCGACCCGTCCGCCAGCAGCGCGGTCGTCGACTGCGCGGTCTACCGCGACGGGGTGCGCACCGAGGCGCAGGCGTGCCTGTCGCCGCGCGAGGCGATGCGGCGGGTGCGGGACGACGGCGGGTTCGCCTGGATCGGTCTGCACGAGCCGACCGAGGCCGAATTCGCGGGCATCGCCGCCGAGTTCGGGCTGCACCCACTGGCCGTCGAGGACGCGGTCCACGCCCATCAGCGGCCCAAGCTGGAGCGGTACGACGACACGCTCTTCACCGTCTTCAAGACGGTCCACTATGTGGAGCACGCCGAACTCACCGCGACCAGCGAGGTCGTGGAGACCGGCGAGGTGATGTGCTTCACCGGGCGGGACTTCGTCATCACCGTCCGGCACGGCGGCCAGGGCTCGTTGCGGGCGCTGCGCAAGCGCCTCCAGGACGACCCCGAGCTGCTGGCCAAGGGTCCGTCGGCGGTGCTGCACGCCATCGCCGACCAGGTCGTCGACGGCTATCTGGCGGTCGTGGACGCTATGCAGGACGACATCGACGAGGTCGAGATCGATGTGTTCTCGCCGCCCACGAAGGGCAGCCCGCGCGGCACGGACGCCGGACGGATCTATCAACTCAAGCGCGAGGTGCTGGAGTTCAAGCGGGCCGTCTCGCCGCTGCTGCGGCCGATGCAGCTGCTCAGCGAGCGCCCGATGCGGCTGGTCGACCCCGACATCCAGAAGTACTTCCGGGACGTCGCCGACCACCTCGCGCGCGTGCAGGAGCACGTGGTCGGCTTCGACGAGCTGCTGAACTCGATCCTCCAGGCCAACCTGGCGCAGGCGTCGTTCGCGCAGAACGAGGACGCTCGCAAGATCACCTCATGGGCGGCGATCATCGCCGTACCGACGATGGTGTGCGGGGTGTACGGCATGAACTTCGACTACATGCCGGAGCTGCACTGGAAGTACGGCTACCCGATCGTGCTCGCCGCCATCGCCGGCAGCTGCCTGGTCATCCACCGCACGCTCAAACGGAACGGCTGGCTCTGACGACGAGCGCGAGTCCGGCGAGGATCACGGCGAGCGCGGGCCACGCGAGCGCGGGCGGCTGCTGACCGAGCCAGAGCGCCGCGATCAGGGCCGCGCCCGGCGTCTCCAGGAGGATCGCCGTGGACGTCACGGACGCCCCGAGCGCGCGCACCACGCGGTTGAGCAGCGAGTGCCCGAGCAGCTGGGCGGCCACCGTGAGCGCGGCCAGCTTGGCCCAGGTGGTCCCGGAGTACGAGGTGAGGTCCGCGCCGCTGAAGAGGCAGGCCGCGAGGAGGCACAGGGCGGCCGTGCTGTAGCAGACGTAGGTGTACGGGACGGTGTCGACGGTGCGCCGCACCTCGGCCCCGAGCAGCACGTATCCGGCGGCCGCGATCCCGCCGCCGAGCGCGAGCGCGTCACCGGCCAACGCGCGCGAGGACGTGGTCAGATCGATGCCGGTGAGCATCACCACGCCCACGCACGCGACCGTCGTCCCGGCCCACACCAGCATGGGCGGCCGGTGGCCGCGGATGCGCAGCGCGATGGTCGTCCAGATCGGCGTGGTCGTGCACAGCGCGGTCGAGGACGCCACGGACGTCATCCGCAGGCTCGGCAGCCACAGCCCGAAGTGCAGCGCGAGCAGCGCGCCGGCCGCGACCGCGAGCCCCACCTCGTGGCGCGTCAGGGCGCGCAGCCGGTCCCGGTACTTGAGCGCCGCCAGCGGGGTGAGCGCACCGACCGCCATGGCGTTGCGCCAGAACGCGATGGCGAGCGCGGGGGCCACCGTGGCGGCGATGAGCGGCGCGGAGAGCGACACGCTCAGGATCGCGACGGCGAGCAGCGCGAAGTCCAGCCGGGGAGCGGCCGGTGCGGCGGTCCCCGCCGGGACGGTGGCGGTGGTGGCGGTGGAGGGCACGACGGCATCGTAAGGGGCTAAACATATTTACGTAACTGTCGGCCCGTGCTGTGGACAACCCTCGTGCGGCGTCCCGGCCGTCCCATAAGGTGACCCCATGACAAGTGCGCTGCTCGACCAGGCCCTCGTCGAGGAGGCCACCAAGAAGTCGGGGCTGATCTGGGTGCGCGGCACCGGGACCGCCGACCGTCCGCTGTGGCACGCCTGGCACGAGGGCGCGGCCTACGTCGTGGGCGGCGGGCCCGGCGAGCAGCCGCTGGAGGGGCTCACCGACGGCGGCACCGCCGAGGTGACCGTCCGCAGCAAGGACAAGGGCGGCCGCCTGGTCGCCTGGACCGCCTCGGTGAGCGAGGTCGCGCCGGGCGGCGAGCTGTGGGACGCGGTGGTCGCCGAGCTCAAGGGCAAGCGGCTGAACGCGCCGGACGGCGAGGCGATGACCGCGCGCTGGGCGCGCGAGTGCAGGCTGCTGCGTCTCGCGCCGCGCGAGACGCGCACACAGATGCCCGACGGCTCGCTGGCGGCCCGCCCGGTCGAGACCCCGGCCACCACCCGCCACCCGGTCCCGGCGGCGCTGCCGAGGCTGCTGCTGAAGCGGAAGCGCAAGGGCAAGCGCGGCTGACGGGCGCGGGCCGACCGGCGCCCCGCCGGGCCGCGCCCCGTCCCGTACTACGCCCCGCCGAGCCCCACTACGCCTTCGGGAGCTGGCGGCCGTAGTCCACCGTGGCGTCCTTCGACGGGGGCGCGAGCGTGAAGTCCTTGTTCCAGTCGGCCAGTTCGAGCACGCCCGCGCCGCCCGCGCGCTCGAAGCGCAGCGGGTACGGGGTGCCCTGGAGGGCGACGTCCAGCGTGCCGCCCTCGCCGTCCTTGCCCGCCTTCACCCGGATCGTGCGGACCTCGCCGACCTTGGAGCGGTCGCCCTTGGACAGCTCGCCCTGGAGCCCGAGCATGCCCTTGAGCAGCGCGCCCTTCTCGGTGAAGCCGCGCAGCTCCTGGTACGAGGGGTCGCCCGAGGGCACCTTGACGTACTTGTCGTCGAGCTTGCCGGCGGCGGCCGCGCTGTCCGAGTCGGAGCGCTTGTCGGCGCTGTGAGCCCAGAACCCGGCACTCGCCTTGAGATAGAGCTCGTCGCCGACCCGCAGCAGCGCGAACGTGCTGTCCTTCGAGGTGACCGTGCCGGTGCCGCCGGTCCCCTTCAACCGCATGTCGATCCGGTACGAGCCGCCCTTGCTCACCAGCGTGCCGCTGAGCCGGACCGCGTCGGCGCCGTCCGCCGCCGTACGGGCCCTGCCCTCGATGTCGGTGGCGGAGAGCTTGCCGACGCCGTTGGTGCCCTCGTCCGGGTCCGAGGCGCACGCCGTGACGGCCGTGGCGAGCCCCGCGCAGAGCGCGACGGGGAGCGCGGCCCGGCGGGCCCGACGTACGGACAGGAAGCGAGTGCTCACCGGCACACAGCCTTTCGTCGAGGCGCGCGGCGTGGGCGCGAAGAGGGGGTCGGCAGACCGCACCCTACCCGGGCCGTCTACCCTGCCCAGCGGAGAGCCGTACGGACGACCCGCAAGGGCGTACCGGATGATCACCGGCTAACCTGAATCAGATATTCAGCGCCATTTCAGGCCGCAACAGGGTCGGATCACGCCACTAGGAGGCGCTCAGCATGGCGGCAGGCGCACCCCGGATCTTTGTCTCGCACCTGGCCGGTGTCGCCGTCTTCGACCCCAACGGCGACCAGGTGGGCCGGGTGCGCGATCTGGTCGCGATGCTCCGGGTCGGCCGCCGCCCGCCCCGGCTGCTCGGCGTCGTGGTCGAGGTGGTCGGGCGCCGGCTCATCTTCCTGCCGATGACCCGGGTCAGCGGCGTCGAGTCGGGCCAGGTCATCACCACCGGCGTGGTCAATCTGCGCCGCTTCGAACAGCGCCCCACCGAACGGCTCGTCCTCGGCGAACTCCTGGACCGCCGGGTCACCCTGGTCGAGACCGGCGAGCAGGCGACGGTCCTGGACGTGGCCATCCAGCAGCTGCCCGCCCGCCGCGACTGGGAGATCGACAAGGTCTTCGTACGCCGGGGCAAGGGCGGCGCGCTGCGGCGCAAGGGCGAGACGCTGACCGTCGAATGGTCGGCCGTCACCGGCTTCTCGCTGGAGGAGCACGGCCAGGGCGCCGAGAACCTGCTGGCCACCTTCGAGCAGCTGCGCCCGGCCGACCTCGCCAATGTGATGCACCACCTCTCCCCCAAACGGCGCGCGGAAGTGGCCGCGGCCCTCGACGACGACCGGCTCGCGGACGTACTCGAAGAGCTGCCGGACGACGACCAGGTGGAGATCCTCGGCAAGCTCAAGGACGAGCGGGCCGCCGACGTCCTGGAGGCGATGGACCCGGACGACGCCGCCGACCTGCTCTCCGAGCTGCCCGAGGAGGACAAGGAGCGGCTGCTCACGCTGATGCAGCCGGACGACGCGGCGGACGTGCGACGGCTGCTCTCGTACGAGGAGCGGACCGCGGGCGGTCTGATGACCACCGAGCCGATCGTGCTGCGGCCGGACGCGACCGTCGCCGACGCCCTCGCGCGCGTGCGCCAGGTGGACCTCTCGCCCGCGCTCGCCGCGCAGGTGTACGTGTGCCGGCCGCCCGACGAGACGCCGACCGGCAAGTACCTGGGCACCGTGCACTTCCAGCGGCTGCTGCGCGATCCGCCGTTCACACTGGTGTCGTCGATCGTGGACAGCGATCTGCCGCCGCTGTCGCCGGACGCCTCGCTGCCCGCCGTGACCAGCTTCCTCGCCGCGTACAACATGGTGGCGGCGCCGGTCGTGGACGAGAGCGGCTCGCTGCTGGGCGCGGTGACCGTCGACGACGTGCTCGACCACCTGCTGCCCGACGACTGGCGCGAGACGGAGTTCCACAGCACGGACGACTCGGAGGGGGGCCCGCATCATGGCTGACCGTACGGAGGAGCGCGAGCGCACGCGCGCGGGAGCGGGCGCCACCGCGGTGGTGCGCGGCCGCGCCCGGCTCGACCAGCCGCGCGCGCCGCGGCCCCGGCTGCTGCCGGAGTACGACCCGGAGGCGTTCGGCCGGTTCTCCGAGCGGATCGCCCGCTTCCTGGGGACCGGGCGGTTCATCGTCTGGATGACCCTGATCATCATCCTGTGGGTGGTCTGGAACATCTTCGCGCCAGCCAATGTGCGCTTCGACGAGTACCCGTTCATCTTCCTGACCCTGGCGCTCTCGCTCCAGGCCTCGTACGCGGCCCCGCTGATCCTGCTCGCGCAGAACCGGCAGGACGACCGCGACCGGGTCAACCTGGAGCAGGACCGCAAGCAGAACGAGCGCTCCATCGCCGACACCGAGTATCTGACCCGGGAGATCGCGGCGCTGCGGATGGGCCTGGGCGAGGTCGCCACGCGGGACTGGATCCGCTCGGAACTCCAGGACCTGATGAAGGAGATGGAGGACCGCCGCGTGGTATTCCCGACGGAGGCCCCGTACGGAAGTGACGAATCAGACCGCCGTTAGGGCTTTCCGGGGGCGGGACCCCGCGCCGTACCATCTCCATATGGTTACGGATGACGCGGTGCGCGAGGCACTGGCGACGGTGAACGACCCAGAGATCCACCGCCCGATCACTGAGCTCGGCATGGTCAAGACGGTCGAGATCGGGGCGGACGGGGCGGTCGCCGTCACGGTGTATCTGACCGTCTCCGGCTGCCCGATGCGCGAGACGATCACGAAGAACGTGACCGAGGCGGTCGAGCGGGTCGAGGGCGTCACGCGCGTCGACGTCACGCTCGACGTGATGAGCGACGAGCAGCGCAAGGAGCTCGCCGCGTCGCTGCGCGGCGGCACGGCCGAGCGCGAGGTGCCCTTCGCCAAGCCCGGCTCGCTGACCCGGGTGTACGCGGTGGCGTCCGGCAAGGGCGGCGTCGGCAAGTCCTCGGTGACGGTGAACCTGGCCGCGGCGATGGCCGCGGACGGGCTGAAGGTCGGTGTCGTCGACGCCGACATCTACGGGCACTCGGTGCCCCGCATGCTGGGCGTGGACGGCCGTCCCACCCAGGTCGAGAACATGATCATGCCGCCGTCGGCGAACGGTGTGAAGGTCATCTCCATCGGCATGTTCACCCCGGGCAACGCCCCGGTGGTCTGGCGCGGCCCGATGCTCCACCGCGCGCTCCAGCAGTTCCTGGCCGACGTCTACTGGGGCGACCTGGACGTGCTCCTGCTCGACCTCCCGCCGGGCACGGGCGACATCGCGATCTCGGTGGCCCAGCTGGTCCCGAACGCGGAGATCCTGGTCGTCACCACCCCGCAGCAGGCGGCCGCCGAGGTCGCCGAGCGGGCCGGTTCGATCGCGGTCCAGACCCACCAGAAGATCGTCGGCGTCGTCGAGAACATGGCGGGCCTGCCCTGCCCGCACTGCGACGAGATGGTCGACGTGTTCGGCACGGGCGGCGGCGAGAAGGTCGCCGAGGGCCTGACCAAGACGACCGGCGCGAACGTGCCGGTGCTCGGCTCCATCCCGATCGACGTCCGCCTGCGCGAGGGCGGCGACGACGGCAAGCCGGTCGTCCTCTCCGACCCCGACTCCCCCGCGGGCGCCGCCCTGCGAGCGATCGCGGGCAAGCTGGGCGGCCGCGCACGCGGCCTGTCGGGGATGTCGCTGGGGATCACGCCGCGCAACAAGTTCTGAGGTTGATACGTGTAAGGGGCGCCCGCCATTGGTGGGCGCCCCTTACACGTGCCCGAGGCACGACTACCCAGGGGCGCGGGGCTGTGACATGTGCGGCTCCGCCGCGATGGGGGTCCCCCCCTGTTCGAGCGGAGCCGAGAACTTGGGGGAGCGACCAGCCCCCACCGGCCCGCAGTCAGAACTCCACGCCTCGCGGAGCATCACGCGTACGTGGTGATGTCCTTCACGACGGCGAAGCCGAGTCCGTACGCGCTCATGCCGCGCCCGTACGCCCCCAGATGCACCCCGTCCCCCGCCGAGCCGGCCAGCACCCAGCCGAATTCGGACTCCCGGTAGTGGAACGGCGTCGCGACGCCGTCGACGGGCAGCGACAGCGTGGTCCAGTCCGGCCCGCCGAGATCGTCCGCCAGCTCCCACGCCGCCTCGGTCTGCTGGTCCAGCCAGTCGCCGCGCAGGACGTGGTCCATCTGTGCGGGCCAGGTGAACGAGAGCAGCCCGGACCCGGCCAGCCACGCCGCGGAGGAGACCGAGGTGGCCTCCAGGACGCCCGTACCGTCGCCGCTGCGGCGCACCGGGTTGGCGGGAACGCTCACGACCACCGCGAACCGCTCGCGCTCGGCGGCGGCCCGGTCGGCCGCGTCGGGCCGTATCGACGGCTCGTCGCCGTGGCCGGTGGACCCGTGCTGGACGCTGCCGTCGGCCGCCGTGGCCACCTGCATCAGCCAGCGCGGCCCCGTGAAGGCCTCGTCCAGGCCGTACCAGGCGAACGGCGCCCGCAGATAGCCGTCGACCGTACGCCGGGCCGCCGGCACCCCTTCTGGTGTGGACGGGGTGTCCTCGGTGGCCCCCTGTGCCGTTACCCGACTCGTCGTCTCCACTGCCCGGCCGCCTCCTCGATCCGTAGGTGTCCGGCGCGGCCCGCCCCCCTCGGGCGACCTGGCTGCCGGACGTATGGAGGATAGCCACCCCGGCCGTGCTCACCGGGAAAGACGGTGCTGACGTGGCTCAGATTGACGCCGCGTACGGAAGCAGTGGGGGCGTGTCAGGTCGCGTCGGCGTCGAACGGGGGGCGCTCGCCCGGCTCCAGCTTCTCGCGCTTCTTGAGGAGGTCGGGCGTCGCGGAGGAGCCGCCCGAAGATCCGTTGGCCGAGCCGTTGGCGGCCGTGGTGGGCGCGCTCTCGCGGCCGTGCACCGCGTCCGCGACCTCTTCCATGTCCTTGCGCAGGTCGAAGCTGTTGCGGATCTCCTTGAGACCCAGGTCGTCGTTGTCCATCAGCTGCTTGCGTACGAACGTCTTCGGGTGCAGGTCCTCGAACTCGAAGTCCTTGAACTCCGGGCCGAGTTCGGCACGGATGTCCGCCTTGGCGGTCTCCGAGAAGCTGCGGATCTTGCGGATGAACCCGGAGACGTCCTGGATCAGCTTGGGCAGCTTGTCCGGGCCGAAGATGAGCACGGCGAGGATCACCAGGGTGACGAGCTCCATGGGCCCTATGTCGTTGAACACCTGCTGCTCCTCGTGGCTCTGCTCCCGGGTCCAGTCATGGACCGCTCCACGGTACCCGCCGAAACTGTCGAAACGGTACCTACCCGGTGACGTTTGGCCGCCGCTTGCCCCGGGGTGACCGAGAGGCGACCCAGGGGGGCAAGCGGAGGCCGGGCCTCAAGACGTCGCCGAGCCGAGCGTGAGGGTCAGGCGCTGCTCCTGGCCGCCGCGCTTGAGGGTCAGCTCCAGACGGTCGCCCGGGCGATGGGCGCGGATCTTGACTATCAGCTCCTCGGCGCTGTGCACCCGCTGGCCGTCGACCTTGGTGATCACGTCCTCGGGCTTGATGCCGGCGGCGGCGCCGGGGCCGTCGGGGGTGACGGACGGCTTGCCGTCGGCGGCCTTCGCGCCGACCCGGGCCCCGTCGCCGGTGTACTTCATGTCGAGGGTCACACCGATGACCGGGTGGGTGGCCTTGCCGGTGTTGATCAGCTCCTCGGCGACCCGCTTGCCCTGGTTGATCGGGATCGCGAAGCCCAGGCCGATGGAGCCGCCCTGGCCGCCGCTGTCGCTGTTGCCGGCGGCGCGGATGGCGCTGTTGATGCCGACGACGTGGGCGCGCGAGTCGAGCAGCGGACCGCCCGAGTTGCCCGGGTTTATCGGGGCGTCGGTCTGGAGCGCGTCCACATAGCTGACGTCGCTGCCGTCGCCCTTCTCGCCGCCCGCCGTGATCGGGCGCTCCTTGGCGCTGATGATGCCCGAGGTGACGGTGTTGGAGAGGTCGAAGGGCGCGCCGATGGCCACCACCGGGTCGCCGACCTGCACGTTCTCGGAGTTGCCGAGCGGCAGCGGCTTCAGCCCGGAGACCCCGGTGACCCGGACCACCGCGAGGTCGTACCCGCTGTCGCGGCCGACCACCTCGGCGCGGGCACTCTCGCCACCGCTGAACGTCACGCTGATGTCGCCGGACGAGCCCGCGGGCTCCACCACGTGGTTGTTGGTGAGGATGTGCCCGGCGGTGTCGAGCACGAAGCCGGTTCCGGTGCCGGACTCGCTGGCCCCGCTGACGTGCAGCGTGACCACGCTCGGCAGGGCGCTGGCGGCGATCCCGGCGACGCTGTCGGGCGCGCGCCCGACGGGCCCCTTGCCCGCCTGCGGCAGATCGACGTGGGTGACGCCGCCGTTGCGCTCGACGTACGCCCCGACCCCGCCGCCGATGCCACCGGCCACCAGCGCGAGGGCGACGGCGCCGAGCACCAGCGCCCCGCGCCGCGACTTCGCCTTCTGCGGCACCCCGGCCGAGCTGAGCGGCTGCCCGCCGCCCGCGCCCCACGGGTCGTACTGCGCCCACTGCGACGAGGGCGACGCCTGCGGTACGCCTACGCCTTCGGGCGCGGGGTACGCGGCGCCCGGCTGCGGCAGGGGTGCCACGGCCTCGGGCGGCGCGGGGTAGGCGGCCTGCGGCGGCACCACGGGCGCGCCGGGCGGCGTCGGCCGCTGCACCGGCGGCGCCGGCGCCCACGGCCCGGGCCCGCCGTAGGGCGGAGTCCCGTACGGATCGGGGGCGTGCAACGGCCGCACCGGCGCGGCGGCTTCCGTGACCTCGGCGGTCCCGGTGACCTCGCCGGCCTCGGCGGCCTCGGTCGAGCCGTCAACGGGCCCGGGAGTCTGCGCTGCCGCGTCGCCGTCGGCGGCCTCGGTCGAGCCGTCAACGGCTGCGGCAGTGCGCGCCGCGGCGTCGACAGGCTCGGCGGATATCTCCGACGGCGGCGCCTGCGGAGCGTCGCCGGGCTCGGCCGCACCCGTCTGCCCCACCGGCGCGGACGGCGCGGGCGGCGCCAGCCGGTACGCCGACTCGTCCTCGACGGGCACGCCCTCGGCCAGCGGGTACGCCTCCGCGTCCGCGTCCGGCGGCGTGGGCTGCGCCCCGGCGGGCGGAGCGAGGTCGTACGTCTCCTCGGCGGCGGAGCCGCCCCCGCGCTGGGTGGGACGGCTCCACCATCTCGCCTTCGACCCGGTGGGCTTCCCGTCGTTCATGTTCTCCCCGCAACTGGCGCGCGTGCCCTCCAGGGCACCCCTCCCGGGAATTCAACCAGGTTTGCGGGCAGCCCGATGCGGTACCGCGCCCCCAACGCCAACGAGGGGCGCGGTACCTCCTCAGCGCTGGGGCACGGCCAGATGCGTGGGCGGCGCGGACGGCGTCGCACCCGGGAGCGTGGGCAGCAGAGAAGCGGGCCGCACCGCCAGGACCGCGACCGCCGGGCGTATCAGCGGCGGCAGCGGCGAACCGCTCAGCAGCGCCGCGCGGAACGCGTTGCCCATCTGCTGCGGCGTGGGCTGCGACGGCACTCCGTTGAGCCCGGCTAGACCCATCGTCGCGGGCGCCGTCGACTCCGGCACCACCGGCCCACTGGCCGCGCCACCGCGTCGCCGCTGCGACTCGGCGGACAGCGGCGTCCCCGAAGCCGGACCGGCCGACGGGCTCTGCGCCCGCAGCGGGGTCACATTGCTGCCGGATCCCTCGCCCCGGGCGGTGGTGTCCGGCCCCGAGTCCGACGGCATCGCGCCGCCGAGGGCGATCGCGGCCAGGGACACCGCGCTCGCGGCGGCGAAGGCGAACCGGCGGCCGCGCCACGGCGAGCCGGAGCGCTCCTCGGAGCGGCCCACGGATGGGGGTACCCCCTGCTCATCCAGAGCTTGGGGGAGGATGCGGAAGCCCCGTCCGGGCAGGTCGGTGCCGAGGACGGCGGCGTGCGCCCCGCCCGGCACGTACGCGAAGCCGCTCATGGGATCGCTCAGCGAGCCCGGGGTGGTGAAGACTCCCTCGGAGAAGCGCCCCCCGCCCAGTGGTCCCCGGCCGTCGCCGTCACCTCCGGGACCGCCGGGCAGCCCCTGGAGCCGCGCGAGCAGCCCTTCGGAGGGCGGCGGCGGTGCGGTCTGCGCGAACACGCTCTTGAGGCGGCGCTGGGCGTCGGCCTCGGCCTTGCACTTGGGACAGGTCGCCAGATGCGACAGGACCCGCTCACGGGCGTCATGGTTGAGCTCGCCGTCGACGAGGGCGGCGAGCCGGTCCCCCAGATGCTGCTCGGCGGGGGTGGGACTGGTGCCGGTCACGCGGTCCCCTCTCCGACCGCCCCCGGGGCGCCGTGCGCCACCCCCGCGAGGGCGCGCTGCTGCTCGGCGCGGGCCTCGGGCGAGCGGTGCTGGAGGGCCTTGCGCAGATGTGAGCGGCCACGGTGGATACGGCTGCGCACGGTCCCGAGCTTCACGCCGAGCGTGGCCGCGATCTCCTCGTACGACAGTCCCTCGATGTCGCAGAGGACCACGGCGGCGCGGAACTCGGGCGCGAGGGTGTCGAGGGCCTGCTGGACGTCGGCGTCGAAGTGCGCGTCGTTGAAGGCCTGCTGGGGGGACGGGTCGCGGCTGGGCAGCCGCTCGGCCGCGTCGTCGCCCAGCGCGTCGAAGCGGATGCGCTGGCGGCGGCGGACCATGTCCAGGAACAGGTTGGTGGTGATCCGGTGCAGCCAGCCCTCGAACGTGCCCGGCGTGTAGGTCGACAGCGAGCGGAAGACGCGGACGAAGACCTCCTGGGTGAGGTCCTCGGCGTCGTGCTGGTTGCCCGTCAGGCGGTAGGCGAGGCGATAGACGCGGCCGCTGTGCGTGCTGACGATCTCCTCCCAGGTGGGAGGGGTCCACGCCGGGGAATCCGCGTCGGCGAAGGTCGCGGTGGCTGCGGAGTCTGCGGGCGTGGAACGGTCAGCAATGTTGGTCACGGATTTCGGCTCACCCGCCGACCTGAGAAAGCGCCGGAGCACTCCTCCCCGATCCACAGGCGCAGCCGCACCTCCCCTGTCGGCTCTGGTGGTGTCCAGTGGAGCCCCTACCATAGCCACCTCGCCCGTTAGCTCCGGATAAGAATCTTTACGCGCATTTGGGACTGGGTTCGTATCCCTTGAACCGCGCTCCTTCCCGGACCGCTCGGGGACCGGGTTTCCGTACTCGTCCATATGCTCCCCCCGCCCTTCTTAACGCCCGGTCCCATCTGCGGGTTCCCGGGTCCAGCGGATACAGTCACCGTTGCGCGCCAACTACGGGGACAGGAGAGGGCCATTACCGCCAACCGGCAGACGAGCTGGGCGTTCGCCGACGCCTTTGTCGCCGAGGACGACGCGCTGCGCTGGGCTCGCGAGCGGGCCCGGGAGGCAGGTCTGCGTTCGGTTTCCCCGGGGACGGGCGCCGCGCTGCGCCTGCTCGCTGCCACCGCCGACGCGAAGGCGGTCGCCGAGATCGGCACCGGAACCGGCGTCTCCGGGATCTATCTGCTCCAGGGCCTGCGCCCGGACGGCGTGCTGACCACCGTCGATCCCGAGGCGGACCGCCAGCAGTTCGCCAAGCAGGCGTTCCGCGCGGCGGGCTTCGCCGGCAACCGGGCGCGTTTCATCCCCGGGCGCGCCCTGGACGTACTGCCCCGGCTCGCGGACGGCGGATACGACCTGGTGTTCTGCGACGGCGACCGGATGGAGTCCCTGGACTACCTCGCTGAATCGTTGCGCCTGCTGCGGCCCGGCGGAATCGTCTGCTTCGAGGGCGTCTTCGCGGACGGCCGCACGGTCGACTCGGGCGTCCAGCCCGCCGAGGTGCTGCGGCTGCGCGATCTGCTGCGGACCGTACGGGAGAGCCAGGAGCTGGTGGAATCGCTGCTGCCGGTCGGGGACGGGCTGCTGTGCGCGGTGAAGCGGGGCTGAGTGCCGCCGCCGCGTGCCGCGGTCCGCGCGCGCGTGGCGCGGCCCTGGACGCCATTGCGCGGGGCGCGTCCGCGTGACGTGCGCCCGGCGGATACGACGTGCGGATACGACGTCCGGATACGACTCCGCCCCGGGCCGGTACCTGCGTACCGAGCCGGGGCGGTGAAGAGTAATCGGGTCGAGCCCGCTGAATCAGCCGACGACCTTCTTGAGCGCGTCACCGAGCGCCTCGGCCTCGTCCGGGGTCAGCTCGACGACAAGCCGACCGCCGCCTTCGAGCGGAACGCGCATGACGATGCCCCGCCCCTCCTTGGTCACCTCGAGCGGGCCGTCGCCCGTCCGCGGCTTCATGGCCGCCATGCTGTTTCCCCTTCCTGAAACCAGCTCATCGCAGCCGGCGGCCCCATGACAGGCACCGTGTTACCGGCATCGAACACATTGCTTCCAGGTCATTATCCCGCATCGCAGGACCCGATGACCAACATCGGTCGGCATCGCTTGCGCAACGCGCTCGATCAAAACCACCCAATTCGGCGATCCGCCTGCGATACTTCGCCGCCCCGGGTCGGGGTCGGGCCGGTGATTGTTTGACGCAGGTCACATGTGCGGCCGTGGCGATCTCCGCCATGCTGGGCGGACACGACACCGCAACGGAGGGGATCCGACCCAATGGCCGACACCGTGCTCTACGAGGTGACCGACGGGCTCGCGACGATCACGATCAATCGTCCCGACGCCATGAACGCCATGAACACCGAGGCGAAGGTCGCCCTGCGGGACGCGGCGCGGGAGGCCTCGGCGGACCCCGCCGTACGGGCCGTCCTGCTCACCGCGACGGGCCGGGCCTTCTGCGTGGGCCAGGACCTCAAGGAGCACGTGGCGCTGCTGGCGGCCGACCGGGAGGCGGGCACCGGCTCCACCATGAGCACGGTCCGCGAGCACTACAACCCGATCCTGAAGGCGCTCACCGAGATGCCGAAGCCCGTCGTGGCCGGGGTCAACGGCGTCGCGGCGGGCGCGGGCTTCGGCTTCGCGCTCGCGGCCGACTACCGCGTGGTCGCGGACACGGCGGCCTTCAACACGTCCTTCGCCGGGGTCGCCCTGACCGCCGACTCGGGCGTCTCCTGGACGCTGCCCCGCCTGATCGGCCAGTCCCGCGCGGCCGACCTGCTGCTCTTCCCGCGCTCGATCTCCGCGCAGGAGGCGTACGACCTGGGCATCGTGAACAAACTGGTACCGGCCGCCGACCTGGCGGCCGAGGCGGCGGCCGTGGCGCGCGCGCTGGCCGACGGCCCGACACTGGCGTACGCCGCGCTCAAGGAGTCCCTGGCGTACGGCGCCGGGCACTCGCTCGCGGACGCCCTGGAGAAGGAGGACGAACTCCAGACCCGGGCGGGCGCGTCGGAGGACCACGCGATCGCGGTGGCCGCGTTCCTGGCCAAGGAGAAGCCGAAGTACGTGGGCCACTAGGGCCTGTCCGGTGGATCTTGCCTGGGACGCGGGGGTGTGGCACGCCCATCTGCCGCGTTGTCGTCGGTTGCCGACGCTCCGCGTCGCCGCCCTCCTCCGCCTTGCAGCTGCACGCACCACGACCCCGCTCACCAGCACCGAAACCGCACCCGGCACCGCAGGCGGCCAGATCCACCGGACAGGCCCTAGGGCCCGCAGAAGTACCGGCCCGTTGGGCCGTGTGGGTGAAGTCCGGGGTACGCGAGGGCCGCGTACCCCGTCGGCTCGCCTCACGCGCGCGTCACGCGCCTCGGGCGACGCAGTCGGCCAGGTGGTCGTCCACCAGGCCGCACGCCTGCATCAGGGCGTACGCCGTGGTGGGGCCGATGAAGCGCAGGCCGCGCTTCTTCAGCGCCTTGGAGAGCGCCGTGGACTCGTCGGTGACGGCGGGGACGTCCGCGAGGGTGCGGGGGGCCGGGCGGGCGGCGGGGTCGGGGGCGTGGGACCAGATCAGCTCGTCGAGCTCGCCGGGCGCCCAGCCGGCCAGTACGCGCGCGTTGGCGAGGGTCGCCTGGATCTTGGCGCGGTTGCGGATGATCGATTCATCGGTGAGCAGCCGCGCCGCGTCCGCGTCCGTGAAGGCCGCGACTTCCGCGATCCTGAAACCGGCGAACGCGCGGCGGAACCCCTCGCGGCGGCGCAGGATGGTGATCCAGGACAGCCCGGACTGGAACGCCTCCAGGCACAGACGTTCGTAGAGGGCGTCGTCGCCGTGGACCGGCCGGCCCCACTCGGTGTCGTGGTACACGACGTAGTCCTGGGTGGACAGGCCCCACGGGCAGCGCAGCCGGCCGTCCGGGCCGGGGATCGCGGAGCTCACTGGTGCGGCTCCTGTTCCGTCGGGGCGGTCGCGGCGGCCAGCGCGGCCGTGAGCTCGGTGATCCGGGCGTCGCGCTCGGCGAGCTCGGCGCCGAGCCGGTTCAGCACGTCGTCGACGTCCGCCATCCGATAGCCGCGGACCGTCATCGGCAGCCGCAGGGCGTCGATGTCCGCGCGCTCCACCGGCCGGCCGGCCGGCAGCGGGTCCACCAGCCGCTCGGGCGCCGCATCGGGCAGTACGGCACTGTCGTCGCCGCCGCCCACCACCGCCAGGGTGACCGCGGCGACCACCACGACCAACGCGATCAGCAAGAACCAGAACACGCGCGAAGCCTCTCCCCGGCAGCCGGAAACCGTCGGGTCCGATCGTGCCATGCGCGGCCGGGAGTTAAGGTCGCAGGCGACCTATGCGAGGAGGAAACAGCGGATGCTGCGGCTGGGACGGCGCGAGTTCGACGCGCACGAGCCGGTGATCATGGCGATCGTCAACCGGACCCCGGACTCCTTCTACGACCAGGGTGCGACGTTCCGCGACGAGCCCGCGCTCGCCCGCGTGGAGCAGGCGGTGTCAGAGGGTGCTGCCATCATCGACATCGGCGGGGTCAAGGCGGGCCCCGGCGAGGAGGTGACGGCCGAGGAGGAGGCGCGGCGCACGGTCGGCTTCGTGGCCGAGGTGCGGCGGCGGCATCCGGACGTGGTGATCAGCGTCGACACCTGGCGGCACGACGTCGGGGAGGCGGTCTGCGAGGCGGGCGCGGACGTGCTGAACGACGCGTGGGGCGGGGTCGACCCCAAGCTGGCCGAGGTCGCGGCGCGGTACGGGGTGGGGCTCGTGTGTACGCACGCGGGCGGCGTGGAGCCGCGTACGCGGCCGCACCGGATCGCGTACGACGACGTGATGGCGGACATTCTGCGGGTCACCCTGGGGCTCGCCGAGCGGGCCGTCGCGCTCGGCGTGCGGCGGGACGGGATCATGATCGATCCCGGTCATGACTTCGGGAAGAACACACGGCACAGCCTGGAGGCGACGCGACGCCTTGAGGAGATGACGGCGACGGGGTGGCCTGTTCTCGTCTCGCTCTCCAACAAGGACTTCGTCGGCGAGACGCTGGACCGGCCGGTCAAGGAGCGGGTGATCGGGACGCTGGCGACGACGGCGGTGTCGGCGTGGCTGGGGGCGCAGGTGTACCGGGTGCACGAGGTCGCCGAGACGCGCCAGGTGCTGGACATGGTGGCGGCGATCGCTGGGCACCGGGCGCCGGCTGTTGCGCGGCGGGGCTTGGCATAAGGGGCTTTGCCCCCACCCCGCCCCTTCCCGAAACCCTGCTGGGAGCCGACGTTCGGCTGACCGCCGGTGGGGGCGACCAGCCCAGCACGGTCCGCGGCCGACTACCGCCCGACTTCCTTCGTCACCAATGCCACCGCCTCCTCCACGCTGTCCGTGACGTGGAAGAGGAGGAGGTCGCGTTCGGAGGCCTTGCCGCCGGCGACCACCGTGTCGCGGAGCCAGTCGATCAGGCCCGACCAGTACGCCGAGCCGAACAGGACGATCGGGAAGCGGGTCACCTTGCCGGTCTGGACGAGGGTGAGCGCCTCGAAGAGCTCGTCCAGGGTGCCCAGGCCGCCGGGCAGGACGACGAAGCCCTGCGCGTACTTCACGAACATCGTCTTGCGGACGAAGAAGTAGCGGAAGTTGACGCCGATGTCGACGTGCGGGTTGAGCCCCTGCTCGAAGGGGAGCTCGATGCCGAGGCCGACCGAGACGCCCCTCGCCTCGCGCGCGCCCCGGTTCGCCGCCTCCATCGCGCCCGGCCCGCCGCCCGTGATCACCGCGAAGCCCGCGTCGACCAGCGCGTGCCCGATCCGCACGCCCGCCTCGTACTCCGGTGAGCCCACCGGCGTACGGGCGGAGCCGAAGACGCTGATGGCGCTGGGCAGTTCGGCGAGCGCGCCGAAGCCTTCCACGAACTCCGACTGGATGCGCATCACCCGCCAGGGATCGGTGTGCACCCACTCCGAGTCGCCGCCCTCGGTGTCGAGCAGGCGCTGATCGGTGGTGCCGGGCTTGACCTGGTCGCGTCGGCGGAGCACCGGTCCGAGCCGCTGCTCCAGCCGCTGTTCCGCCGGAAACTCTCCCTCGGGGTTGGCCATGCCGTGCTCCCTCCGCTGACGTCGTTGCATCGTGCAATGGTGCGTAACGCGATGGTGCGGTCGTGCGTGGTGCCTATGGTGCTCCCGCCAGCGTAGGACGACCTACGTGACGGTATGTGACGAATAGGGGAATTCAGGCAGTCAGCCAGGCGTGCAGACGTTCCTCGCACTGGGTGATGCGCTCCACGACCACGTGCTCGTCCCGCTTGTGCGCGTACTGGGGGTCGCCCGGGCCGTAGTTGACGGCGGGGACGCCGAGCGCGCTGAAGCGGGCCACGTCGGTCCAGCCGAACTTGGGTTGCGGGGTGCCACCGACCGCCGCCATGAAGGCCGCGGCGGCCGGGTGCGAGAGCCCCGGCAGGGCCGCGCCCGAGTGGTCGTCGACGATGAACTCGGCGACGCCGCAGTCCGCGAAGACCTCGCGTACGTGCGCGATCGCCTCCTCGCCGCTGAGGTCGGGGGCGTAGCGGTAGTTGACGGCGACCGTGCAGGCGTCGGGGATGACGTTGTTGGCGACGCCGCCCTCGATCCGTACCGCGTTCAGACCCTCGCGGTACTCCAGGCCGTCGATCACCGGGCGGCGCGGCTCGTACGCGGCGAGCCTGGCCAGGATCGGGGCGGCCGCGTGGATGGCGTTGGACCCCATCCAGCTGCGCGCGGAGTGGGACCGCTCGCCCTCCGTGCGCAGCAGGACCCGCAGGGTGCCCTGGCAGCCGCCCTCGACCTCGGCCACGGAGGACTCCAGGAGGATCGCGAAGTCGCCCTCGATCCAGTCGGGGTGTGCGTCGGCCACATGCCCGAGACCGTTGAGGTGTGCGGCGACCTCTTCGTTGTCGTAGAAGACGAAGGTCAGGTCGCGGTTGGGCTCGGGGACGGTCGCCGCGATGCGCAGCTGCACCGCCACACCGGACTTCATGTCCGAGGTGCCGCAGCCCCACAGCACGCCGTTCTCGTCGAGCCGCGACGGCACGTTGTCGGCGATCGGGACGGTGTCGATGTGCCCGGCCAGGATGACCCGTTCGGCCCGGCCCAGATGCGTCCGCGCGACGACGTTGTTGCCGTAGCGGTCCACGGTGAGGTGCGGCAGCGTCCGCAGGGCCGCCTCGATCGCGTCCGCGAGCGGCTTCTCCGTCCCGCTCACCGACGGGAAGTCGACGAGCCACGCGGTGAGCGCGGGGCCGTCAAGGGTCAGGTCAAGGGAGGTGTCAGCCATGGCTCCGACCCTAGCGCGCCCCCACCCGGCCCCGGCCGAAGTGTCCGAAGCGCGAGCACGGCCGACGGCCGAGCCGCCCGAAGTGCGAGCACTGCCACCGTCCGATGCACCCCACGGCCGCGCACCGCCGACGGGCCGGAGCGTCCGGAGTGCGGGACCCTGCCCCTGGGGCAGGTAAAGGCCCCGCACCGCCCCCGGGCTCCCGCCCCGGCCTCCAGTACGGTGGTCCCGTGTCCCACCCCGCCACTCACCCCCGACCCGCCCGGCGCGGCCGCCTCCTGCGTATCACGGCCGCGGCCGCCGTTCTGCTCGCCGTCGCCGGATACCTGGTGGCGCAGTACGTGAGCGGGGGTCCCGGGGCACCGAGATGCACGGTCGGGTCCGGAGACGGGGACACCTACCGGCTCAGCCCCGAGCAGGCCGAGAACGCGGCGACGATCTCCGCGGTCGGCACCTCGCGCGGGATGCCCGAGCGCGCGGTGACGATCGCGCTCGCCACCGCGCTCCAGGAGTCCGGGCTGCGCAACATCACGCGCGGCGACCGCGACTCGGTGGGCCTCTTCCAGCAGCGCCCCTCGCAGGGCTGGGGCACCGTGGATCAGATCATGGACCCGGTCTACGCGGCCGGGAAGTTCTACCAGCGCCTGGCCGAGGTCCCCGGCTACTCGCGGCTGCCGCTGACCGTCGCCGCGCAGAAGGTGCAGCGCAGCGGCTTCCCGCAGGCGTACGCGAAGCACGAGCCGGACGCCACGCTGCTCACCGCCGCGCTCACCGGCCGTTCGCCCGCCTCGCTGACCTGCACGGTCGCCAAGGACGCGCACCCGGGCGACCCGGCGAAGGTGCGCGCCGAGCTCACCCGCGCGTTCGGCGCGGGCGTGGCCCCCGACAAGGGCGACGGCCGCGAGGTGACCGTCCCGGTGCACTCGCCCGCCCGGGCCGGTGCCAACGCCGACGGCGGCGCGGAGCAGCGCGGCTGGGCGCTCGCGCACTGGGCGGTCGCCCACGCGGCGACCCTGCGGGTCGAGCAGGTCGCGTACGCCGGGCACACCTGGAACGTGTCCGGCTCGCACAAGGGCTGGCGCACCGACGCGGGCGCGGCCACGGACACCGCCGCGGCCTCCGGCGACCCGGCGCCGTCCGGCGCCTTCGGCCAGGTCCGCATCACGCTCGCCGGATAGCGCTCACCGGATGACGCTCACCGCATAGCGCTCCGCGGCAGCGCGAATGCGCTTTTCACCCATTCGGCCGCCCATTCGGTCGGCCACTCGCACGGGGCACCCGCACCCTTCGCCGTACACCGTTTCGTACACCCACCCCCGCGCCCGCGCGAAGAATCGTCAATTCCCTTGGAAACAAAGGAATGTGACGGCATCTCAACTCATCCCCCGCCGGTTCGTTTGCCCGTTTTTATCCGAACCCGATAATGCGACGCATTGCGAACTCTTTACCTGGGATCACCGCAACCTCCGCCGCCCTTGGACCGGTTGTCACTGCGTCCGAACGCCGGACAGATCAGAACAGTCCCTGTCTGAAGGAGCACCATGTCCCTCCCCCTGACCCGTCGGATCGCCCGTGTCGCGCTGCTCATCGCGGCGGGCGCAGCGCCCGTGGTCGGTGCGGCCGGCTCCGCAAGCGCCGCCGGTCTCCCGGAGACCCCGAACCTGAGCGGCCTGAGCGCGGTCGACGGCGCCCACCTCGGCGACGCCGTCGACGGCGTCGCGCAGAAGGCCACCAACCTGGCGGGCGACACCGGCAGCGCCGCGGTCAAGAAGGCGGTCCCGGCCGCGGGCAAGACCGTCGGCAAGGCGGGCAAGACGGCGACCCCGGCCGCGCAGAAGGCGGCGGGCGACGCGGCGGGCAGCGCGGGCGACCTCCTCGGCCAGACCGCCAAGTCGGCCTCCCTGGACGGCCTGCCGGTCGGCGGCCAGCTGCCGACGGGCGGGCTGCCGTCCGCCGACTCCCTGCCGCTCAAGGGCCTGCCCGTCGGCTGACCGCGCACCCCGCCGCACAGGCCGAAGGGGCCCCGGGATCCTGTCCCCGGGGCCCCTTCTCGTACGTACGGGACGTGACCGGTCCTACGAAGGCTTGCGCGGGCCTACGCGGGCGTGTGCTCGCCCAGGCGCTTCACGGCCGCCTCGACGCGCTCGTCCGTCGCCGTGAAGGCCACCCGCACGAACCGCTCGCCCGCCGCGCCGTAGAAGTCGCCGGGGGCGACCAGGATGCCGAGTTCGGCGAGGTGCGCCACCGTCTCCCAGCAGCCCTCGTCGCGGGTCGCCCAGAGGTAGAGGCTGGCCTCGCTGTGCTCGATCCGGAAGCCGTGCTTGACCAGCGCGTCGCGCAGGGCGGCCCGGCGGGCGGCGTAGCGCGCCCGCTGCTCCTGGACGTGCGCGTCGTCGCCGAGCGCCGCCACCGTCGCCGCCTGCACGGGCGCGGCCGTCATCATGCCGCCGTGCTTGCGGATCTGCAGCAGCTCGCCGAGCACGGCCTCGTCGCCCGCGATGAACGCGGCGCGGTAGCCCGCCAGGTTGGACCGCTTGGAGAGCGAGTGGACGGCGACGATGCCCTCGTACGTACCGCCGCAGACGTCCGGGTGCAGCACCGAGACGGGCTCGGCCTCCCAGCCCAGCTCCAGGTAGCACTCGTCCGAGAAGACCAGGACGCCGTGCTCGCGCGCCCAGGCGACGATCCTGACCAGCTCGTCCTTGGCGAGGACCTTGCCGGTCGGGTTGGACGGCGAGTTCAGCCAGAGCAGCTTGAGACCGGCCGGGTCGAGCTCGGTCGGGTCGTCGTAGACGAGGGCCTGGGCGCCGCAGAGCCGGGCGCCCACCTCGTACGTGGGGTACGCGAGCCGCGGGTAGGCGACCTTGTCGCCCGCGCCGAGGCCGAGCTGGGTCGGCAGCCAGGCCACCAGCTCCTTGGAGCCGACCACCGGCAGCACGTTGCGGTGGCCGACGCCGACCGCGCCGAGCCGCCGCCCGACCCATCCAGTGAGCGCGTCGCGCAGCTCGGTGGTGCCCCACACCGTCGGATAGCCGGGCGAGTCCGCGGCCGCGACCAGCGCGTCCTGGATCAGCGCCGGGACCGGGTCGACCGGCGTGCCCACGGAGAGGTCCACGATGCCGTCCGGGTGCGCCCCGGCCGTCGCCTTGTACGGCTCCAGCTTGTCCCAGGGGAAGACGGGCAGACGTGCGGAGACTGCGCCCACGGAGGTGCTCACTTTCTCGTACCGGTTCCGTGCGGAGGAAACGCCCCGGTCCCGCAGGGCGCTGGGCGCCGTACGGGACCGGGGGGACACTCGGTGTCGGTGTCAGTGCTCGCTGTCGGCGTTGATGTCGGCGGGCAGAGCGGCGATGAAGGGGTGGTCGCGCTCGATGAGGCCGAGCTTGGAGGCACCACCGGGCGAACCGAGCTCGTCGAAGAACTCGACGTTCGCCTTGTAGTAGTCCTTCCACTCCTCCGGGGTGTCATCCTCGTAGAAGATGGCCTCGACCGGGCAGACCGGCTCACAGGCACCACAGTCGACACATTCGTCCGGGTGGATGTAGAGGGACCGCTGGCCCTCATAGATGCAGTCGACCGGGCACTCTTCGATGCATGCCTTGTCCTTAAGGTCGACACAAGGCTCCGCAATGACGTAGGTCACGCTGTCGTTCCTCCTCGATAGGGCGCGGCGGGCCGGTCTGGCGGCTCCGTCCACGTGGCGCGCGGGAGCGCGGCGTCGTCGATGCCCACACCTAGTATCTCCGTTCCGGGGCGCGATCCGAACAGGAGGGGCGAAGAGAGCTGTGGAGTTCACCACCGGCGGACGGTTGATCGTCCGCATCACGCCTGAAGATCAGGGCAAACGGGTATCAGTCAGGCACCTCGCGACGACCGGCGAGCGGGGCGAGAAGTTCACCGACACGATCGGCGTTCTCACATCGTGGGATGCCGGGGTGCTGTCGATCACACGCAGGACCGGCGAGACGGTCCGCATCCCGGAGCGCGAGATGGTCGCGGGCAAGGTCGTCCCGGCCGAACCCGCGAGGCGCCGCGGCCCGGCCGCCACCTTCCGGGAGTTGTCGCTGGTCAGCGCGCGCTCCTGGCAGCCGGTGGAGAGCGAGCCGCTGGGCGAGTGGACGCTGCGGGCGGCCGGCGGATTCACCCGCCGGGCCAATTCGGCGCTCCCCCTCGGCGACCCGGGCCGACCGCTCGCGGACGCTCTGGCGTACGTGCGGGAGTGGTACGCGGCGCGCGGACTTCCCACGTACGTGCAAACGGCGACGGGTGCCGAGGGGACGCAGGAACAGCTGTGTGTCGATCTTGAACAGGATGGGTGGATTCGCGAAGTAAGCGCCCAACTGCGGATCGCCGCACTTGCCCCGATCGGGGACGTCGACGCGGACGTCTCGGGGGTCGAGCTGTCCCGCACCATCGGCCCCGACTGGCTCAGCCGCTACCAGCGCACGGGCACGCCGGGCCCGCACGTCCTGAAGGTGCTGGAGAGCGGCCCGTCGACGTGGTTCGCGGCGGTCGCCGGGGACGAGGGGGACGCGCCCGCCGCGATCGGCCGGTGCGTGGTCGACGGCCGCTGGGCGGGGTTCATGGCGGTCGAGGTGGACCCGGCGCGGCGCCGCCGGGGCCTGGCGACGGCCGTGATGACCGCACTGGCCCGCCAGGCCCTGTCGGAGGGGGCGTCGGCGGCGTGGCTCCAGGTCGAGGCGGACAATGAAGGGGCGGCGGCGCTGTACGACGCGCTCGGCTTCGCGACGCATCACCACTATCACCACTTCAGGCATCCGTCGGGTTGACGGACCTCCGAAGGGACCTCCGAAGGAACCCTCGACGGGATCCTTGAAGGGATCCCCGAACGGAACCGGAATCTCCGGTACCACTGACACCACCGGCCCCCCGGAAACCGGTCCGACCGGAACCGGGGCACCACACTTCCGATCTCACTGAACGGGTACGAGGCGGATATGGACCCCGAAAGCCCCGGCGCGGACGACTGGCGGGAGCAGTTCACCGAGGAGGCCCGCTGCGAGCGGCCCGACCTCGCCACGCTGTGCCTGCTGATCGGCGCGGTGGCCGACCCCGGGCTCGGCCAAGGCGGCCTGGACGCCGCCCAGGTGGAGCTGGACCGGCTGGCGGGCCTGCTCCCGTACGGGGTCGGCGACGCCCGCTCGTGGGCCGAGGCGCTGGCGGAACTGCTCGGCGGCGCCTGTGACTTCCGGGGCACCCCGGCGGAGTACCAGCGCCTGGAGTCGTCGCTGCTACCCCAGGTGCTGCGGCGCCGCCGGGGCCTGCCGATCCTGCTCTCGGTGATCTGGATCGAGGTGGCCCGCAGGGCGGGGGCCCCGGTGTACGGGGTGGCTCTGCCGGGCCACTTCGTGGTCGGGTTCGGGGCAGCGCAGGACCGGGTCCTGGCGGATCCGTTCAACGGGGGCCGCCCGCTGACCGGCGCGGACGCGGAGCTGCTCGTCGCCGGGGCCACCGGCGCCCCGCTCGACCCGTCGATGCTCACCCCGGCCGACCCGCTCGCGATCGTGCTGCGCATCCTCAACAACATCCGGGCCTGGGCGGCGGCCCGCCCGGAGCAGAGCGCCGTGGCCCTGTGGGCGCTCGACCTCAGCCTGCTGCTGCCCACCCACCCGGCCCGGCTGCGCTACGACCGGGCCCAGCTCCTGGTCCAGCGCGGCGACTTCCTGGCCGGAGCGGCCGAACTGGACCTGTACGCGGACGTCCTGGAGCCGGTGGAGCCCCGTACCGCCGAGACGATCCGGGGACGGGCCCGGGCGGCCCGGGCGATGCTCAACTGAGGCCGGATCGCGCGAAAGGCGGCTACAGCCAGCCCTTCTCCCGCGCGATCCCCACCGCCTCCGCCCGGTTGCGGGCCGCGAGCTTCTGGATGGCCATCGAGAGGTAGTTGCGGACCGTGCCCTGGGAGAGGGACAGGGTGCGGGCGAGCTCGGCGTTGGTGGCGCCGTTCGCCGCCGCGCGCAGGACATCGCGCTCGCGGTCGGTGAGCGGGTTGGCGCCCTCCGCCAGCGCTGCCGCCGCCAGGGTCGGGTCGATGACCCGCTCCCCCGCGAGCACCTTGCGCACCGCGGCCGCGAGTTGGGCCGCCGGGGCGTCCTTGACCAGGAAGGCGTCCGCGCCCGACTCCATCGCGCTGCGCAGATACCCGGGGCGGCCGAAGGTCGTCAGGATCACGATCTTCAGGGCCGGGAACTCGCGGTGCAGGGCGGCGGCCGCCTCGATGCCCGTACAGCCCGGCATCTCGATGTCCAGGAGCGCCACGTCGATCTCGTGCGCCCGGGCGGCCGGCAGCACCTCGTCGCCGCGCGCGGCCTGGGCCACGACTTCGAAGTCCGGCTCCAGGCCGAGCAGCGCAGCGAGGGCCTCGCGGACCATGGACTGGTCTTCGGCCAGCAGGAGTCGGATCATGAACCGAATTTTAGAGGGCTGGCGGGGACGCTCCGTGACCGGTGGCCGGGGCCTCGGCCAGCGGGATCCGCGCGATCAGCGTGAACCCCTTGGCGGACGCCGCCTCCACGGTGCCGCCCGCCTTGGCCAGCCGTTCCGCCAGGCCCGTCAGGCCGTTGCCGGGGACGGGGGCGCCCGGGCCGCCCCGGCCGTCGTCCGCGATGCGCAGCTCGACGAAGCGGCCGTCCAGCGTCTGGCGCACGTCGAGGGTGATCGCGCACTTCTTCGCGCCGCTGTGGCGCACCACGTTGGTGGTCGCCTCGCGGACCACCCAGGCGAGCGCCTCCTCCGCGCCCTCGGGCGCCTCCTCGGGCAGCTCGGCGGTGGCGGGCAGATCGGCTGTCACCCCGGCCGCCGTCAACGCGGTGCGCGCGCCCGCCAGTTCACCGGCGAGCGTCGCCCTGCGGTAGCCGGACACCGCTTCCCGTACGTCCACCAGGGCCTGGCGGCTGACCTGTTCGATGTCGGCGACCTGCTGGGCCGCCTGGTCGGGGTGGGCCGGGAGCATCCGGCCGGCCAGCTCGCTCTTGAGCGTGATCAGGGAGAGCGAGTGGCCGAGCAGATCGTGCAGATCGCGGGCGAGGCGCAGCCGCTCCTCGTTGGCGGCCAGCTGCGCCACCGTGGCCCGCGCCTCGCGCAGCTCCACGGTGGTACGGACGAGTTGGCGCACGCCGCTCATGGCGAAGCCGCCGAGCAGGGCCGGGATCGCCAGGCCCGGTACGAAGTCGCCCCAGGCGCCCTTCGTGGTCAGGCCGAGCAGGGCCATGACGCCGGTCACGGCGGGAATCGCCCACTTGGCGACCGGCAGCGGCAGCACCGCCCCGCAGCCGACCGACACGTACACGAAGAGCACCAGCCAGGGCGCGTCCAGGGTCAGCGAGGTGAGGGTCGCGATGCCGGCCAGGAAGGCCAGGATCGAGGCGGTCGTGGAGCGGGCGTAGGGGCGGGCGGTGTGGCGGAAGACCAGGGCGAGGTAGACCGCTACGAACGCGACCAGGGCGAGCCAGCCGAGCACGGTCGCCCCCACCGTGTGCTCGCCCTTGAGCAGGTCGGAGACGGGGGCGCCGAGGAACGCCAGCCAGATGCCGATCCACACCAGCTTGCGCCCCGCCTCCCGGCGGTTCTCCGGCGGACGGCCGATCGCGGTCATGGGCTTGGGGGCTTCCGTCACGCTGGTCACGCCTTCAGGGTGTCCTTCCGGTACAGCCAGGCCGCGCCGCCCGCGAAGAGCAGGAAGTAGACGGCGAGGACGGCCACGTCCTTGGTGTGCGGGGCGCTGCCCGCCTCGATGGCCTGCCCGAGCGCAGCGTACGCGTGCGTGGGCAGCCACTTGGCGAGCGACTGGAGCCAGGGCGCGAACGTCGTCGTGGGCATCCACAGGCCGCCCAGGATGGAGAGGCCGAAGTAGATGATCATCGTGATCGGGCGGACCGCGTCACCGCTGGCGAGGTAGCCGATGGCCACCCCGAGCGCCGCGAAGACGAGCGAGCCCGCCCAGATGGAGCCGGTCAGCGCCAGCCACTGCCAGGCGTCGAACCGTACGTCCTTGACCGTGGCCGCCACCAGGAAGACCACCACGATGCAGGGCAGCGTGACCACGGCGGCGCTCGCGATCTTCGCCAGGACGTAGCCGCGGCCGGGCAGCGCGGTCAGCCGCAGCTGGCGCACCCAGCCCTTCTCGCGCTCCTTGGCGATCTTCTCGCTGTTGCCCATCAGCACGGCGGTGATCGCGCCGAACGACGCCATCGAGACCATGAAGAAGGCGGGGAAGGTCAGGTCGGTGCCGCCGATCCTGTCCGTGGTGTTCTGCGAGCCGGAGATCAGCAGATAGAGCGCGGAGGGGTAGATCACCGAGAAGAACATGAACTTCTTGTTCCGCAGGGTGCGGGCGATTTCGAGCTTGATGAGCGTGTTCATGCGGTCCTGGCCTCCTCGGCCTCGGTGATGGCGACGAAGGCCTGCTCCAGGCCGAGCCCGGCGACTTCGAGGTTGCGCGGGTACAGGCCGAGCCCGTAGACCGCGTGGACGGTGGCGTCGGCGTCGGTCGACTGGAGGCGGACCGTGCGGCCCGAGATGTCCAGGCCCGCCAGGAACGGCAGCCCGCGCAGGGCCGCCTCGTCGATCGCGCCCTCCAGGTCGAAGGCGATCCGGCGGGCGCCGGCCTTCGCCTTGATCTCGGAGGCGGTGCCGTCGGCGAGGAGGCGGCCCTTGTGGAGCACCAGGACGCGGTCGGCGATCGCGTCCGCCTCCTCCAGGTAGTGGGTGGCGAACAGGACCGTACGGCCCTGCTGCGCCTGCTCGCGCATCGTCGCCCAGAACGCCTGGCGGGCGGTGACGTCCATGCCCGTGGTCGGCTCGTCCAGGACGATCAGGTCGTTGGCTCCGGCCGTCGCGAGCGCGAAGCGCACACGCTGCTCCTGGCCGCCGGAGAGCTTGTTGACCATGCGGTCGGCGATCTGCGTGATGCCCGCGCGGTCCAGCACCTCCTGGACCGGGTACGGGCGCGGGTGCAGATCGCAGGCGAGCTTGACCAGCTCGCGGACCTTGACCTCCTCCATCAGGCCGCCGCTCTGGAGCATCGCGCCGACCCGGCCGTCCTGGATGGCCTGCTCGGGGCTGGTGCCGAAGAGCTGGACCGTACCGGCGTCGGCGCGGCGCAGCCCGAGGAGCAGGTCGAGCGTCGAGGACTTGCCCGCGCCGTTCGGCCCGAGCAGCGCGACCGTCTCGCCGGGGTGGAGGGTGAGCGAGAGGTCCGCGACGGCGCGGACGTCCCCGTAGCTCTTGCTCACGTTCTCGAAGCTCACCACGGAGGTGGCGGTGGAGGTCGTCGTTGTGGTCATGACCCAAGGTTCGCCCGTGGGCCCCGGCCCGGGGCAGTGCCGGGTGTCGTGACTCCTGGATGACAGATGTCATGCGTACGGCGTGACACGGCCCCCGCACGCGTCGGGCGTACGGGGGCCGGGTCCGACCACGGTCGGCCGGAGGGCGGGTCAGCTCGCGTTCAGGTCGATCGTCACGGTGCGCTGCGCGGGGGTCTTGCCGCGCAGGGCGCTCTGCATCGCCTTGGCCACGTCGTCCGCGGACAGCGGGTGCTTCTGGCCGTCACCCTTCATGATCATCACGCCGTTGAAGGCGCTGCCCATGAGCTGGTCGATCGCCTTCTTGTCGTAGACCTCGACCAGCTTGCCGTTGATCGCCTTCATCGAAAGGATCTTCGGGAGCGACTTCACCGGGCCGAAGACGATCTGCTTGCCGCCGGCCTTGATGGTGATCTTGTCGGACATGGCGGGCTTGGCGAAGTCGTTCATCGCCCGCTCGATCTCAGCCGCCGTGATGGTCGGCTGGCGGCTGGTGACCGGCAGCTGCACGTCCTTGGGCGTGCCCGTCTCCACCTGCGCCCGGTAGGCGTCCTTGACCGAGTTCATCGAGCGGTTGACGTCGAGCGTCTTGCCCGCCTTGCCGGGTACGGCCTCGGCCTTGCCCGGGAGGAACTTGACCGTGCCCTCGACGGCGGAGCCGGAGGCGCCCGCGAGGTCGGTCAGGGCGACGCCCAGCTTCTCCTCGTCGACCGGGATGACCGGCTCGGCGGCCCGCTTGCCGCCGAACAGCGAGGAGATGACCGAGACCGGGTTGTAGTCGCTGCCCGCCGCGTTGCGGACGGTCGCCTGGCTGTCCAGGGTCAGACCCGCCTTGTCCGGGGCGAGCGTCTCCTTCTTGCCGTCGACGGTGAGCCGCAGCGGCTGGACCGCGCGCTTGCCGAGCGTGGCGTCCAGCTTGGCGACGGCCTGCTCCTTGCTGCCGCCGCCGATGTCGACGCCGAGGACCGTGGTGCCCTTGGGGACCTCGGAGTGGTTGAGCAGCAGGCCCGCGCAGTACGCGACACCGGCCGCGCCGACGACCGCGACGCCGAGCAGGACCAGCTTGGAGCGGCCCTTCTTCTTGGCGGGCGCGGGCGCGCTCGTACGGGCCGGGGGCTTCGGGGCGTCCTGCGCCTGCGCGCTCTCCGAGTCCGGGATGCGCGGCGTGAGGTCGGGCCCCGCGCCGGGACCGCCCGGGAACGCGGCCCGGTTGTCGCCCGGTACGACCGGGATCCCGCTGGTCAGCGTGTCACCGGAGACATGCTCGGCCGGCGGGGGCGAGGGCGGGGTCGCTCCCGCGTGCCCCCATACCGGGGCCGGGGGCTGCGGGGTCAGGATCGCGGTGTCGTCGGACATCCGGGGCGCCGACGGCGTCACGGGGCCGGGCCGCACACCCTGGCCGCCCCGGACCGGGGCGCCGTGGCCCGGCGTACCGGCCTCGTTGCCGAAGACCGGCGTGCCGTGGCTGGGCGTGCCGCCCGGGCCCTCACCGCCGAAGACCGGCGTGCCGTGGCTCGGGGTGCTCGCGGGGCCCTGTGAGGCGGCGAGGCCCTGGCCGCCGAGCCGCTGCTGGCCCTTGCGGCTGTCGAGCGGGCGGGTGGGCAGCGCGGCGGTGCCGGTGACCGGGCCGGTGGTGGGCCCGGCGGGGTGGCCGTCGGCCGAGAACCCGGACGAGGCGGAACCACCGCCGCCGTTGGGCGAGCCGCCGTTCCCGGCTGCGAAGCCCTGGCCGTTCGCGGAGCCCGCGCCGGGGGCGAAGCCGCTCCCGTCGGTGCCACCGCCCTGCGGCCGCGCGAAGGCGCCCGTCGTGGAGCCGTCGCCCTGCGCGGCGTCCGAGAAGTACGGGAGGTTCGAGCGCGGGGTGCCGGACGGCGGGGTCGCCGTGGGGGCGCCGGGGCCCGACTTGCGGGGCGCGAACCAGTCGCTGGCCGGCTTGTCGTCGGACCCGGGCGCGGCGTGCGTGCCGGTCTCCTCCGCGTCCGCGCCGCTCCGCTCGCGCTCGCCCTCGGCGGCGGACGCGGCCGACGCCTTGTCCGCGTCGCTCACCGGCGTACGCATCACCACCGGCGGAATCGGCCGGGATCCGGGGATGTTGATCCGGATCCGGGTCGTCAGCGTGGTCTCGGTCTTGGGTTCGTCCGGCTCGGCGACGGCGGCTTCCGGGGCGTCGTGCGCCGGAGAGTGCGGCGTTCCGTACGGCGGGGTACCCGACGGGTACGCAGCTCCGCCGCGCCCCTGGGGGCCGGAGGTCGAACTGTCAGTTTCACGACTCAAGGCAGGTTCTCTCCCGATCGGCTCCGCCACCCGCTCTTGTCTCGTGTGCCTGTGTGCGGGCGGCTCGGCGGCGCGCACCACCATACTGGCCGCCGCGCGCACGCACCGGTCGGCCCGGGGAAGCGGGACGCCACACCCACTACTGCGCCAGGGCGCCCGCGCACGTCACTTGCCAAGTCGGGGCGAATCACCGGCCGGTTGTACGAGATTGCCGATCGTGGCACAGATCACAGCCGAGGCCATCCCGCCGAGCAGGAAGATGTACGAGCCGAGGCCCGCGCCGAACACGAAGTCGCCCTCGGGCCGGGTGGCCGTCAGAAACAGCACCGCCACCAGCCAGCCGGCGCCCGGAGCCGCGACCCCGACCCGGCTGTTCATCAGGGACGAACCCACCCAGAACAGTCCGGCCGCGCCCGCCAGCGAGAGCAGCAACCCACCGGGGAACCAGGCGGCTTGGACCAGCGCGCCCGCGACCCCGGTCAGCGCGCCCAGGACGAACAGCACGAGGAAGGCGGCGATCCGCCCGGGGCGGGCGCCCGCCGTACGGGGGTTGACGTCGACGGGCGAGGTACGCGGTTTCGTGCTCACGACAGCTCCAGCCCGGCGAACAGGTCGTGCTCGCGCTCACCCGCCGGCGCCCCGGACTCGCCGCGCACCAACTCGTAGTACTCCTTGGCGAAGAGCGGCTGGCCGAGGTCGTTGGAGAGGGCGAAGAAGGGGCCGTCCACGGCGATCTGGGTGAGGTGCGCGCGCATCGCGGCGGCCTTGGCCGCCGCGTACGGAGTGCCGTCGATCTCGGCGGTGATCCGCTCGTCCTCGACGACGCCCGGGATGTCGGACACTTCGGCGATCCCGGGGAAGGAGACGCCGGAGGCGCGCAGCCGCGCGAAGCCCTCCTCGGCGGCGGACCTCGGCACCCGGTTCCAGTAGACCTTGGCGATGATGTGCGGCTCGCCCAGGTCGGGGCGGTACGCGGCGTCGGCGGCCAGCTCGGCGGCGCGCATCGCGACGCGGTGGGCCTGGATGTGGTCGGGGTGACCGTACCCGCCGTTGTCGTCGTACGTCACCAGGACCTGCGGCCGAACGGTTCGGATCACCTCGACCAGGTACGGGGCCGCGTCGTCCACGTCGGTGTTCCAGAACGCGCCCGCGCGGCGGTTCTGCTCCGCGCCCATCATCCCGGAGTCGCGGAAGCGGCCGGGGCCGCCGAGGAAGCGGTGGTCGGTGACCCCCAGCTCCTTCATCGCGGCCGCCAGTTCGCCGACGCGGTGGGCGCCGAGGCGGTCGTCGCGGTCGGCGGCGAGATGCGCGAGATCCGCCGGGATGACCTCGCCCTCCTCGCCGAGGGTGCAGGTCACCAGCGTGACCAGGGCGCCGTCGGCGGCGTAGGCGGCCATGGTGGCGCCGTTGTTGATCGACTCGTCGTCGGGGTGCGCGTGCACCAGGAGCAGACGCCGGGCGGGGAGATCCGTCATACCCGACAGCCTACGAGGCATGCCGCGCGGCGGCATGCCTCGGATCCCCCGGCCGCGCCGGGCGGCGTCACAACGGTCAGAACTTGATGTCGCTGATCATGCCCGCCACGTTGTTGGTGAATTCGCTGATGGTGGGTGCCATGGACGAACTGGCGAGGTAGAAACCGAGCAGAGTGCAGACCACCGCGTGTCCGGCCTTCAGCCCGGACTTCCTGACCAGCAGGAAGACGATGATCGCCAGCAGCACGACCGCCGAAATCGAGAGTGCCACGGCGGTTCACCTCCATCTGTCGGTCAGGCAGAGCCAGTCGGTCGGGCAGAGCGTGTGCGAGGGGGCATGCGAGTCATACCCACACCCCACTATGGATCATAACTATCCGACGGAACGCATTGATCGGTGCACGGGCGCACAAGGGGCGCACACCGGCCACCGCCAGGCACGTCCGGGCGAGGGCCGCTAGGTTCGCTCCATGACCTCAAATGCCCCTGGGAAACCCACGTTTCCGCGTCAGTACGCCAGGACCCAGCGCTACACGCTCGGTGCGCCCCGCGCCTTCACGGTGGCGCCGGACGGCAGCCGGGTGGCCTTTCTGAGGTCTCCGGACGGTACGAATCCGGCCAACAGCCTCTGGGTGCTCGATCTGGCGCCCGGCGGCGGGGAACGGCTCGCGGCCGACCCGCGCGCGCTGCTCGGCGGGCACGCGGAGGACCTGTCGCCGCAGGAGCGGGCGCGGCGCGAGCGCAGCCGCGAGGGCGCCGCGGGCATCGTCGGCTACGCGACGGACGCGGCCGTGGAGTTGGCCGCGTTCGCGCTCTCGGGCCGGCTGTTCACGGCCGAGCTGCGGGCCGGCACCACCCGTGAACTGCCCGCCCCCGGCCCGGTCATCGACCCCCGCCCGTCCCCGGACGGCCGCCTTCTCGCCTATGTCGTACGGGGTGCGCTGCGGCTCGCCGGGGCCGGTGGCGAGGACGACCGGGCGCTCGCCGAGCCGGAGTCTCCCGAGGTCACGTACGGTCTGGCCGAGTTCATCGCGGCCGAGGAGATGGGCCGCTCGCGGGGCTTTTGGTGGTCGCCCGACTCCGACCGGCTGCTGGTGGCGCGGGCCGACGAGAGCCCGGTGAAGCGCTGGTGGATCGCCGACCCGGCGCACCCGGACCGCGAGCCGCAGCGCGTCGCGTACCCGGCGGCGGGCACGCCCAACGCCGAGGTCCGGCTGTTTCTGTACGGTCTGGACGGGTCCAGGACCGAGGTCGTCTGGGACCGGGTGCGCCACCCGTATCTCGCGCGGGTGCACTGGTCGGCGGCGGGCGCCCCGCTGCTCCTGGTGCAGGCCCGGGACCAGCGGACCCAGACATATCTGGCCGTCGACACGGAGTCCGGGGCGACCCGGACCGTCCATGTCGACGACGACGAGGTCTGGCTCGATCTTTTCCCCGGCGTTCCGGCCTGGGCCCCGGACGGCCGGCTGGTGCGGATCGCCGACGAGGGCGGGGCGCGTGTGCTCGCCGTCGGGGACCGCCCGCTCACCGGTGACCAGCTGCACGTCCGGGCCGTGCTCGACATCGGGCCGGACGACATCCTGCTCTCCGCGTCGGCCGGTGAGGGGGCCCTTGCTCCCGAAACCGGGGAGATCCATGTGTACCGGGTCAACGAGCTGGGTATCGAGCGGGTTTCGGAGGGGCCGGGCGTGCACTCGGCGGTCCGGGGCGGACCGACGACCGTCCTCACATCCGCCCGTCCGGACATCCCGGGCACCACGGTGCGGGTCGAACGGGACGGCAAGCAGCTCGCGGTGATCGACTCGCACGCCGAGACGCCCGTCCTCGCGGCCGGAGTGCGGCTGACCGAGGGGGGCGCGCGGCGCATCCCGTGCGCCGTACTGCTCCCCACCGGATACAAGGAAGCGGACGGCCCGCTTCCGGTGCTCCTGGACCCGTACGGCGGCCCCCACGGCCCTCGCGTCCTGGCCGCCCAGAACTCCCATCTCACCTCCCAGTGGTTCGCCGACCAGGGCTTCGCGGTGATCGTCGTCGACGGCCGCGGCTCCCCGGGCCGCTCCCCCGGCTGGGAGAAGGCGATCCGCGACGACTTCACGCTGAGCCTCGACGACCAGATCGAGGCGCTGCACGACCTCGCCAAGCGCTTCCCGCTGGACCTCGGCCGGGTGGCGATGCGCGGCTGGTCGTACGGCGGCTACCTCTCGGCGCTCGCGGTGCTGCGCCGCCCCGACGTCTTCCACGCGGGGATCGCGGGCGCGCCGGTGACCGACTGGCGGCTCTACGACACCCACTACACCGAGCGCTACCTCGGCGACCCGCAGAGCGGCCCCTCGGTGTACGAGGCGAACTCGCTCGTCACCGACACCGGCCTGTCCCAACCGGCCGGGCAGCACCGCCCGTTGATGATCATCCACGGCCTCGCGGACGACAACGTGGTGGCCGCCCACACCCTCCGCCTCTCCTCGGCCCTGCTGGCGGCGGGCCGCCCCCACGAGGTCCTGCCCCTGACGGGCGTGACCCACATGACCCCCCAGGAGCAAGTGGCCGAGAACCTGCTCCTGCTCCAAGTGGACTTCCTGAAGCGGTCGTTGGGGTAGGTCACCAGCCGGGCGGCGGGGACGACGGCGGCGGGGGCGGACCGAAACCGGGTGGCGGCGGCCCGAACCCCCCGCCGCCGTACCCGCCGTGCGCGTCCCGGGGCGCATACGGCGGGTACCCGGGGTTCCACGGCGCGCCGGAGACATCCGTCGGCTCCGGCGGCCCCCGCCGCACCAGTACCAAAACCAGCACCAGCCCCACCACCAGCTCGAAGAAGAACGTCACGACCTGCAACTGCCCGGCCGTCGACAACGTGTCGAAGTGATCGAGCAGCTTGAACCGCACCAGCACACTCACCCCCAGCGCCCCCGACACCGCGAGCACGGCCGCGGCCACCAGGCCCAGCGGCCGCGCGAAGGCGGCCCGGGCAAGACCCCCGACCCCGGCGGCCAGCGCGGCCACCACGAGAACCACCGTCATCCACCCCGCCGGCACCCACAGCAGCGGCAGGTTCCCGCCACTGAACCGCACCTTGTACACGGACCCCGGAAGCTTCACCGCCGTATAGATCTCCCACGCCACCGCGACCGCCGCGGCGGCGACGAGCAGCACGAACGCGGTGATCCCGGCCCCCGCGCCCGGCCGGGTCGGCGGCCCCGGCACACCGTCGGCCGACGGCCTGCGCCCAGCCGCTGCCGTGATCAGCAGGGCGAGCCCCGCCGCCAGCGCCGCGAACGTGCTGAGCAGCGCCCGGCGATGGAGTTCGTGCAGCGCGGTGGTGTCCAGCCAGTGGTCGTCCAGCACCCACAGCGACGAGATCCGCAGCGCGGCGGTGACGGCCCCGACGGCGGCCAGCACGGCCGTGGCCAACGGTGACCGCGGCACCACGACGACCGCCACCAGGTACACCACGAGCAGCACGGGATCGAGGAAACCGGTGGTCAGCGGGGTGCCGCCGTGGCCGTTGGGCGCGCCCGCCCAGAACCACCAGAGGTCGCCCACGGACCGGGCGGTGTGCAGATCGCGCCCGATCCAGGCGGCCGTGAGCAGCGCGAGGAAGGCGCACAGCACGGCCCCGGTGAGCCGCGCCCCGCCCGTGAGTGTCTGTGCCTGCCGCATACCCCTTGCCGTCCCCCCGGTTGGCTTGGTGAGCGCATGCTCCGCCGCATCCTCCACCCATGGTGCTCGGGTCGACAAGAGGGGCGCGTGACCTGGGCGAAACGGCAGCGACCGGCCGGGGTGACGAGACACCCCGACCGGCCCACGGCACCCGCACGGCCGTACGGTGTTCAGCGTGACGCGTTCGTATATCGGTGTTGCGTCAGTCAAGTTGCCTGCTTGTTAACGAAATTGATGGGCATTTATGGAGTCATGTCGCCCGCTCCACCGCCTTGTCAAGCACGCAGTCGCCTCGATGTGCGAAATCTTGTGCCAAGTTCTCCCGTGATCGCACACCAGCATGCTCAAACCTCTTGACGCACAAGGCTGGGCCCATGAATGTTCCGGTCAATCAATGACGCCTGCGGGCGCCGTTCGACTCTCTTCGACTCTCTCTCGGTGCGGGGGCTATGTGCGATGACGAGTTCAACCCAGGCCGCCACGGAACCAACTGATCCTCTTCCGCAGGGGGAGGATTCCGGCACGGGCCTCACGGCGGCCGAACTCATCGGGCGTTCTCCCGGCCGGCTCGCGTGGGCGCGATTCAAACGCGACCGGGTGGGTATCGCCTGCGCCATCACGGTGCTCGCCTTCATTCTCATCGCTTTCGCGGCACCCTTGATCGCGAAGCTCTACGGCAAAGATCCTTATCAGCTGTACGGGCAGGACCGCGGGCTCCTGAACAGCTACGGCATTCCGCTGAAACCCAACGGCGGGGTCGACGGCGACTTCTGGTTCGGCGTCGAGCCCAACCTGGGCCGCGATGTGTTCACGCTGCTGATCTACGGGATCCGGACCTCGCTGTTCATCTCGCTGGCCGTCACCCTCGTCTCGGTGGCCACCGGGGTGCTGATCGGCCTGGTCCAGGGCTATATGCACGGCAAGGTCGACTACTTCCTCGGCCGGTTCTCGGACCTGATGCTGTCGTTCCCGCAGCAGCTGTTCTTCATCGCCTTCACGCCGGTGATCGTCGCGCTCTTCGTCTCGCCGCGCGACGAGGAGCCCACCTACGTACGGATCGTGGCGCTGATCCTCGTGCAGTTCCTGCTCGGCTGGATGGTGGTGGGCCGTCTTGTGCGGGCCCAGGTGCTGTCGCTGCGGGAACGCGAGTTCATCGAGGCGGCCAGACTCAGCGGCGCCTCGAATTGGCGGATCATCCGCAAAGAAGTTCTGCCCAACATCTGGTCCACCGTCCTGGTCCAGGCGACACTCCTGCTCCCGACCAATGTCACGGCGGAGGCGGGACTTTCCTTCCTGGGCGTCGGTATTCAGCCGCCGACCCCGGACTGGGGGCTGCTTTTCCAGTCGGGCGCCTCGTACTTCGAGTCCGACGTCACCTTCATGTTCTTCCCCGGCATCGCGATGCTGATCTTCGTCGTCGCCTTCAACCTGCTCGGGGATTCGGTCCGGGACGCACTCGACCCCAAGACCGTCCGCTGAACCGTCCACATCCTGACAGGCAGGAATCAATGAGAATTCGCAAGGCGCGCTACGCCTCCGCGTTTCTGGCGGTGGGGGCTTTGACACTGTCCGCAGCGTGCAGCAGCGGCGGGGGCGACACCGGGAAGAACCCTTCCGGTGACGACAAGAAGGCATCGGTACAGAACTTCGGCATCGGCACCAAGGCCGACTCCACCGGCCCGGCGGCCGCCGTCACGGGCGCGAAGCCCGGCGGCACGGCCTACGACCTGGACCAGGCGGGCTTCGACTATCTGGACCCGGGCCAGCAGTACGTCAGCGACATGCTCTCGCTGCAACTGCTCTACAACCGCTCGCTCACCGGATACAAGATCGACGCCAAGACCGGTAAAACGATTCTGGTGGGCGATCTCGCCACCGACACCGGTACCCCGTCGGACGGCGCCAAGACCTGGACGTACACCCTCAAGGACAACCTGAAGTTCGAGGACGGCACGCCCATCACGTCCAAGGACATCAAGTACGGCATCGAGCGGCTCTTCGCGGACTTCGAGACGCAGGGCCCGCAGTACGTCCAGAAGTGGATGTTCGGCCCCGACTACCGCAAGGCGTACGCGGGCCCGTACACCGGCCAGGAGCTGCCCGACACGGCGCTCGCGACGCCGAACGACAAGACCATCGTCTTCCACTTCAAGGACCCGCACGCGGACGCCCCGTACGCGATGTCCATGCCGAACGTGTCGCCGATTCCCAAGGCCAAGGACGACAAGCAGAAGTACAACAACCACCCGGTCGCGTCCGGTCCGTACAAGATCGCCGACTACAAGCCGGGCAAGTCGCTGTCGTTCGTGCGCAACACCAACTGGGACCCCAAGAGCGACCCGATCCGCAACGCCTACCCCGACAAGTGGGAGTTCCAGCTCGGGATCGCCGAGCCGGGTCTGACCAACCGGATGGCCGCGCAGTCCGGGCCCGACAAGTACGCCGTGAACATGTCCGGCTCCGCGGACCCGTCGAAGATGCAGACGCTGACGTCGGACTCGCAGTACAAGTCGCGGACGGTCAACGAGTACCAGCCGTACGTCGAGGTCATGAACGTCAACACCAAGCGGATCACCAACCCCAAGGTCCGCCAGGCGATCATGTACGCCTTCCCGATGCAGCAGGTCCAGCAGGCGTTCGGCGGCGGCGCGCAGGGTGAGCTCGGCACCACGCTGATCAGCCCCACGGTGGCCGGCTGGCAGAAGTTCGACCCGTTCGGCAAGCTCGCCAAGCCCATGGGCGACCCCGAGAAGGCCAAGGAGCTCCTGAAGGAGGCCGGGGTCACCACACCGGTCAAGCTCA
Organism: Streptomyces sp. NPDC048696; assembly: GCF_043198895.1. Classification (NCBI taxonomy): domain Bacteria; kingdom Bacillati; phylum Actinomycetota; class Actinomycetes; order Kitasatosporales; family Streptomycetaceae; genus Streptomyces; species Streptomyces sp. NPDC048696. The sequence goes on along the minus strand of NZ_JBICVJ010000013.1, from coordinate 62,009 downwards.
GCTACGCGTACGCCAACACCCCGCGCTGGCAGAACGTCTCGCTGACGCTGGCGAAGGCGCTGGAGAAGGCCGGCTTCCAGGTGGAGCGCAAGGCCATCGACCCGACCTCGTACTACACGGTGGTCGGCAAGGTGAACACGCCGTTCGACATCTACCGCACCGGCTGGGGCGCCGACTGGCCGAGCGCGTCGACCGTGGTCCCGCCGACCATGGACGGCCGCAACCTCCAGGACGGCACCAACAACTACGCGTTCCTGAACGACCCGAAGGTCAACTCCGAGATCGACCGGATCATGGCGCTCACGGACATCAACCAGCAGAACACCGAGTGGCGCAAGCTCTCCGAGTACGTGCTGCAGTCCGACACGTCGCAGATCCCGTTCATCTACGACAAGTACTTCAACCTGTACGGCGACGGCCTCGGCGGCGTCACCTACAACCAGGTCTTCGGCACGATCAACCCCAGCACCATCTACGTGAAGCAGTAGCGGTGGCGGCCCGGTCCCCGGCCCGCCTCACGGGCCGGGGGCCGCATACAGACGGAAGAGTCCGATGCTCCGTTTCCTTGTGCGACGACTGCTCGGCGCCGCGGTCATCCTGCTGCTGATCAGCGCCATTACGTACTTCCTCTTCTTCTTCCTGCCTTCCGACCCGGCGCTGCTGTCCTGCGGCAAGAACTGCGACCCGCAGAACGTCGCGCTGATCCGCAAGAACCTGGGGCTCGACCACCCGATCTGGGTGCAGTACTGGCACTTCATGGTGGGCATCTTCGCCGGGCGCGACATGCCCGTCGGGCACTGCCCGGCGCCCTGTTTCGGCTACTCCTTCGCCGACCAGCAGCTGGTGTGGAACACCATCTCGGACCGCTATCCCACGACGCTCTCGCTCGGCGTCGGCGGCGCCGCGATCTTCCTGACCATCGGCGTCGGCCTCGGCCTCGTCTCCGCCTGGCAGCAGGGCAGGCTCTTCGACCGGATCGCCAGCGCCGCCTCGCTGCTCGGCCAGTCCGTGCAGATCTACTTCATCGGCCCGATCGCGATCCTGCTGCTCTCCACCAAGACCCACATCTTCAACCGCGGCCAGGACCCGCACTGGGCGAGCGACCCGGCGGGTTCGGCGTCCGGACTGCTGCTGCCGTGTCTGATCCTGTCGGTGATCTTCTGGTCGAACTACAGCCGCCAGACCCGCTCGCTGATGGTCGAGCAGATGTCGGAGGACCATATCCGCGCGGCCCGCGCCAAGGGCATGAGCTCGCGCTACGTCTTCCTGCGCTACGCCCTGCGCGGCGCGATGGCCACCGTCATCACCATCTTCGGCGTCGACCTCAGCGCGGTGCTCGGCGGCGCGATCATCACCGAGGTCACCTTCGGGCTGCACGGCCTGGGCTCGCTCTCGGTGCAGGCCGTGCTCCGCAGCGATCTGCCCCTGGAGATGGCCGTGATGCTCATCGGCGCCACGATCATCGTGCTCAGCAACATCGTCGTCGACATGGCGTACGCGTACATCGATCCGCGGATCCGGCTCTCCTGAGAGCACTTCGTCCCTTCCGATCCCGCGACCCGGGATCCCGGAACCTCTGAGGAGAACCCTCCGTGAGCACCCTCAGCCAGACCGAGGCCGCGCCGGACACCGGCGCGTCCCGGGGCTTCCTCTCGGTCCGTGATCTGTATGTGCACTTCGCCACCGAGGACGGCGTCGTCAAGGCCGTCGACGGGCTCTCGTTCGACCTGGCGCGCGGCCAGACGCTGGGCATCGTGGGCGAGTCGGGCTCCGGCAAGTCGGTCACCAACCTGGCCGTCCTCGGGCTGCACAACCCGCGCAACACCACGATCCGGGGCGAGATCCTGCTCGACGGGCAGGAGCTGACCGGCGCCTCGGAGCGCCGGCTCGCGCAGCTGCGCGGCAAGAAGATGGCGATGATCTTCCAGGACTCGCTGGCCGCGCTCTCCCCGTACTACACGGTGGGGCGCCAGATCGCCGAGCCGTACATGAAGCACCTGGGCGCCTCCCGCAAGGAGGCCCGTCAACGGGCGATCCAGATGCTCGGCAAGGTCGGCATCCCGCAGCCGACGCTGCGCGTCGACGACTATCCGCACCAGTTCTCCGGCGGTATGCGCCAGCGCGTGATGATCGCGATGGCGCTCGTCTGCGACCCGGAGCTGATCATCGCGGACGAGCCGACCACCGCGCTCGACGTCACCGTCCAGGCGCAGATCCTCGACCTGCTCAAAGACCTCCAGCAGGAGACCGGTTCGGCGATCATCATCATCACGCACGACCTGGGCGTGGTGGCGAAGACCGCGGACGACGTGATGGTGATGTACGCGGGCCGCTGTGTGGAGCGCGGCACCGTACGGGAGATCATGCGCACCCCGCGCCACCCCTACAGCTGGGGGCTGCTCGGCTCGATCCCCCGTCTCGACTCGCCCGTCGACGTGCCGCTGCTGCCGATCCCGGGGGCGCCGCCCAGCCTGCTCGCACCGCCGCCGGGGTGCCCCTTCCATCCCCGCTGCGCCTTCCCCGACCAGGTCGCGGGCGGCCTGTGCCGTACGGTGCGGCCCGCCATCCCGGAGGAGCGGGCGCACGGCGCCGCCTGTCATCTGAGCGGCGAGCAGAAGGACACGATCTTCGCCGAGCAGATCCGGCCGCGGCTGCGCTGACCCGACCAGGAGTCGAGAACACATCATGAGCGAACAGCTGGACCTCACCAAGGTTCCCGGCCCCCGCGACCAGGTTCCCGGCCACGACCGGGAGCGGTCGCCGCTGCTGGAGGTCGCCGGACTCGTCAAGTACTTCCCCATCCACAGCGGGTTCCTGCTCAAGCGCCACGTCGGTGACGTACGGGCGGTGGACGGGGTGGACTTCACCATCGGGCAGGGCGAGAGCCTGGGTCTGGTGGGCGAGTCGGGGTGCGGCAAGTCGACCACCGGCCGGCTGATCACCCGCCTCCTGGAACCGACCCGGGGCACCATCACGTACGACGGGCGGGACATCAGCCATGCCTCGCGCAAGGAGCTGGCGCCGATCAGGTCCGAGATCCAGATGATCTTCCAGGACCCGTTCGCCTCGCTGAACCCGCGCCAGACGGTCGGCGACATCATCTCCAACCCGATGGTCGTCAACGGCGTCAATCCGCCGGGCGGCCGCGAGAAGCGCGTGCGCGAGCTGCTGGAGATCGTCGGCCTCAACCCCGAGCACTACAACCGCTTCCCGCACGAGTTCTCCGGCGGGCAGCGCCAACGCATCGGGGTGGCGCGGGCGTTGGGGCTCAAGCCGCGGCTGATCGTCGCCGACGAGCCGGTCTCGGCGCTCGACGTGTCGATCCAGGCGCAGGTCGTCAACCTGCTCCAGAACCTGCGGCGCGAGCTGGACATCGCGTTCCTGTTCGTCGCCCACGACCTGGCGATCGTGCGGCACTTCTCGCAGCGGATCGCGGTGATGTACCTCGGCCGGATCGTGGAGGTCGGCGACCGCGACTCGATCTACGAGCGGCCGCGCCACCCGTACACGCACGCGCTGCTCTCGGCGGTGCCGGAGGCCGTGGTCGACGACGAGGGCGAGGGCCGCGAGCGGATCCGGCTCGCCGGGGACGTGCCGTCCCCGATCGACCCGCCGTCGGGCTGCCGGTTCCGCACGCGGTGCTGGAAGGCGCAGGATCTCTGCGCTGCCGAGACGCCGCCGTTGGTACGTCTTGAGGGCAACCGGGAAGGGCATCTGACCGCGTGCCACTTCCCCGAGGAACCGACGGTCGCGGCGCGGGACGAGGATGTCGTGCTCGATCCCGCGCTCGCCGCGATCGAGGAGGCGACGGACACAGCCCGTTGACCCGAGTTCGTACAGCCTCCGCCTCGGGCCGGGCCCGCGTCCGTACACCCCGTTACGCCACGGACGCGGGCTCCGGCATGCGCCGACACTTTGCCTGCGGACCGTGCGTGGCTGGTCGCGCAGTTCCCCGCGCCCCTGGGGGGTTGCTGGCGAAGGCGATGGCGAAGCCGAGCCCTTAAGGGGCGCGGGGAACTGCGCGAGCAGCCCCCACCGGCCCGCAGGGAAGACCTGGGCGACGGCGAAGCCGAGCAGTTCAGGGGCGCGGGGAACTGCGCGAGCAGCCCAGCACGGTCCGCGGCCAAAGACGGCTCACTCCGGTGGCACCACCGTCTTCTCCTCCGCGAAGTGGCACGCCGACGGGTGCGCCGCCGGGCCCGGGACCAGGCGGAACGCCGCCGGGACCGCGAGCTCCGGCACCTCCAGCGCGCACCGCTCCTGCGCCTTCCAGCACCGCGTACGGAACCGGCAGCCCGAGGGGATGTTCGCCGGGGACGGCACATCCCCGGCGAGGATGATCCGTTCGCGGCGCTCGCGCGCCGCCGGGTCCGGCACCGGGACGGCGGAGAGCAGCGCCTGCGTGTACGGATGCGTCGGATGGTCGTAGATCTCCGCGTCCCGCCCGATCTCCACCACCCGCCCGAGGTACATCACCCCCACCCGGTCGGAGATGTGCCGCACGATCGACAGGTCGTGCGCGATGAAGACGTACGACAGGGAGAACTCGGCCTGCAACCGCTCCAGCAGGTTGACCACCTGCGCCTGGACCGAGACGTCGAGCGCGGACACCGGCTCGTCCGCCACGATGATCTCGGGCCGCAGCGCGAGCCCCCGCGCGATCCCGATCCGCTGCCGCTGCCCGCCGCTGAACTGGTGCGGATACCGGTTGATGTACTCGGGGTTGAGCCCCACCACGTCCAGCAGATCCTGCACCTTGCGCCGCCGGTCCCCCTTGGGCGCGACCTCGGGGTGGATCTCGTACGGCTCACCGATGATGTCGCCCACCGTCATCCGGGGGTTCAGCGACGTGTACGGGTCCTGGAAGACCATCTGGATGTTCCGGCGCACGGCGCGCAGCGCCTTGCCGGACATCCGGGTGATGTCCGTCCCCTTGTACCGGATCTCCCCCGCCGTCGGCCGCTCCAGATTCACCAGCATCCGGGCGACCGTCGACTTGCCGCAGCCGGACTCCCCGACAATGCCCAGGGTCTCCCCGGCCGCCAGGTCGAAGGAGACCCCGTCGACCGCCTTGACCGCGCCGACCTGCTTCTTGAAGAGGATCCCCTGGGTCAGCGGATAGTGTTTGACCAGGTCGCGCACTTCCAGAATCGCCTCAGCCATTCAGGCACTCCTTCCAGAAGTGGCACGCGCTCTTGCGGCCCTCGGCGACGTCCGCGAGCGGCGGCACATCGGTGCGGCACACGTCCTGCGCCATCGGGCAGCGCGGATGGAAGGCGCAGCCGGACGGGATGTGCATCAGGTTGGGCGGCAGGCCCTTGATCGCGTACAGCTCCTGGCCCTTCTGGTCCAGGCGCGGGATCGAGTCGAGCAGCCCCCGGGTGTACGGGTGCGCGGGCGCCTTGTAGATCTCGTGGACCGGGGCCTGCTCCACGATCCGCCCCGCGTACATCACCGCGATCCGGTCGGCGACGTCCGCGACCACCCCGAGGTCATGGGTGATCAGGATGAGCCCCATGGTGAACTCCCGCTGGAGCTCCGCCAGCAGGTCCATGACCTGGGCCTGGACCGTCACGTCGAGCGCGGTGGTGGGCTCGTCCGCGATGATCAGCGCGGGCTCCAGGGCCATCGCCATCGCGATCATGATGCGCTGGCGCATCCCGCCGGAGAACTGGTGCGGATACTGCCCGACCCGCTCCTTCGCCGCCGGGATCCGCACCCGGTCCATCAGCTCGACCGCCTTGGCCTTGGCGTCCCCCCGTGACATCCCCTGGTGCACCACGAACATCTCGCCGAGCTGCGCGCCCACGCTCAGCACCGGGTTGAGCGACGACAGCGCGTCCTGGAAGATCATCGCCATCGCGGAGCCGCGCACCTTGCGCCGCTCGTCCTCCTTCAGCTTCAGCAGGTCCTGGCCCTGGAAGAGGATCTCGCCGCCGGTGATCCTGCCCGGCGGCATGTCGAGGATGCCCATCACGGCCTGCGCGGTGACCGACTTGCCGGAGCCGGACTCGCCGAGCACGGCCAGCGTCTCCCCGGCCGCCACCGAGTAGGTCACCCCGTTGACCGCCTTGGCGATCCCGTCCCGGGTCTTGAACTCGACCTGGAGGTCGCGCACTTCGAGCAGCATGGCGTCCAACTCCTCAGCGCAGCTTGGGGTCGAGGGCGTCGCGCACCGCGTCGCCGAGCATGATGAACGCCAGCACCGTGATCGCCAGCGCCCCGGCCGGCCACAGCAGCATGTGCGGGGCGTTGCGGATGTACTGGGAGGCGGCCGAGATGTCGATGCCCCAGGAGACCGACGGCGGCTTCAGCCCGACGCCGAGGTAGGAGAGCGTCGCTTCGAGCGAGATGTACGTACCGAGTGCGATGGTCGCCACGACGATCACCGGGGCCACCGCGTTGGGCGCGATGTGGCGCAGCAGCATCCGGGAGTTGGAGGCGCCGAGCGCCCGCGCCGCCTGCACGTAGTCGTTCTGTTTGGCGGTGATCACCGAGCCGCGCGCGATCCGGGCGATCTGCGGCCAGCCCAGCAGGACCATGAACCCGATCACCGGCCACACCGTGGTGGAGGTGACCACGGACAGGAAGACCAGGCCGCCGAGCACCACCGGGATGCCGAAGAAGATGTCGGTGATCCGGGAGAGCAGCGCGTCCCAGCCGCCCCCGAAGAACCCCGCGAGCCCGCCGAGCGCCGAGCCGAAGAGCGCGACCCCGAGAGTGGTGCAGACGCCGACGGTGACCGAGGTGCGCGCCCCGTAGACGGTACGGGTGTACACGTCGCAGCCCTGCCCGTCGTACCCGAAGGGATGGCCGGGCCGGGAGCCCAGCTGGGCCTTGGCCAGATCGCACTTGAGCGGGTTGCCGGAGGCGATCACCGACGGCCAGAGCGAGATGAAGACCAGGAACAGGATGATCAGACCCGAGATGATGAAGACCGGGTTGCGGCGCAGGTCCCGCCAGGCGTCGCCCCAGAGGCTGCGGGCCTTGCCCGCGGGGCCGGTGCCTTCCGGTCCTCCCGGGGTCTTGTCCAGGGTCGCGCCCTCGCTGAGCGCGAGGTCCATCGCGCCGCCGGTGCCGGTGGGGGCGATGGCTCCCTGGTTGACGCCGCCCGCACCGGTCGCGGCGACCGAACGTTCGTCGAAGTCGGGCTCAGGCATAGCGGATCCTCGGGTCGAGTACGGCGTACAGGAGGTCGACGACGAGATTCGCCACCAGGAACACCAGCACCAGAACGGTCACGAAGCCGACGACGGTCTGGGTGCTCTGGCGCAGGATGCCCTGGTAGAGCTGGTAGCCGACGCCGTGGATGTTGAAGATCCGCTCGGTCACGATCGCCCCGCCCATCAGCGCGCCCACGTCCGTACCGATGAAGGTGACCACCGGGATCAGCGAGTTGCGCAGCAGATGCCGGGTGATCACCCGGTGCCGGGGCAGGCCCTTGGCGACGGCGGTGCGGACGTAGTCCGCGCGGGAGTTCTCGGCGATCGAGGTCCGGGTGAGCCGGGTGACGTACGCCAGCGAGACCGAGGCGAGCACCAGGCCGGGGATCAGCAACTCGTTGAACGGCGCCTCCGGGGACACCGACGGCTTGATCCAGCCCCACTCGACGCCGAGCAGCAGCTGGAGCACCAGACCGGTGACGAAGGTCGGGATCGCGATGACGACGAGCGTGAGGACCAGCACCCCGGTGTCGACCGGGTGCCCGCGCCGCAGACCGGTGACGACGCCGAGAGTGATGCCGATGACGATCTCGAAGAGGATCGCGACGATCGTGAGCCGGATGGTGACGGGGAAGGCGGTCGACATCAGCTCGGTGACCTTCTGGCCGTTGAACGCGGTCCCGAAGTCACCGGTGAACACGTTCCCCATGTAGGTCGTGTATTGCTGCCAGACCGGCTTGTCGAGGCCGAACTCCTGCTTGAGGCGGGCGGCCGTCGCCGGATCGCAGGCCCGCTCGCCGCAGAGCCCGGCGATGGGGTCGCCCATGACGTTGACCATCAGGAAGATCAGCAGCGTGGCGCCGATGAAGACCGGGATCATCTGCAGCAGCCGCCGGATCACATAACGTCCCATGAACCGCTCCGAGAGTCTGGGAAGTGGAGAGTCCGGGAAGGGGTCCGGCCCGGCGCGGGCAGCACGCCGGGCCGCACTCCGCCGGCGTCAGCTGACCTTGATCTCGTTGTAGACGGGGACGCTGAACGGGTTCAGCGCGACGTTGGAGACCCGGGTCGAGTAGCCGGCGCTGCCGTTCTGGTACCAGAGCGGGATGGCACCCATCTGGTCCCGCAGCACGCCCTCGGCCTGCTGGAACAGCCCGACCGCCTTGGCCTTGTCCGTCTCGGCGTTGGCCTCGTTGACCAGCTTGTCGAACTCGGCGTTGGTCCACTTGCCGTCGTTGGACGAGGCGTTGGTGTAGTACAGCGGCTGCAGGAAGTTCTGGATCAGCGGATAGTCCATCTGCCAGCCCGCCCGGAACGGCCCGGACATCTTGCTCTGGGTGATCTGGTTGCGGAAGTCGGCGAAGGTGCCGACCGGGTTGCCGACGCACGCCTTGTCGTTGCCCAGCGCGTTGTTGACGCTGTTGCAGATGGCGTCGACCCACTCCTTGTGCGAGCCGGTGTCCGCGTTGTACGAGATCTTCACCTGGCCGCCGGGGATGCCGCCGCCGTCCTGGATCAGCTTCTTGGCCGCGGCGGGGTCGTACTTGCAGGCGTCCCCGCACAGCCCGTCCTTGTAGCCGCCGTCCGCGCCGAGCACCGGCGAGGTCCAGTCGGTGGCCGGGGTGCGGGTCTTCTGGAAGATCGTGTCGGTGATCTGGGCGCGGTTGATGGCCATCGACAGGCCCTTGCGCACCTTGGCGGCGCCGGGGGTGTTCCAGGCCGCGTCGTAGTACGGGAACGCGAGCGTCTGGATGATGCCGGCCGGGGTGTTGATGTACCGGTCTCCGAGGTCGGCCTTGACGTTCTTGAGCTGGGAGGCGGGCACGTCGTCGACGAGGTCGAGGTTGCCGGCGGTCAGGTCGGTGTAGGCGGTGTTGTTGTCGGTGTAGACCTTGAGGTCGACGCCGCCGTTCTGCGCCTTGTCCGCCCCCGGGTACCCGTCCCACTTGCGCATCTCCAGCTTGGATCCCTTGGTGTACGAGTTGACGGTGTACGGGCCGTTGCCGACCGGCTTGGACAGCCACGCCGAGTGGTTGTCGAAGAAGACCTTGGGCAGCGGGGCGAAGGCGACGTAGCCGAGGGTGTCGGGCCACAGGGAGAACTTCTGGTTGAGCTTGACGGTGAAGGTGCGATCGCCCGTGACCTTCAGGCCGGAGAGGGTGTCAGCACTCGCCTCGCCCTTGTCGGGGTGGACCTTGTCGTACCCGTCGATGTACCCGAAGAAGTACGCGTTCTTCTGGTTGTTCTTCAGGTTGGCGCCGTAGTTCCAGGCGTCCACGAAGGACTTGGCGGTGACCTTCTCGCCGTCGGAGAACGTCCAGCCGTCCTTGACCGTGATGTTGAAGGTGGTCGAGTCGGTGGTCTCGATCTTCTCGGCGAGCATGTCCTTGGCCGCGCCGGTCTTCGGGTCGTACCGCTTGAGCCCCCGGAAGAGCATGTCGAGGACCTTGCCGCCCTGCACCTCGTTGGTGTTCGCGGGCTCCAGCGGGTTCTGCGGATCGCCCCAGGACGAGCTCACGATGCCGGCGGCGCCGCCGCCTCCGCCACCCCCGCCGCCTCCGCAGGCCGTCGCCGCGAGGGCGACGGCCACGGCACATGCGGCCCACTTGGCCGACGTGGCTCCGCGCATGGAGTCCTCCTGGAGTCTCAAAACTGACTTAGGCCCAAATATCACCCCAGGAGCGGACAGACCGCACGTCCGTCGCACCCATATGGGCGTACGGCGCAACGGGAGGCGGGCCCCGGAAATGGGCTGCGCCCGACTGTGCGGAGGTTGGAAAATAGGGCATGACCTGGCATCTGACGGAAGACGTCGAAGAGTTCCGGACCGCCACGGAAACGTTCCTGGCCGCCGATCCGGCCCGCAACACGGTGCTGCTCACCCTCACCGAGGGGGCTCGGGCCGGCGTCTGGCCGGGCGCGCGCTTCGGCTGGTGGACCCCGCCGGACGGCGCCGGAGCCGGCGAAGCGGACGGCGCGGTGGGCGGCGCGGTGGGCGGCGCGTACATACAGACCCCGGGGATGCCCCCGGTGCTCGGCACGATGCCGGACGAGGCGGCCCGGGACCTCGCCGGGGTGCTGCGCGGCAGCGACCTCGTCGGGGTGAACGGCGCCACCGCCACCGCCCGGGCGTTCGGCGAGGCGTGGGGCCCCTACCGGGTGGACCGCGAGGAGCGGCTGTTCCGGCTCGCCGAGCTCGCCGAACCGGCGGCGGTCGTCGGGCGCTCCCGGCTCGCGACCGAGGCCGACCTGCCGCTGGTGACCGAGTGGATGACCGCCTTCATCGACGAGCTGGGCCTGCCCGCGGAGCTGGGCGCCGCCCGGACCGCGAGCCGCCGCACCACGGCCGGGCAACTGGTGCTCTGGGAGGGCGAACAGGGCCCGGCCTCGCTCGCCGCCGCCTCGGCGGTGCTGGCCGGCCAGTCCCGTATCGGCCCGGTCTACACCCCGCCCGCCCTGCGCGGCCGGGGCTACGCGGCGGCCGCCACGGCGGCGGCCACCCGCCTCGCCACGGGCTGGGGCGCCGCCGAGGTGGTCCTGTTCACCGACCTCGCCAACCCGACGAGCAACGCGCTGTACCAGCGGCTGGGCTACCGCCAGGTCCAGGACCACCTGGTGCTGGACTTCACGGGCTGAGGGCGTCGGCGGGCCGCCTTCGGGGCCCCGGTACGCGGAAGGGGCGCCCGGAACCGTGAAGTTCCGGGCGCCCCTCGCCGTATGCGCGAGTCGCGGTCAGGCCGCGCCCACCACGTCCTTCTCCTCGGCGAAGTGGCACGCCGAGTCGTGGGCGGCCAGGGTGTCCTTGCCCTGGAACCGCTCCGGGATCGCGAGCAGCGGGACCTCGGTGGAGCAGCGCTCCTCCGCCTTCCAGCAGCGGGTGCGGAAGCGGCAGCCCGACGGCGGGTTGGCCGGCGACGGTACGTCACCGGTCAGGATGATCCGCTCGCGGTGCTCGCGCGCGTCCGGGTCCGGGACCGGGACGGCGGAGAGCAGCGCCTGGGTGTACGGGTGCGTCGGGTGCTCGTAGATCTCCTCGTCCGTGCCGATCTCGGCCATCTTGCCGAGGTACATCACACCGACGCGGTCGGAGATGTGCCGGACGATCGAGAGGTCGTGCGCGATGAAGATGTAGGAGAGGTTGAACTCGTCCTGCAGCTTCTCCATCAGGTTGATGACCTGCGCCTGCACCGACACGTCGAGCGCGGAGACCGGCTCGTCGCAGATGATGATCTCGGGGTTGAGCGCGAGGCCGCGGGCGATGCCGATGCGCTGGCGCTGACCACCCGAGAACTGGTGGGGGTACCGGTTGATGTACTCCGGGTTGAGGCCCACCACGTCCAGGAGCTCCTGGACCTTGCGGCGCCGGTCGCCCTTGGGAGCCACCTCGGGGTGGATGTCGAAGGGCTCGCCGATGATGTCGCCCACCGTCATACGGGGGTTGAGCGAGGTGTACGGGTCCTGGAACACCATCTGGATGTTGCGGCGGACCGCCTTCAGCGCGCGCCCGGACAGCTTGGTGATGTCCTGGCCCTTGTAGAAGACCTCGCCGGCGGTCGCCCGCTCCAGCGTCATCAGCAGCTTGGCGACGGTCGACTTGCCGCAGCCGGACTCGCCGACGATGCCCAGGGTCTCGCCCTGGTACAGGTCGAAGGAGACCCCGTCGACGGCCTTGACCGCGCCGATCTGCTTCTTGAAGAGGATGCCCTGGGTCAGCGGGAAGTGCTTGACCAGGTTGCGCACCTGGAGGATCGGCTCACCGCGGTCGACCTTGACGTCGAGGAGCGCCTCGACCTCGGTGGTCGTGGAGGCGTCCGTCTTCACGACGTCGGTGACGCTCGCGGTGGGCGCGTCCACGGCCTCGTCCTTCTTGTCCTGCTCAGCCATGGATCGTCTCCTTCCAGAAGTGGCAGGCGCTGCCGCGGCCGGGCAGGTCCGCGCCGTCCGCCTCGGTGACCGGAGCGAGCTTCGGCACCTCGGTACGGCAGATGTCCTGCGCCTTGGGGCAGCGCGGGTTGAACGCGCAACCGCCGGGGATCTTCAGCAGGTTGGGCGGCAGACCCTTGATCGCGTACAGCTCCTGGCCCTTCTGGTCCAGGCGCGGGATCGAGTCGAGCAGACCCCGGGTGTACGGGTGCGCGGGGCGCTTGTAGAGCTCGTGCACCGGCGCGGTCTCCACGATCCGGCCCGCGTACATCACGGCGATCTTGTCCGCGACGTCGGCGACGACGCCGAGGTCGTGGGTGATCAGGATCAGGCCCATGTGGTACTCGCGCTGGAGCTCCGCGAGCAGGTCCATGACCTGGGCCTGGACCGTCACGTCGAGCGCGGTGGTCGGCTCGTCCGCGATGATCAGGTCGGGCTCCAGGGCGAGCGCCATCGCGATCATGATGCGCTGGCGCATACCGCCGGAGAACTGGTGGGGGTAGTCGTTGACCCGCGCGGCGGCCGCGGGGATCTTGACCTTGTCCATCAGCTCGACGGCCTTGGCCTTCGCCTCCTTGCGGGAGGCGCCCTGGTGCACCCGGAACATCTCGCCGAGCTGGTAGCCGACGCTCAGCACCGGGTTCAGCGCGGAGAGCGCGTCCTGGAAGATCATCGCGATCTTCTGGCCGCGGATGGCGCGGCGCTCCTCGGCGCCCATCTTCAGCATGTCCTGGCCGCGGAACAGGATCTCGCCCTGCGGGATCTTGCCCGGCGGCATGTCGAGGATGCCCATGATGGCCTGCGCGGTCACGGACTTGCCCGAGCCGGACTCGCCGAGGACGGCGAGGGTCTCGCCCGCGCTGACGCTGTAGTTGACGCCGTTGACCGCCTTGGCCACACCGTCACGGGTGTGGAACTCCACGTGCAGGTCCCGCACTTCCAGCAGCGGACCGCTCTTGTCGTCGTCGGCGCGGGGCGCCGGGACGCTTGCTGTCTTGTCGATGATGCTCACGTCGTACGCCCTCCTCAGCGCAGCTTGGGGTCGAGGGCGTCGCGCACCGCGTCGCCCAGCATGATGAAGGCGAGCACCGTGAGGCTCAGCATGGCACTGGGGAAGAACAGCACGTGCGGAGCGGTACGGATGACGGTCTGGCCCGAGGAAATGTCGTTGCCCCACGAGACGGTGGACGGCGGCAGGCCGATACCGAGGAAGGACAGCGTCGCCTCGGTGGCGATGTATCCGCCGAGCGCGATGGTCGCGACGACGATCACCGGCGCGACCGCGTTCGGCAGGATGTGCCGGATCATGATCCGGTTGGTGCCGGCGCCCAGGGCCTTGGCGGCCTGGACGTAGTCGGCCTGCTTGACCGTGATCACCGAACCGCGCATGACACGGGCGAGCTGGGTCCAGCCGAGCAGGCCGAGACCGAGCACCACGGACCAGACGGTGCGGTGGGTGAAGGCGTTCAGGATGACGATCGCGCCGAGCAGCAGCGGGATGCCGAAGAACACGTCGGTGACGCGGGAGAGCAGCGAGTCGATCCAGCCGCCGAAGTAGCCGGCCAGCATGCCGACGAAGCCGCCGAGCAGCGTCACGAACGCCGTCACACAGACGCCGACGATGATCGAGGCACGGGCGCCGTACAGGACACGCGAGTAGATGCTGCGGCCCTGGACGTCGTAACCGAACCAGTCCTCCTGGAAGAAGTGGCTGTAGTTCGGGTCGCCCAGGTAGTGCTTGGCGAGGTCCGCGTGGTCCGGGTCGACCGAGGTGAACATCCCCGGGGCGGCCGCGATCAGCAGCAGCAGCACGATCAGCAGCGCCGAGACGATGAAGAACGGGTTGCGGCGCAGGTCCCGCCAGGCGTCGGACCACAGGCTGCGCGGCTTCTCCGTCGACGCGGTGGCGGCGGCGGTGACGGCCGGAGTCTCGGTTGCGGCCTCGGCCTTCTTGAGGGTCTCAGGCATAGCGGATCCTCGGGTCCAGAGCGGCGTACAGCAGGTCGACGGCAAGGCTGGAGAGCAGGTAGACGATCACGAGGATCGTCACGATGCCGACCACCGTGGTGTTGTCCGACTGGTTGATCGAGCGGTACAGCGTGTTGCCGATGCCGTGCACGTTGAAGATGCCCTCGGTGACGATGGCGCCGCCCATGAGGGCGCCCAGGTCGGTTCCGAGGAAGGTGACCACCGGGATGAGCGAGTTGCGCATCAGGTGGATACCGACGACGCGGCGGCGCGGCAGGCCCTTGGCGACGGCGGTGCGGATGTAGTCCGCGCGCAGGTTCTCGGCGATCGACGTTCTGCTGAGCCGCGCGATGTACGCGAAGGACAGCGAGCCGAGGACCACACCGGGCAGCAGCAGCTGCGTGATGTCGTTGGAGTCCTGCACGGTGGGCGTGACCCAGCCGAGCTGGTCGGCGAAGACCGTCTGGAAGATGAAACCGAGGACGAAGATCGGGATCGAGATCAGCAGCAGCGTGACCACGAGGACCAACTTGTCCGCGATACGGCCGCGGTTGAGGCCGGCCAGCAGGCCGAGCACGATGCCCACGACGATCTCGATGGTGAAGGCGATCAACGACAGCCGGATCGTGACCGGGAAGGTCTCCGACATGACATCGAGCACCTTACGGCCGGTGACGAAGCTGGTGCCGAAGTCCCCGGTGATGACATTGCTGATGTAGTGCCAGTACTGCGCGAGCACCGGTCGGTCGAACCAGTACTCGTGGCGCAGCCGCGCCATCGCCTGCGGGTCGGCAGGTCTGTCGCCCCACAGCGCCCGGACGGGGTCGCCGGGGAGTGAGTACACCATCAGAAAGATGAGCAGAGTGGTCCCGATGAACACCGGGATCATCTGGAGCAGTCGCCTCGCGACGTAGCGCCCCATCGAGCCTCCATTGTCAGCCGCCAGCAGCCGGCCCGCCCCGCTCCTCGTGGGAGGGGCGGGCCGGCTGCCCTGCGCGAACGGTGTGGCGTTGCCGATGCCGGAACGCCTGGGTGAATCGACCGTTAGCGGCCTGGAACTACTTCTTCAGCACCTCGACGGCGGTGAACACCGGCTTGCCGAAGGTGTCGTACGTGACGTTCTTGACGTTGGCCGAGTAGCCGGCGTTCGTCTTGTAGTACCAGAGCGGGATGGCCGGCATGTCGGCGTACAGGGACTTCTCGGCGTCCTGGTACAGCTTGACCGACTCGTCGAGCGTCGCCGCCTTGTCCGCCTTGGCGGTCAGGTCGTCGAACGTCTTGTTGGAGTAGCCGCCCTCGTTGCCCGCGGCGGTGGTGCCGTACAGGTCCTTGAGGAAGTTGGCGTTCAGCGGGTAGTCCTGCACCCAGCCCGAGCGGTAGAGGCTCTGGACCTTCTTGCCGGTGCGGATGTCGAGGACGGTCTTGAAGTCCGCCTTCGCGTCGCTCTCGCACTTGACGCCGGTGGCCTGGGTGATGTTGGCGCAGACCGCCGTCACCCACTCCTTGTGACCGCCGTCGGCGTTGTAGAGGACCGAGATCTGGGCGTTGGTGCCGCCGGCCTCGGTGACGAGCTCCTTGGCCTTGGCCGGGTTGTACTTGCACGCGTCGCCGCAGGCGTCGGGCAGGTAACCCTTGACGGCCGGCGGCACGAAGCCGGTGGCCGGGGTGCGCGAGCCCTGGAGCACCGTCTTGGTGATGGTGTCCCGGTCGATCGCCATGGAGAGGCCCTGGACGAACTTCGCGCGGTCCTTGACACCCTTCATCGTCGGCGAGTAGGCCGCGATGGCGATGGTCTGGATCGAGTTCTGCGGAGCGTCCACGGCACGCTTGCCGAGGTCCTGGTGGTACGTGGCCATGCCGCTCGGGGCGACCTGGTCGAGCACGTCCAGGTTGTTGGAGACGGTGTCCTTATAGGCGGCCTCGGAGGTCGTGTAGAACTTGAAGTCCACACCACCGTTCTTCGGCTTGTCCGGACCCGCGTACTTGTCGTACGCCTTGGTCAGGAAGTCCTGGTTGTGGTTCCACTTCACGAACTGGTACGGGCCGTTGCCGATGGGCTCGTTGCCGTACTTCTTCGGGTTCGTGTAGAAGACCTGCGGCAGCGGCGCGTAGGCGCTGTAGCCGAGCTTGTAGGTCCAGTACGGAGCCGGCGTGCCGAGCTCGACCTTGATGGTGTAGTCGTCCGGGGTGGACAGACCCGACATCTTGTCGGCCTTCGGGTCACCCTTCTCCGGGTGGACGTCCTCGTAGCCCTTGATGTCCGAGAACCACGAAGCGTTCTGCTGCGCGTTCTTGGCGTTGGCGCCCCAGTTCCAGGCGTCGACGAAGGACTTCGCCGTGACCTTCTCACCGTTGTGGAAGGTCCAGCCCTGCTTCACCTTGATGGTGTAGTGGCTGGCGTCGTCCTGCTTGATCGAGTCCGCGACGACGTTGCCGATGGCACCCGTCTTCGGGTCGAAGTCGACCAGCTTCGAGAAGAGCACGTCGGTGATACGGCCACCGCCGGTCTCCATCACGTTGGCCGGCTGGATCGGGTGCTGCGGCTCGCTGCTCTGGTAGCTGAACACGCCGGCCGGGTCGGCAGCCGCGCCCGAGTTGTCCGTGCTGTCCTTGCCGCCGCCACAGGCAGTCGCTGCCAGGGCGATCATCGCCGCGCCCGCGACCCACTTGGCGCTGTTGGCACCACGCATGGGTTCCTCCTCATGAGTCCACTTGTCACTACAAGAGGGGCACAAAAAGATCGCCGACACCCCTGACGGCGATCGATGAAGCGCCCCGAGTGTGCTCGTGAGTCGGCACTCCCCACAGTGCGTGACCCATTGACCCGAGCTCAATGGAGCCAACTATTAAGTACGGCCGGGCTGTAAACCACACTTAAAGGGTCTCGTTTTGACAACATCAGGACAGGCCAACAGTCCGAAATGCGGACAAACGGATCACAGACAGACACGCCCGAAACGGACCGTTAACACATCTTCCGGAGAGCAGTGCTCGATATCCGAACAGGATGCCCCTTAAAACAACTTGACCGCGCGTCGGCGGAGGGACATGGGCGCCGTCTGTTCGCGGGCGCCGCGGCCGCTCCACCGTACGACAACGGCCCGGCCCCCCGCGATCTTCGCGGGGGGCCGGGCCGACAGGCTCAACCGGACTGCGATCAGCCGTGCTTGGCGCGCGAGGCCGTGCGGCCGCGCTCCTTCTGGTCCAGGACGACCTTGCGGATGCGGACCGCCTCCGGGGTCACCTCGACGCACTCGTCGTCGCGGCAGAACTCCAGGGACTGCTCCAGGGAGAGCTTGCGCGGGGGCACCACGTTCTCGGTGTTGTCCGCGGAAGCCGCACGCATGTTGGTGAGCTTCTTCTCCTTGGTGATGTTCACGTCCATGTCGTCGGAGCGCGAGTTCTCACCGACGATCATGCCCTCGTACACCTCGGTGCCGGGCTCGGTGAACAGCACACCGCGCTCCTGGAGGTTGATCATCGCGAACGGCGTGACCGCACCCGCGCGGTCGGCGACCAGGGAGCCGTTGTTACGGGTCACCAGGTTGCCGAACCACGGCTCGTGGCCCTCGTGGATCGAGTGGGCGATGCCCGTACCGCGGGTGTTGGTCAGGAACTCCGTACGGAAGCCGATGAGGCCGCGGGACGGGACGACGAACTCCATGCGGACCCAGCCGGAGCCGTGGTTGGACATGTTGTCCATGCGGCCCTTGCGGACGCCCATGAGCTGCGTGACCGCGCCCATGTGCTCCTCGGGGACGTCCACCGTGAGGCGCTCGACCGGCTCGTGCACCTTGCCGTCGACCAGCTTGGTGACGACCTGCGGCTTGCCGATGGTCAGCTCGAAGCCCTCGCGGCGCATCTGCTCGACCAGGATGGCGAGCGCGAGCTCACCACGGCCCTGGACCTCCCAGGCGTCCGGACGGTCGGTGTCCAGGACGCGCAGCGACACGTTACCGATCAGCTCGCGGTCCAGACGGTCCTTGACCTGGCGGGCGGTGACCTTGCGGTCCTTGACGGCGGACTTGGCGTCCGCGCCCTTGCCGGTGCCGCCACGGCCGACGAGCGGCGAGGTGTTGGTGCCGATGGTCATGGAGATGGCCGGCTGGTCGACCGTGATCAGCGGCAGCGCGATCGGGTTCTCCGGGTCGGCCAGCGTCTCGCCGATCATGATGTCGGGGATACCGGCGACGGCGCAGATGTCACCGGGGCCCGCCACCTCGGCCGGCTTGCGGGTGAGCGCCTCGGTCATCATCAGCTCGGAGATGCGGACGTTCGAGATCGTGCCGTCGCGCTTGATCCAGGCCACGGTCTGGCCCTTGCGCAGCTCGCCCTGCTCGACGCGGAGCAGCGCGATACGGCCGAGGAAGTTGTCGGCGTCGAGGTTGGTGACGTGGGCCTGGAGCGGCGCGTCCTCGTCGTACGTCGGTGCCGGGACGTGCTCCAGGATGGTGGAGAAGAACGGCTCCAGGTTGGTGGAGTCCGCCGGGACCGTGCCGTCCTCCGGCTTGGTCAGCGAGGCGATGCCGTCGCGGCCGCAGGCGTAGACGATCGGGAACTCGATCTGGTCCTCGTCCGCGTCCAGGTCCAGGAACAGGTCGTACGTCTCGTTGACGACCTCGTCGATCCGGGAGTCCGGGCGGTCCGTCTTGTTGATGCAGAGGATGACGGGCAGACGCTGCTGGAGCGCCTTGCGCAGCACGAAGCGGGTCTGCGGGAGCGGGCCCTCGGAGGCGTCGACGAGAAGGACGACGGCGTCCACCATCGACAGACCGCGCTCGACCTCACCGCCGAAGTCGGCGTGGCCGGGGGTGTCGATGATGTTGATCGTGATGGGGGCCCCGCCGTCCTTGGGGTGGTACTTCACGGCGGTGTTCTTGGCCAGGATCGTGATGCCCTTCTCACGCTCCAGGTCGTTCGAGTCCATCATGCGGTCGTCGAGGTGCTGGTGCGCGGCAAACGCACCCGCCTGCTTGAGCATGGCGTCGACGATGGTCGTCTTACCGTGGTCGACGTGGGCGACGATGGCGACATTGCGGATGTCGTGGCGCGTGGGCATGCTGGCTGGCGCTTCTCTCGATCGGGAATCAGGCGTCTGACGGTCGAAGCCTCGTCCGCCCGCCGGGCGCGGACACGCCACGGCTAGTCCTATGGTACGGGGCGGACGCGCCCGGGGCCTCCCGGGCCGAACCTATGATCGTTTCTACGGGGTGGGAAAGCAGCGAGAAGCCGGTTCCTGCGCAGCCTCAAGGCCGGGTCAAGGGCATCCACGACCTTGCCCGCCGGCGGGCCGGCGGGCAAGGGACTTGAGCCAGTTCTGAGGTTCTGACCTGCTGGTTCGTGGTGGCCGAAACTATTCTCTTCGGGACCGATCGATCACTTCTGGGAAGATTCGGCACCCTTCGCGGCGCTCGGCGCCTTCTTGAACCCGATGTCCTCGAAATGCGGGGCCGCGAACCCGAAGGCACCGGCGTTGGCGACGTTCGGCTTCACCGCGACCAGCTGCGGGCGCTGGTAGATCGGCAGTGACGCGGCCGCCGCCCAGATCCGGGCGTCCGCCTTGCGCACCAGGTCACGGGCCTCGTCCTCGTCGAGCTCGCCCGCCGCCCGGTCGAAGAGCTGGTCGATGCGGTCGGTGCCGACCCGGGTGTAGTTCTGCTCGACCAGCAGCGAGCCGTCGGAGGCGGGCTCCGGCTTGGCGAACACCGGCCGGTCGTCGGTGGCCGGGTAGGCGGTGCCGGGCCAGGAGTACAACGCCAGGTCGAAGTCGCCCGAGGCGATGTGGTCCTTGAAGTAGCTGTCGTCGGCCACCTTGGTGATCTCGGTGTTGATGCCGACCTCCTTCAGCATCTGCGCGATCCGGTCGCCGACCGCGCGCAGCGCCTGAGAGCCCTCACCCGAGGGGAGCACGAACCGCAGGGACAGCGGCTTGCCGTCCTTGCCGAGCGGCCCGCCCGCCGCGGCCGGCGCTGCGGTGCCCTTCGGGGCGTACGCGCCGGGGGCGCCGCCCTGGCGGTGCGCCTCGGTGCGGCGGTGGACCTCTTCCTGACGGCGGGCGCCGTGGCCGGAGCCCGCGTCGCCCAGGACCTCGGCCTGGCGCATCAGGGCGATCTCCTGGAGGGCGGCCGCGCGGGCCGGGGCGAGCACATGCGTCTCGCCGCCCGGGCCCCAGCCGCCGGGCCGGTTGTCGCCGGGCTTGTCGTCGTGCCCGTCCGCACCGGCGCCGTCCGCGTCCGGCCGCGCCTGATCCGCGTAGTACGGCCCCTCGCCGACCTTGCGGCCGCCGACCCGGTACGTCACGTTGCCCCGCTCGTGCGCCTTGTCGTCGCCGACGATGTACGTGCCGTCGCCCTCGCGCTTGGCGTCGTCGTCCGCGTCGGCGCCGGACGCCTTGCTGCCCGCCTTGGCCGAGCCGGGCTTCTGGCGGGCGCCGCCCGGCGTCCAGCCCGCGTCGGCGAGCAGCGCCTGCGCCTCGTGGGTGTCCTGGCCGCCGAGCGCGTCGCTGTTGTCGGCGTACGCCTGCTGGCCGGCCAGCGCCAGATGGCTGCCGGGCGGGTGCGCGGGCAGCCCGAGCGGCTTGAGCACGATCTCGGCGAGCTCCTGGCGGTCGAGCGCGCGGGCGACGGCCCGGCGCACCCGTTCGTCGGCGAGCGGGCCGGAGCTGCCGTTGAGGGCGAGCTGGGTGTAGGCGGGCTCAAGCGACCTGCGGATGGCGAGGCCGCTCAGCCCGGCCTGCTCCTGGGCGTACCGCTCGACGGCCTCGCGGGTCTGCTTGCGGGCGCGCACCTCGGATTCGGCCCGCTCCTCGTCGGAGCCGTGCGCGAGGGCCCAGGAGCGCAGGGCGGAGGCCGGGGTGATCGCGGCGCCGGGGCCGTGGGCGAGCTCGGGACCGCCGTTGGCCCGGCCCGCGCCCTTGTCGCGTTCGGCGAGCGTGATGCGCTCGGCGGCGGGCCGGTCGATCTCGGCCACGTCCAGGCTGCCGTCGGCGAGGGCGGCGACCCGCTTGTCGCGCGGCACGGCCCGCAGGACGAGCTCGTCGAGCTTGCTGGGGCGGCCCCACCAGCGCGGGTTGCGGGTGAGCGTGACGGTGCCCTTGTCACGGTCCGCCGCCTTCAGGAGAAACGGTCCTGCGGTGGCCTTCAGCTTGGTGCGGGCGCCGTCGTTGAAGTCGCCCGGCGTGCCCGTGACGTCCTTCGGGTAGAGCGGGCTGAACAGCGCCCGCCAGTCCGCGTACGGCTTGTTGAAGGTGACCTTGACCTCCAGGTCGTTGGCGCCCTTCTCGATCTTCTCGATCCGCTCGTACCCCGCGTTGCGCGCGGTCCAGTACGCCGAGTCCCGGCCGCTGAGCGCGCGCCACTGGGCGACGAAGTCGGGCGCCCCGATCTCCCGCCCGTCGCTCCACACCGCCTTCTGGTTGAGCTTGTAGAGCACGACCTGCTTCGGCTCGCGCTGCACGATCTCGGCCTTCTCCAGGAAGTCCGGGTTGCGCTGCGGTCTGCCCCGGTCGTCCAGGGTGAAGAGGCTGGGCAGCACCGCGCCGGTGACCCTGGCGGTCGCGGCGTCGGCGTCGGCCTGGAACGCGTTGAGCGTCTGCGGCATCGCGTCGACGGCCCAGCGCAGGGTGCCCCCGTCGGCGACCTCGGGCCGGGTGGCCGCGCCGATGTCCTGGGGGACGCCGGACGCGGTCTCGTCGTCGCCCGAGGAGCAGCCCGCCAGTGCGGGCAGTGCCAGCACACCGGAGGCGAGGAGCGCTACGGACCGCAGCGACGCGGCGGTGCGGATGGCGGCGACGGTGCGGACCGCCCGGGATGCCCTCCCGCGCTGGACTCCGACGTGGGCCATGGCTTGTACCTCTTCGTCAGTTTTGTTTGCTTGGTGGCATTTCGCGATGATCACACGTATTGCCCACCCACTGAAGAGGACGGCCCCCCTGCCCGCACGGCGACACGGCGCGGCGGCGGCCGGATCCCACCCATGCGGCGCAATAACGGCGCGAACGGCGGAGCGCGCGCCCCCACAACCCCGTGCACGCACCTTCACAACCACGGAAGTGACGCGCGACACTCTCAGGCGCATGACCTTTCGGGGGGATCCGGAGGTCGCCCTCCGGAATGACCGGTTCACCGCCCGCTACTGCGGAAGGTAGGGCACGTCATGTCCCTGCAGGACGAGTTGACGGCAGTTCAGCGCTGTCTCGACGACCTGGTCAGGTCGGTCGGACGACTGGAGAAGGCCGGCGACGGCGGCCTGGACATCCGGCGGGTGCGGACCGACACCGACCATCTGCGCGAGAGCGTGGCGCTGCTGCGCGAGACCGCTCCCCGGACCGCCGCGGTCCGCCCGGACCTGGTGACCATCCCGGACACCCCGTACGACACGTCCCTGTGGACGGACTCGGACGACGAAGGTCTCGGCGCCCGCGACCGGCGCGCCCCCTGACCCAGCTGACTGGAGCCACTGTTGGCCACAGGCACCGAACCCCAACCGATCACCGGCGTTCACGACGCCTCGCGCGCCGCCATCGCCCCACGCCATCTGCGGACGGACCGCTGGTGGCTGGCGCCGGCCGTGACCGCCGCCGGACTGCTCGCCTTCGTCGTCTACTCGACCTGGCGGGCCTTCGTGAACGACGACTACTACGCCGCCCCGTACGTCTCGCCCTTCTACTCGCCGTGCGTCGCCGACAACTGCGCGCCCATGCACGGCGGCCCGAACGCCGATCTGATCGGCAGCTGGTGGGGCCTGTCCCCCGCCCTGCTGATCCTGATCTTCCCGCTGGCGTTCCGGGGCACCTGCTACTACTACCGCAAGGCCTACTACCGGGGCTTCTGGGCCTCGCCGCCGGCCTGCGCGGTCGCCGAGCCGCACAAGAAGTACTCGGGCGAGACCCGCTTCCCGCTGGTGATCCAGAACATCCACCGGTACACGTTCTACTTCGCCCTGCCGGTCGCCGGCTTCCTCACGTACGACACGGTCCTCACCTTCCGCGACGATCACTACCGCTGGGGCCACATGGGGCTCGGCTCGCTGATCTTCGTGGCCAACATCGTGCTGATCTGGGCGTACACCCTCTCCTGCCACTCCTGCCGGCACATCGTCGGCGGCAAGCTGCGGCACTTCTCCAAGCACCCGGTGCGCTACCGGCTGTGGGGCTGGGCGGGAAAGCTGAACAACCGTCACATGCTGCTCGCCTGGTCCTCCCTGATCAGCGTCTCCGTCGCCGATCTGTACGTGTACCTCCTCTCCACCGGCGCGTTCGACGATCCGAGGTTCTTCTGATGACAACGGCAATCGCGCCGACGACCGGACATGGGGCCGCCTGAGATGACGCAGCTCGAACGGCAGCAGTGGGACGTCGTGGTGGTGGGTGCGGGCGGGGCGGGCCTGCGGGCCGCCATCGAGGCACGCGAGCAGGGCGCCCGGACCGCGGTCATCTGCAAGTCCCTGTTCGGCAAGGCCCATACGGTCATGGCCGAGGGCGGTATCGCCGCCTCCATGGGCAATGTGAACTCCGGCGACAACTGGCAGGTGCACTTCCGCGACACCATGCGCGGCGGCAAGTTCCTCAACCAGTGGCGGATGGCCGAGCTCCACGCGCGCGAGGCGCCCGACCGGGTGTGGGAGCTGGAGACCTGGGGCGCTCTCTTCGACCGCACGCCCGACGGCCGCATCTCCCAGCGCAACTTCGGCGGCCATGAGTACCCGCGCCTGGCCCATGTCGGCGACCGCACCGGCCTGGAGCTCATCCGCACGCTCCAGCAGAAGATCGTCTCGCTCCAGCAGGACGACAAACGCGAATTCGGCGACTACGAGGCCCGGCTGAAGGTCTTCCAGGAGTGCACGGTCACCCGGGTGCTGAAGGAGGACGACCGGGTCTCGGGCGCGTTCTGCTACGAGCGCGAGTCCGGCCGCTTCTTCGTCCTTGAGGCCCCGGCCGTGGTCCTGGCGACCGGCGGCATCGGCAAGTCCTTCAAGGTGACCTCCAACTCCTGGGAGTACACCGGCGACGGCCACGCGCTCGCCCTGCTCGCGGGCGCGCCGCTGCTCAACATGGAGTTCGTGCAGTTCCACCCGACCGGCATGGTCTGGCCGCCGTCGGTGAAGGGCATCCTGGTCACCGAGTCGGTCCGGGGCGACGGCGGGGTGCTGCGCAACTCCGAGGGCAAACGCTTCATGTTCGACTACGTGCCGGACGTCTTCAAGGAGAAGTACGCGGAGTCCGAGGCGGAGGGCGACCGCTGGTACGAGGACCCGGACCACAACCGCCGCCCGCCCGAACTGCTGCCCCGCGACGAGGTCGCCCGGGCCATCAACGCGGAGGTCAAGGCGGGTCGCGGCTCCCCGCACGGCGGCGTCTTCCTGGACGTGTCGACCCGGATGCCCGCCGACGTCATCCGGCGCCGGCTGCCGTCCATGCACCACCAGTTCAAGGAGCTGGCCGACGTCGACATCACCGCCGAGCCCATGGAGGTCGGCCCGACCTGCCATTACGTGATGGGCGGCATCGCGGTCGACTCGGACACGGCGGCCGCGCGCGGGGTGCCCGGGCTCTTCGCGGCGGGCGAGGTGGCCGGCGGGATGCACGGCTCCAACCGCCTGGGCGGCAACTCCCTCTCCGACCTGCTGGTCTTCGGCCGCCGGGCCGGACTGCACGCCGCCGAGTACACCTCGGCGCTGGGCCCCGCCCGGCCCGCCGTGGACGAGGCCGAGGTCGACGCGGCGGCCGCCGAAGCGCTGCGGCCGTTCAGCGCCGAGCCCGCCGACGCCGCGGCCGCCGCGCCCGAGAACCCGTACACCCTCCACCAGGAGCTCCAGCAGGCCATGAACGACCTCGTCGGCATCATCCGGCGGGAGGGCGAGATGCGCCAGGCGCTGGAGAAACTGGGCGAGCTGCGCGTACGGGCCCGGCGTGCCGGGGTGGAGGGGCACCGCCAGTTCAACCCCGGCTGGCACCTCGCCCTCGATCTGCGGAACATGCTCCTGGTCAGCGAGTGCGTGGCGCGCGCGGCCCTGGAGCGCACCGAGAGCCGGGGCGGCCACACCCGCGAGGACTGGCCCGCGATGGACCGCGGCTGGCGCCGGGCCAATCTGCTGTGCAGCCTCGCCGACCCCACCGGCGGCCTCGCGGCCACCGATCCGGTCCGGGGCCAGATCCGGCTGACACGCGAAGAGACCGAACCCATCCGTGCCGACCTGCTCGCCCTCTTCGAGAAGGAGGAGCTGGTCAAGTACCTCGCCGAAGAGGAGCTCTACGAGTGACCACGTATGACGCGAGCTTCCGGGTCTGGCGGGGCGACACGGGCGGCGGCGATCTGACGGACTACAAGGTCGAGGTGAACGAGGGCGAGGTCGTCCTCGACATCATCCACCGGCTCCAGGCGACGCAGGCACCCGACCTCGCGGTGCGCTGGAACTGCAAGGCGGGCAAGTGCGGTTCCTGCTCGGCGGAGATCAACGGCCGTCCGCGCCTGATGTGCATGACGCGGATGTCGGTGTTCTCCCGCGAGGAGACGATCACGGTCACCCCGCTGCGGGCGTTCCCGGTCGTCCGCGACCTGGTGACCGACGTCACCTTCAACTACGAGAAGGCGCGGGAAGTTCCCGCCTTCGTCGCTCCGAAGGGTGTGGCCCCGGGCGAGTACCGGATGCAGCAGGTCGATGTGGAACGCTCGCAGGAGTTCCGCAAGTGCATCGAGTGCTTCCTGTGCCAGGACACCTGCCATGTGGTGCGCGACCACGAGGAGAACAAGACGGCCTTCGCGGGCCCGCGCTTCCTGATGCGGATCGCGGAGCTCGACATGCATCCGCTGGACGCGGCGGACGAGACGGGCCTGGACCGCAAGCGCACCGCCCAGGACGAACACGGCCTGGGCTACTGCAACATCACCAAGTGCTGCACGGAGGTCTGCCCCGAGCACATCAAGATCACCGACAACGCCCTGATCCCGCTGAAGGAGCGGGCCGTGGACCGCAAGTACGACCCGCTGATCTGGCTGGGCAACAAGATCGGCCGACGGCCGGGAAGCTAGCCCTGTCCGGCCGCGTACGGGACTTACGGGACGGGGCCCGGCATCCGTGGATGCCGGGCCCCGCCGTCGTACCGCTGTCGTACCGCTCGCGTCTGTGGCTCAGTTCCAGCCCTTGTCGTACGCGGCCCAGTCCTTGTCCCGGGCCGTGAAGTCGACGTACAGGGCCACTCCGAAGTGCTCGCGGTGGCGGTCGGTGCGGCCGAGGCCGAGCCGGACGCCGCGCACGGCCGCCTTGACCGTCTCGGCCGAGCCGTGGTGCCCCATGTTCTCCGTCTGGAAGAACGGCAGCCCCATCAGCAGGTCGGTGGTCTTGGGCGTCACCTCAAGGGCCAGCGACGCCTGCTGGGCGACATAGCCGCCGTACAGGCTCTCCAGCGGCATCGAGGTGTCGTACGACATGACCGCGATCTGGTCGACGCGCTTGGCCACCTGGCCGAAGTACGCCTGCGACCACCACTTGGGGTGTCCGGCGATCTTGCCGGCCGCCGAGTGCAGCCGCGGGACCGGGTCTATCTGGTGCGCCGCCACGGAGAGCGTCGCGTTGTGCGCGCGCGTCATGGGCCGCACCGCGTCCAGGAACTCCAGGAAGTGGCGGTCGCCCGAGGGCATCGGCTCCATGTCGAAGTGCACGCCGTCGAAGCCGCCGGACAGGACCTGGCGGGCCGAGTCCACCATCGCGCTGCGGATCTCCGGGCGCTCCAGACGCAGCCCCTTGGGGCCCTCGGTGGCGAGCTTGTCGCCGAGCCAGGCCTGGACACGGACGCCGGGGAGCCTGCGGTGCATCCCGTCGACCAGCCAGCGCGCCTTCGGGTAGCGCGCGGCGGGCAGTGTGCCGCCGTGCTCCAGCGGCCCGGCGTGGACGTACAGGTCGTGTATCCCGGTGTCCCGCACGCGCGCGGCGAAGACGTCGAGGTCCTGCTCGCTCTTACGGCCGTCGACCCAGGCGTGACCGAGCCAGATGGCGTCCCGGCCGCGCGTTCTGGTGCCGTTCCCCGGGTCGCCCGCGTAGCTGCTGCGCAGCGCCACGGCTCCGACCACCATCGGGGCCATCACCAGCAGCACGGCCGCGAGCGCGGCACGCCGCACCCAGGTCCGTGCCGGGCGCCGGAACCACCGGCGCAGGCCTTCCACTCCGGCCGATATAGCTGTCCGCACGAGAACCCCTGACTGTCAGTGTGCCGTGGAAGTATGACGTCCCGGGGGCCGATGGCATAACGAGCGGGCCGCGTCCACCCGAACGCCGGGGTGCTCCCGCCCGGTCGCGGACCGGCAGATCCCGCCATACGCTCACAAATGTGACGCCGTGTGTCAGTCGCACCAGGCCGCACATAGCCGTCCGGGCCGTCCGGGGCCTCGTGGCCGTGCTACTGGCGGCGGGCTGGCTCGCCCTGCCCGGCGTGCCGTCGGCGCGCGCGGACGGGCCTGCGGCGGTGCCCGGGGTGATGTGTGCGGCGGGGTCCGGAGTGACGCCTGCGGCGCTCTCCACACAGGCACTGTCCACACACGACGGGTCCTTCTACTCCAGTGACTACGTGCTGCCCGTCGCCGTCCTCGTCGGGGCGGCTGCGGCCGCCGCGTACGCGTACGCCCGCAGGTCGCGGCGGGCCCTGACCCGGACGACGCCGGCGAGTGCGCTGGGAGCGGGTGCCGGCGGGGAGGGGACGGAGGCGGGGACGGAGGCGGGGACGGAGGCGGGGACGGAGGCGGGGACGGGGACGGGGACGGGGGCGACCGAATCGCGGAACGGCGTCGGTGTCGACGCGTCGAGCTTCCTGGACGCCCTGGATACCGACAGCAAGGTGGCGCTGGTCGCCGTCGATGACGCCATCCGTACGAGTGAAGAGGAACTGGGTTTCGCCACCGACCAGTTGGGGGATGAGGCGGTCCGCCCGTTCGCGGAGGCCGTCGCCCGCGCCAAGGCGGAACTGTCGGCCGCGTTCCGGCTGCGGCAACAGCTCGACGAGCTCGGCGACGACGATCCGGCGGACGACGAGGTGCGGCAGGGGCTGCTCGACGAGGTCGTCTCCCGCTGCGCCGACGCCGACGAACGGCTCGACGCCGAGGCCGCCGCCTTCGACCGGCTGCGCGACCTGGAACACCACGCCCCGCAGGCGCTCACCGCCGCCGAGTCGGCCTTCCGTACGCTCACCGGCCGTACGGCGGCGGCGGATTCGGTCCTGGTCGCGCTGCGCCAGCAGTACGAGGCGTCGGCGACCGCGCCGGTCACGAGCCATGTCGAGGACGCCAAGGAGCGCCTGGTCTTCGCGACGACGACCCTGAACCTGGCCCGCCAGGCACTCGACGCGGACGACAACGACACGGCGGCGGTGTACGTGCGCGCCGCCGAGGGCGCGGTCGCCCAGACGGCGATGCTGGTCGAGGCGGTGGAGCGGCGCGCCCGCGAACTGGCCGACGCCGACGCCGGGGTCGACGCCGAAGCCGGGGCCGACGTCGAGGGTGCGGTGGCCGACGCGGACTCCGCGGTCGCCCTCGCCGATGTCTACATCACCACACACCGGGGCGCCGTCGGGTGCGAGGCCCGCACGCGGCTGTCCGAGGCCCGGCGCCACCTGCAACAGGCCGGTGGCGCGGCCGAGTCGGGCCCGGCGGGTGCGCTGGCCCGGCAGGCACAGAGCCTCGCCGAATCCGACGTTCACTCGTTCGAGGAAACCGGGAACACAGGCGAATCGGCAGTCGTATCACGAGGGGAAGGCGGGCTGAGCGGGGCGGTACTCGGCGGGATCATCCTCGGCGCAGCAAGCGAGACAGGCGAGACAGGCGGAACAGACGGACCGGGCAGCTTCGGGGGCGGGGGCACCCGGCGACGGAAAGGTGGTGGTGGCCGCTTCTGACCATGGGCGCAGTTGCCCGGATCGGCGCAAGGAGAAAGCCATGAGCGACAGGCAGTCGGTTCTCGGCCGGGTCGGCCAGCTGGCGAAGGCCGACATCAACGCGCTCCTCGACCAGTCCGAGGACCCGCAGAAGACGCTGGACCAGCTGATACGGGAGTACACGAGCACCATCGCGGAGGCGGAGCGGACCGCCGCCGCCACCATCGGGGAACTGCACCTCATGGAGCAGGACCGGCACGAGGACCTGGTGGCCGCCAAGGAGTGGGGCGACCAGGCGCTCGCGGCCAGCCGTAGAGCCGATGTGCTGCGCGCGGACGGCTCGGCCGACGAGGCCGACCGCTTCGACCGCCTCGCCAAGGTGGCGCTCGGCAGGGAACTGCGATCGGAGCAGGAGGCGCGTACGGCGGAGCCGACGATCGCCGCGCAGACGGGGTTGGTGGAGAGGTTGAAGTCGGGGGTGGAGCAGATGAAGTCCAGACTGGCCGAACTGGCGTCGAAGCACGACGAGTTGGCGTCTCGCGGCACGTCGGCATATGTGCCCGCACCGACATCGGCACAGGCGCCGACCGGGACGGCGGACGCGGGCACGAGCATCAGCGTGCTCGACCCGACCAGCGAGATATCCCGCTTCGAGGACAAGCTACGGCGCGAGGCGGCGCGGGCGCGGGGCGAGCGGGAGCTCGAAGCGTCGCCCCTGGACGCCCGGTTCGAGCAGCCGGACGCCTTCGACGACACGGCGGAGGTGGCGGCGAGACTGGCGGCGCTGAAGGCGACGACGTAACGCGGCGCGGGGACGTGGCGCCGCGCGGTGCGGGGCGGTGCGGGAGCAAGCCTGGCGTGGCGGCGGGTGCGGCCGGGGCTGCCGTGCGACCGCGCGAGGAGGCGGCCGCGTGCGACGGCACGGGCTCAGAGCATGCTCAGCGGCACAGAACATGCGAGGCACAGGCTCAGAACATGCTCAGCAGTTGCTCCTCCGTCAGTTCGGCGGGGCTGGACTCGCCGTCCGGGAGGGAGAGTTCGAACCAGACCGTCTTGCCGCGCGGGGTGCGGCGCGAGCCCCACGACGCGCTCAGCAGGCCGACGAGCTGGAGCCCCCGGCCGCCCTCGTCGGTGTCCCGGGCGCGCCGCCGTCTGGGCTGGACCAGGCCCGCGTCCCACACCTCGCAGACGAGGGCGCGGTCGCGCAGCAGCCGCAGTCTGACCTCGCCCTCGCCGTACCGCAGGGCGTTGGTGACGAGCTCGCTGACCAGGAGCTCCGTGGTGTCGACGAGGTCGCCCAGGTCCCAGGCGAGCAACTGGGCGCGGGCGAGCTCGCGGGCGCGGCCCACCGAACGGGGTTCGCGCGGCAGCCGCCAGTCGCCGACCGCGTCCGGCGCCAGGCCCTGGATCCGGGCCATGAGCAGGGCGATGTCGTCCTCGCCGTGGCGGGTGTCGAGGGTGTTGAGGACCTGGTCGCAGACGTCCTCCAGTTCGGCGACCGGGTCGCTGATGGCCTTGCGGAAGGCTCGTAGCCCCTCGTCCAGGGGGTGGTCGCGGGACTCGACGAGGCCGTCGGTGTAGAGGGCGAGCAGGGCGCCCTCGGGGAGTTCGACCTCGATCTCCTCGAACGGCTCGCCCCCGACGCCGAGCGGCAGCCCGGGCGGCATGTCGAGGAAGAGCGCGGGCTCACCGGGCTCGACCAGGACGGGCGGCAGATGGCCCGCGTTGGCGATGGCGCAGCGCCGCGTCACCGGGTCGTACACCGCGTACACACAGGTCGCCAGGTAGACCTCGGACAGGTCGGCCTCGCGGGACTTGTGGGCGCCGCGTGCGCCGGGGCGGCCGCGGCGGGCGCCTGCCAAGTCGCGGTCGGGGCCGCCGGGGTCGCCCAGGCCCCGGGCGATCTCGTCGAGGTGCGAGAGCACTTCAGCCGGTTCCAGGTCGAGCATGGCCAGGGTCCGTACGGCGGTGCGCAGTTCGCCCATGGCGACGGCGGCCCGCAGTCCGCGGCCCATCACGTCGCCGACGACCAGGGCGGTGCGGTGGCCGGGGAGTTCGATCACGTCGAACCAGTCGCCGCCGACCTCGGTGGCCGCGTTGCCGGGCAGATAGCGGCAGGCGATGTCGAGCCCGGCGGCCTCGGGGTCGCCGGGCGGGAGCAGGGAGCGCTGGAGGATCAGCGCGCGTTCGTGCTCCCTGCGGTAGAGGCGGGCGTTGTCGATGCAGACGGCGGCTCGGGAGGCGAGTTCGGTGGCGAGCGCGCGGTCGCGGTCGCCGAAGGGCTCGCTGCCCTTGGCGCGGGAGAACTGGACGAGGCCGACCACGGTGTCGTGGGCGACCATCGGGACGGCGAGCGTGGTGTGCACCAGGCTGCCCTCGTCGCCCGGTACGGCGTGCAGGCGGCCGGTGCGCAGGGCACCGGCACAGGGCGAGTGGAAGGGGTAGCGGTGGACATCGCCGACGGTGACCACGGGGCCGGGGCCGGATCCGGTGAGCGGTCCGTCCGAGACGGCGCTGGCGAAGGCGACGCGGCGCAGCTCGGCGCTCCCGTCGGCCCGGCTCTGGATGGCCTCGTCCCCGGCGAGCAGGGCCGTGTAGAGGTCGACGGAGGCGAGGTCGCAGAAGCCGGGGACGGCGACGTCGAGGAGTTCGCGGGCGGTGGTCTCCAGGTCCAGGGAGTTGCCGATCCGGTTGCCCGCCTCGTTGAGCAGGGCGAGGTTGCGGCGGGCGTCGGCGGCCTCGCGGGCCGCGTTGTGACGGCGGGTCACATCGATGCCGAGGCTGGCGACGCCGATGGGCCGGCCGGTGCCGCTGTGCACCCGGTAGAGGTTGATCGACCAGTGCCGACGGGCCGGATCACCGGGCGCCGTGCCGACCAGCTGGAGGTCGGTGACGGACTCGCCGGTCTCCAGGACCCGCTGAAGGGCGGCGGCCATCCGGTCGGCCTCGGCGCGGCCCAGATAGTCGTGGACGGTGTGGCCCCGGTGGTCGCCGGGTTCGCCGCCGAAGACGGTGGCGAAGCGCTTGTTGGCGCGGAGCACGGTGAGGTCCGTACCGAACAGCAGGAAGCCGAAGGGAGATTGGCCGAAAATTGCCTGCGACGCCGCGAGGTCCGTCTCGATGCCGCGCAGCGCCCGGACGTCGACGACGATACAGAGCGCGCCGCGCTCCCCGGCCGCCGTCTCACTCGGCATCACATAGAGCTCGGCGAACCCGTGCCGCCCCTCGCTCTCCGGCAGCCGGAACGGGACGATGCCGGTCCACTCCCGGCCGTCCAGGATCTCGGTGACCCGTCGGTGGCCCTGCGGGCGCAGCTCAGAGGGCATGAACGCGTCCACCGGGTCGAGCCCCACGACCTCGCGGGCGGGCAGGCCGAACTGCTCCTCGGCCCGTCGGCTCCACTGCTCGATCAGCCCGTCGGGCCCGATCGAGAACGAGGCGACCCTGATGTAGTCATAGATCGAGCCAGGCGGGCTGCTCTGCCACACGACGCCGCCAGCCGTCTCAGGTATCTCGCTCACGCGACCGTCCCCTCCAGCTCACCGCACCGGACCGGCCTTGACCGCAGTATTCAGTACTACGGCCCCCACCGACACGGCGTTCACGATCACATCCCGGTCTCGTTCTTTTCCGGCCGCCGCGCGACCTCGTCGTCCCAGGCGGTGGTGATCGTTCGTCCCTTCCTCCTTCTAACCAGGCAGGGCCAGCTCGAACCACACGGTCTTGCCCGTCCTGCCGCGTCTGGTCCCCCACCGCCGAGCAGAACAAGCCACCAACTGAAGTCCCCGGCCGCCCTCGTCGTCCGGCCCGGCGTCCCGCTCGACGGGCTCCTCCGGCAGCGGGTCGGAGACCTCCACCAGCAGGGCGCCGGGTTCCAGGCAGGCCATTCTGACCCCGATGGGCCCCGACGCGTGCCGCAGGGAATTGGTCACGAGCTCGCTGACCAGCAGCACCGCCACATCGCTCACGGCCGGGTCGAACGACCAGCCGCGCAGGGTGTCCCTGACAGCGTGCCGAGCGGTGCGCACGGCACCCGCCTCCGCCGGGAAGGTCCACTCGGCGCAGCCGCCGGAGGTGTCGATCACGCCGCTCACCCGCATCCGACTCTTCGGGGGGTTTAGAAGGATTAATAGCCACATACCCGATATATAGGGTCAACTATCCCCACGCGGGGCGCATGGTGGCACGAACGGCGTACGGACCGGCTCTTTCGTCAGCTCCCCGGCCGCCGCTCCCCCGCCGCCAGGGTGCGCTCGGCGAGGATACGGGCCGCCAGCGCCACCGCCGGGCGGTCCTGGGGCAGCCAGTCGACCTCGTCCGTCGCATCCGGGGCGAGCCAGCGCAGGGCGTCGTGGTCCTCCAGGGGGCGCGGGTCGCCGGAGAGCAGCCGGGCGGTCCACACCCACAGCACATAGCCGGGCCCCAGCGGCCACTGTCCCGGGATCCGCTCCAGCGGCTCGACCTCCACGCCCAGTTCCTCGCGCAGCTCGCGCACCAGGGCCTGCTCGGGGCTCTCACCCGGCTCCACCTTGCCGCCGGGCAGCTCCCAGCGTCCGGCCAGCTCCGGCGGGGCGCTGCGGCGCGCGGCCAGCAGCCTGCCCCCGTCGTACACGGCTCCGGCCACCACCACACGATCGTCCATGCGCCGGAGCGTAACCCGCACCCGGCGCGGCCCGGCCCACCGGGCCACGGCGCCGCTACTGCGCCGGCTGGCCGATGCGCTCGACCCAGTAGAGCTGCCGGTGACCCCGGTCGTCGAGGCTGTCGACGATCTTCTGCGCCTCGGCGCGAGTGGCGTACCTGCCGACGCGGTAGCGGTTGCCGTTGTCGTCCTGGCGTATCACCTGCCAGGAAAGCACCACTCCGCTCTCGTTCATCGCGCCCCTCCCGCCGTCGGCATGCAGGTCGGCCGAGATCCCCAGGAAACCGCATTCCGCATATGCCTGAGCGTACGCCTGACCTTCACGGAGCGGATACGTGTTCTCACAAAGAGATACGGATCCGGCCACACAGGGCATGCCGACGGGGGCGCACGCGCTTGAGTGCGCCCTCGTTACGGGAGTTGACACTGCGTCAGCCCAACAACGTCACCCCCACGTAACCAATGAGCGGTACGCGGTCACTTCACCGGCAGGTGGTACGCGATCCGGTAGCGGTCCGCCGGGACGACGACGTCGGCCGTCTCCACGGCGAGCCCCGACGCGTAGTACGTCCGCTCGATGACCAGCACCACATGGCCCGGGACCCCGCCGAGCGCCAGGAGCTCCTCCGCCAGCCCCGGGCGCGCGCCGACCTCCTCCACCACGTTGTCCACCACCACGTCGATCGCGGCCATCCGCTCCACCACGCCGCACCCGCCGAGCGGCCCCTCCTCGGGCAGCATCACCGGTGTGCGCCCGGTGACCGCGAGCGGCTCCCAGGAGGTGGAGAGCATCATCTGCTCGCCCGCGTCCCGGTACACGTACCGGGTGCGCATCACCCGGTCGCCGACGCGGATGCCGAGCCGCTTGGCGATCTCCGGGGATGCCTCCTCCTGCTCGCTGCCCGACTCCCAGGTGCCCCGGGTGCCGTCCTCGGCCTGCTCCTGGCGAAAGGGGCTGGCGCCCTTGGCCGGCCGGTACCCGGAGCGGGCGATCCGGCGCGGGACCGGGCGCTCGCGTACGTACGTACCGGATCCGGAGCGGCCCTCCACCAGGCCCTCCGCCATGAGGACCTTGCGGGCCTCCAGGGCGACGGTGTCGGACACCCCGTACTGCTCGCGGATGCGCGCCTGCGAGGGGAGGCGGGTGTGCGGCGGCAGCGAACCACTGACGATCTTCTGCCGGAGATCGCTGGCGACGCGCAGATAGGCCGGCTGCTCACCGAAAGTCACTGGCCACTCCCATCAGGTTGACAGACAGCAACAGCGTGGCAACCGTCGGTTGTGCGCCGCAAGCCAAGGCCAGAGTTTCACCTGATGTGATGACGTGGCTTTTACGCAGGGCGTACCGCGGGTATCAAGCCGTCCGGGCCCGAGGGGGCTACCCAGCCGCCCCCCGCCTCAGACCGACTTGGAACCATCGCCTCCGGTTCCGCTCCCATTGCCGCTGCCGGGTCCGGCGTCGGTGCCGCCGTTGTCGGAGTCGCCGGTGGACCCGCCGTCGGCGCCGCCGGTACCGCTGGTGCTGCCGCCGGAGTCGGTGGCCGGCGGGGTCGTGGCGAGGTGCAGCGCGCGCCGGGCCTCGATCTCCGTGGCCTGCCGCAGCGCGCGGTCCGCCGCGCCCGAGTGCAGATAGAAGGCGTCCGCGTCGGCGGCCGTGGCGGCCTTCGCCCACTCCTTCTGCGCGAGTTCGGCCTCCTTGATCCGCGCCTGGACCTGCGCGTCGGCACCCGTGGGCCAGGTGCGCCCGCGCAGCCGCGCGCTCTCCCGCGTCAGGACGTCCGAGAGCTCCCCGGCCCACTTCTTGAACCCGTCGAGGTCGTCCTCGACCCGGTCCTTGTCGGGTGCGGACGCGAGCGCGCGGTCGTACGCGTTGGAGGACTGCAGATACGTCATCTGGTCGGGGTCGAGCTTGCGCGCGTCATTGCGCACCGACCCGTGCAGCTTGCCGCTCGACGTGGCGAACGCGCAGGTCACGGAGTGGTCGCCGAGGCGCCAACTGTGCTGGCTCGGCGTGTAGTAGTACGACTCGGCCTCGGCCGGCAGGGCCCAGCTGTCCATCGCGTACTCCTGCTCGACCGGCCAGCAGCGGCGGTCGGCGAGCGCGGTGATGGCCTTGTCGCCGGGGAACGCGGACCCCGTCAGCTTGAAGGAGCCGGAGACCTCGCCGTCGTGCGGCTTGTCGCACGGCACGACCGTCACGTTCACGACCTCGCGCTCCAACTCCCCGCCGGGGACGTTGAAGCAGTCGCCCCGGCGCAGGTTCATGGTGCTGCGGGTCTGCTGGGCGTCGTGGACACCGCTCTTGAACCCGTCCCAGAACGCGCCCGCGGCGCCCGTGGCGACGAAGACCACCGCGAGGACCGTGCTGACCACGGAGAGCACCACACCGGTGACGGCCATGCCCTTGCCGCGCAGCCCCTTCTTCCTGATCTGCCCGAGCGCGAGCCCGCCGAGCACCGCGCCGAGCGGCGGCACACAGCAGACGATGCCGGTGACCAGCGAGGCGACCGCCAGACCACTGGTCTTCGCCGGCTCCGGGAACGGCTGCGGATACGGGTACCAGGGCTGCTGCGGTCCCGGATACGGGGGCGGCCAGCCGGGGCCGTGGCCCTGGCCCGGCTGCGGGTGCGGCTCGGGCGCGGGCGGCGGCGGTATGTCCACGGGTACGGGCTCCTCGTCGAGGTCAGACGAACTGCTGCGCGAATCGTACGCGGGGGTGGGGTGGGGGTGACGGGGGTTGTGGATGGCCGCGTTCCGGAGGCGGCGGGTGTGCGCCGGGGGCGGGGTGGCAGGGCTCACGGTGGGTGGATTCCGGGGGTCGATCCGGGGCCGATCTAGGCTCGCCGTATGACGCCGAAACCGCCCGTGCCCCCTTTGAACGTTTCGCTTCCCGGCGCGCAGGAGCGGGGTGCGGCCTACCGCTGCCCGCAGGACGGGACGCGTGTGCCCGTCGAGGCCGCCGCCCCCTGGTGCTGCCCGGTCTGCCGGGGCCCCTGGGACCTGGACTTCTCCCCCGCGCCGGTCGACCTCAAGTCGCTCGCCGGACGCGTCAACTCGCTCTGGCGGTACGCGGAGGCGCTGCCGCTCGACGGCCCGCCGCCGGTCACCCTGGGCGAGGGCCGCACCCCGCTGGTGCCGCTCACCGACACCGTCTCGGCCAAGCTGGACTTCCTGATGCCGACGCTGTCGTTCAAGGACCGGGGCGCGGTCGTACTCGCCGAGCTGGCACGGCGGTTGGGGCCCGAACGCGTCGTCGCGGACAGCAGCGGCAACGCGGGCACGGCAGTCGCCGCGTATCTGGCGCGGGCCGGTCTGCCCTGCACGGTGTACGTGCCCGAGGCGACCTCGCCCAAGAAGGTCGAGCAGATCGGGGCGCACGGCGCCCGGGTCGAGCGGGTCCCCGGCGACCGCGAGGCCACGGCCCGGGCCGCCCGTTCGGCCGCCGACGCACCCGGCACGTTCTACGCCTCGCACGTCTTCAACCCGTACTTCCTGCACGGGACGAAGACGTACGTGTACGAGCTCTGGGAGGAGCTGGGCGGGCGGCTGCCCGACGCGATCGTGGTGCCCGTCGGCAACGGCACGCTGCTGCTCGGCGCGGCGCTCGCCACGGCCGAGCTGTACGCGCACGGGCTGATCGCCGAGCGGCCGGCGCTGGTCGCGGTGCAGGCGGAGGCGGTGTCACCGCTGGCGACGGCGTTCCGGGCGGGGGCGGACGGGTTGTCGGACGAGGAGGACGGCGCGGTCGCCGCGGCCGACACCCTTGCCGAGGGGATCGCGATCCCGCGGCCGCCCCGGGCCCGTCAGATCCTGCGGGCGGTGCGCGAGTCGGGCGGCACGTTCCTGACCGCGACGGAGGACCAGCTCCGGGCCGCCCAGCGGGACTTGGCGCGGCGCGGGCTTTTCGTCGAGTCGACGGGGGTGGCCTGCTGGGCGGCGGTCAGCGCGGCGCCGGACGCGTTCGCGGGGCGCAGTGTCGTGGTGCCGCTGTGCGGGGCGGGGCTGAAGACGGGGCTCGCGTAGCGCTCCGCGCCGGGTGCGGTGGTTGTGACTGCGGGCCGGTGGGGGCTGGTCGCGCCCGCGCGGCGGAGCCGCATGATGTCACTGTCCCGCGCCCCTGGTGGGGGGTGAGCGGTCGTTCGGCTGCGGACCGTGCGTGGCCGGGCGCGCAGTTCCCCGCGCCCCTACGAGCGCGGCTGAGCCGCACAAGGGCGCAGCCCCGCCCCTAACGGGGGGCGGGCGCCGCCGCCCGTACCGACACCCTCGGCTCCGCCCCCGTCTCCCACAGGTCCCGCAGCATCGGTTCGGCTTCGCGGGCCGTGTGCAGGGCCTCCGGGGTCAGGTCGGCGTAGATGATCTGCTCGTCCGTGGGGCCCGCCTCGGCCACGATGCGGCCGTCCGGGCCCCACACCGCGCTGCTGCCGCAGGTCGTCCAGTCGCCGGTGCGGCCGATGTGGTTGGCGAGCACCGCGTACACCGTGTTGTCGAAGGCCCGCGCGGGGAACCAGATCCGCGACTCGTGGTACCCGTTGCCGACGCTGAACAGCGCGCCCACCACGTACGCGTGGCACCCGTCCAGGGCCGCCGCCCGCGCGTGCTCGGGGAACCCGGAGTCGTAACAGATCCCCAACCCGAGCCGCCACTCGCCCACTTCGAGGGTGCACCCGGCCCGGCCGTGCCGGTAGAAGGCCCGCTCGGCCTTGAACAGCGTCTGCTTGTCGTAGCGGGCGCGGACCCCGTCCCCGTCGACGACCAGGGCCGATACGGACAACTCCCCGCCGTCGTACACCGCCGCGCCGACGACGGCGACCACGCCGCTCCCCCGGCAGGCGTCCGCGATCACCCCGAGCCGGGGGTCCCCGATCCCGTTCACGGCGCACCGCTCGGGGTCGGCCCGGATGAGCTCGGGCTCGTACCCGCTCAGGAACTTCTCGGCGAACACGACCACTTGCGCCCCACCGGCTCCGGCGGCCCGCACGAGCCGGGCGACGGTGGCCGCGTTGACACCGACGTCACCGGCGACGACGTGCGCCTGAGCGGCGGCGATACGGAGGGGACGCGAGGGTATCGGGAAGTCGATCACGGAACTCGACCTTACTCGGGCCCACCGGGCAGGTCGGGCTCCGCCCGGACCCACCGGGGCACACATCACGCCCCGGGACGCTCCCGCTCCAGCAGGGCGACGCACCGCCCGAGCAGCCCGACGAGCGTGTCCCGCTCCTCGTCCGTGAACTCGGCGGCCAGCGCCCGCTCCACCCGCACCGCCCGCCCGTCGGCGTCGGCCATGACCGCCAGGCCCTCGTCGGTGAGGCGGGTCTCCAGGACGTTGCGGTGCCACTCGTGCGGGGTGCGCACGATCAGCCCGCGCTCCTGGAGGTTCTTCAGGACCGTGTTCATGGTGGGCGGCGTGACCCCGCACAGGCGCGCGAGCGCCGCGGCCGAGATGCCCGGGCTCTCCGCGAGGTGGAGCAGGGCCGCGTACTGCGGCACGGTCAGGCCCGTCGGCTTGAGCACGGCGGCCTTCGTCGCCATGAGGGCCCGTTCGGCCTGCTTGAGGTGGGCGCCGAGGCGCTCGGCGGCGGGCATGGACGTCATCTCCGGATGATATCGACCGAACGTAAGGAACGCATTCGACGATAGCAGAGTACTCACTCATGAATAACGACCTTGACGATCATTAGAGCTCTAACCTAGATTCGCCTTCAGCCGGGCCAGCCAGCCCACCCGCACCACCTCGTCCACACCTCGTCCACACCTCATCCAGACCCGAGAGGCATCACCGTGTCCCGCATGCTCCTGCGCCGCTCCCTCATCGCCGCCGCGGCGGCAGCCCTCGTAGCCATCCCGTCGCAGGCATCAGCCCACGCCCACCCGACCACCGGCATCTCCACGGCGTACGAACTCCCGGGCGACCGCGCGTACCCGGAGGGGATCGCGGCCGACCCCCGCACCGGGGACGTCTATGTCGGCTCGTACACGACCGGCGCCGTCTACAAGGCCACCCCCGGACACCGCGCCGCCCAGGTCTTCCTGCCCTCGGGCACGGACGGCCGCAAGACCGCCAACGGTCTGAAGGTCGACCGGGCCGGACGGCTGTGGGTCATCGACTCGACGACCGGAGTCGCGGTCTACGACGTCCACCACCGCACGCTCCTGGCCCGCTTCGACGTGCCCACCGGCACCGCGCGCTTCCTCAACGACCTGGCGATCGGGCCGGACGGCACGGCGTACGTGACGGACAGCGTGCGCCCGGTGATCTACCGGATCACCCCCGCGCAGCTGGCCGACGCGGCGGCACACGGCGGCCGGGCCGCGCTGCTCGACCACTACGACCTGAGCAAGGCGGTCCCGCCGCACCCCGTCGGCTCGTTCACGCTCAACGGCATCGTGGCGGACCCGTCCGGCCGCTACCTCCTCGCGGTCGACATGACGGGAGGCGGCCTCTTCCGCGTGGACATCGCCTCGGGCACGACCCGCAAGGTCGCCATGACCGGCGGAGACCTCGTGAACGGCGACGGCCTCGACCTGACCGGCAGCACCCTGCGCGCCGCCCAGAACAAGTCGAACACCCTGACCCGCTGGCACGTCTCCCCCGACGGCACATCGGCCCGCCTGGAACGCCACGTGACCGACGCGTCCCTCCAGATCCCCACCACCCTGATCCACGTCCACGGCCGCACCCTGGTGGTCCGCTCCCAGTTCGACAAGGGCGGCCCGATGGGCCCGGGAACCCCGCGGACCCCGTTCACGGTGGCGTACGTCAAGGGCATCTGACCCGCGTCGGCCGGGCTCAGTCGCTACGGTGAAACCATGATGACCGCACTGCCCGACTGGATGCGCCCACCACGCGCGGAAGGCTGGTTCGCGGAGGACCTGGACCGCCTCCCCGAGGCACCACGCCACACCGAGCTGATCGATGGAGCACTCGTCTTCATGGTGTCGCCCCAGCGGGCGTGGCACGGCCGCCTCGTCACCGGCCTGACCAACGCGCTCACGGCACACGCGCCGACCGGCTTCGAAGTCGAGCGGGAGATGACGATCCGCCTCGACGCCCGCAACCGCCCGGAACCGGACCTCCTGGTGACGACGGCGCCCTATGACCCGGACCGCACCTGGTACGCACCGCAAGACGTACGACTCGTCATCGAGGTCGCCTCCCCCGAGTCCGCCCACCGGGACCGTACGGTCAAGCTCCGCAAGTACGCGGAAGCCGGCATCCCGCACTACTGGTGCGTCGAGGACGAGCACGGCGCCCCGGTCGTCCACGTCTACGAGCTCGACGAACCGACCCGCACCTATGTACCCGTCGGCATCTGCCGAGGCTCGCTCAAGCGCCCGGTGCCGTTCGAAATCAGCCTCGACCTGGAGAAGCTCACTCCACCCCGGCGCACCTGACAGGCCGCACAAGAGCGGGAAGGGGCCGGACCCGAACGGGTCCGGCCCCAACTGCGCTCCACGTCCGCCCGATTAGGCGGTCCGATCCCCCGCGATACGACGATACGACCTGCCATACGATCTGGAGTACGACTGCCGGGGCGCATGAGCGTCGGCGCGTGCGAGAGAGAAGGTGCCAGGCGTGAAACTGCTTCCCATCAATGTGGGCCCCCTCAATCCCACCGTGCCCGATCTCCTCATCGGCCTGGTCCTGTTCGCGCTCTGCTTCTGGATGATGGCGGGGGTGCTGCTGCCGCGCGTCAAGCGGGTGCAGGAGGAGCGGGACGCCCTCACGGCGGGCCGCTCCCACGAGGCCGAGGGCATCCTCGCGGAGGCCGCGGCGGTGCGCGCGCAGTACGAGTCCGAACTCGCCGCGGCCCGCCACGACGCGGCACGCATCAGGCAGCAGGCCCACGAGGAGGGCACGGCGGCGATAGTGTCCGCGCGAGCGGAAGGCATCCGCGAGCGCGACGAGATCGTGGCCGCAGGCACCGCGACCATCGCCACGGCCCGCACCTCGGCCGAATCCGAACTGCGCCCGTACGTCGACGTCATGGCCCTGGAACTGGCCAGCCGAATCCTCGGCGAACCGATCACGGCGCCGGCTCGCCACTGAAATCCTGTACGTCGGACGGGGTCGGTCCTGAATCAGGCCGGCCCCGATTCACCGTGAGCCGTTGTGTACGCACGGGACTCGGGCCCCAGCAGGAGGCCTGGCGGGACCTCCTTGGCATTAACTCCTCGCCCAGAGCGCCCAGTCATGAGCTAGCGTTGCCCTGCACCGCGTGTCCTCCCGGAGGATGTACGCGACGTGACCTGCAGAGACGCAGGCCCCTTCGGTTCGGTGACGCGAACCCATGGTGTGCTCCCGGCGGGAGCCATCCGGCACCGTCGCCGGTCACAACCGAAGGAGACGCGTTCTGATGGCTGTCGTCGAGTACACGCCCGAGCGCCGCACCTGGATCCATGATGCCCTGGTGGGCCTCACGGTGAGCCTCGGCTCGAACCTGATGTGGGCGCTGGCGCAGCTCGTGGTGCACCGCCTCGGCTGAGCCGGGCGGCGGGCGGGTCTCCGGGGCCCGCCCCTCACCCCGCCGCAGCCCGGGTTAATCTACGGACTGTCATTGCGGCCCGACGGGCTTCCGCTCCGCTTCGGCGGAGTCACGAAGGACATGCCCCCACCCGCACGAGTCATCTCGTGCCTGGGGAACCTTCGTGCTCCTGCAACTGTCCGCGGCCGAGCTCGGTCGACTCATCATTGCCCGGGCCGGATCGGCGCACCTCCGACTCACCGAGCAACTGATCGTCGAGCATGCTCGGACCAAGGGGGAAACGGCTGGTCAGGGCGATATCGCCGCCTGGAACAACAGCATCCCCGTAGTGGTGAGGGCTCTGCTGGACTGTGGTCTTGACGAAGTCGAGGTCCAGATCGAGGTCGACCTGCCGCACACCAACTGCGCGGTGGATCTCGTGCTGTGCGGCCGTCATCCCGGTACAGGAACGGACTCGTATCTTGCGATTGAGCTGAAGCAGGTACGGCACGCCACGGTTGACCCCCGGTGTCCGATCGCCGTCGATCTCGGGTTCGGCGACGGGAAGAACAAACTGCATCCGGTGCGGCAGGTCCAGCGCTACTGCGAGTACATGGTGCGCTACTTGCCCCATCTACGGGAGAGCGAGGATCAGTTGATGGGAGTGGCGCTGCTCCACAACGCCCGTGACGCGGACGTGGAGGCACTGTTCGGTCTGCCCGAGACCGACCACGGCTTCCTGTACACGCTCGACGACCTGGACCGGTTCCGACGAGTTCTCACTTCACGATTCGCTCCCGCATCCGGGAAGCAGGCCGCATGTGCGCTGGAGGGGGCCCGCAAGGACCCCTTGCTCAAGGTCACCGACGTCGCCCGCCAGCGGTCCGTCGTCGGTGGCGGCCTCACCCTCCTCGACGAGCAGTACGTCGCGGTCGACCGGATCACCCGGCACCTGGAGAAGACCGCGCGCCTGACCGGCTTCGACGTCGGGTTGTTCTACGACGGCGAGACCGCCCACAGCCCCGCCCCCGATCCGGGCGTCAAACGCGTCTATATCCTCCGGGGCGGCCCTGGCAGCGGGAAGAGCGCCGTGGCCCTGGAGTTGCAGCGTGCTCTCGGCCTCAAGGGTCGCGAAGCCGTGCTGGCCAGCGGCTCTCACGCGTACACGGAAACCCTGCGCGAGATCATGCTCAGTACGGCACGCCAAGGGCAGATTTCACACAAGCGCCGCGCGGCTCAAAGGCTCTACCAGTACTTCAACAGCTTCAGCGACACCCCGGCGGACACCATCGATGTCCTCATCTGCGACGAGGCGCACCGCATGCGACGCAACTCGACATACCGATGGACGCCCAAGGAGCTGCGGGACGACGACCGGCCCCAGGCGACCGAGTTGATCAGGGCCGCCAAAGTACCGATCTTCCTGCTCGACGACCATCAGTCGATCCGCCCGGATGAGGTGGGCACTGCCACCTACCTCAAGGAGCTGGCCGAGAGCAGTGGCTGCCTGGTCGAAGTGACGGATCTCGAGGGCACCTTCCGAGCAGGCGGCAGCAAGCGCTACCAGCGCTGGGTCCAGCAGTTGCTGGGGCTGGACGCCACCGATCCGGTAACCTGGCGATCGGACGGGCGGATGACACTCACGGTCGCCGACTCCGCTGAACAAATGGAGCAGTTCATCCTGGAACGTGGCCTTGAAGGATCCACGGCGCGCATCACTGCGGGCTTCTGCTGGCCGTGGAGCGAC
Source organism: Streptomyces sp. NPDC048696 (assembly GCF_043198895.1). Lineage (NCBI taxonomy): Bacteria > Bacillati > Actinomycetota > Actinomycetes > Kitasatosporales > Streptomycetaceae > Streptomyces > Streptomyces sp. NPDC048696. The sequence goes on along the minus strand of NZ_JBICVJ010000013.1, from coordinate 18,241 downwards.
CCGGACGGTGAACAGCTCGTTGACGATGTACACATCGGGGAGTGGCGTCGGCCATGGAATGTGAAGCCGCAGCACAGCGTCCCCAACGCACCGAGGTCGGATCTGTGGTCGACCGATCCCCGCGGCATCGGGCAGATCGGCTGCGTCTACACGGCACAGACCTTCGAGTACGACTGGAACGGCGTGATCATCGGCCCCGACCTGCTGTTCCGTAACGGGAAGTTCACGGTGGACCGGTCCGCTTCCTGCGATCCCGCCTTTCGCGGCCCGGTCGACGACGCGATCGTCGACCGGTGTGTCCGCAACGCCTACCACGTACTGCTCACCCGCGGTGTCGTCGGCACAGTGGTCTACGCGACCGACCCGGAGACACACAACGCACTGCGCAGGCTCATCACAGGTGCCATCGGCATGCAGCACTACGACGGCGCCCAGCCACGGCTCACTGCCGAAGGGTCACAGCTGCCTCCTGCTTACAACAGACGTCACAGGTAACCTTGATCCCGTCGTAGTTGCGGCCCGCCGGGCTTCCGCTCCGCCCGGCGGAGTCACCGAGGACATGCCCCCACCCGCACGAGTTTCTTCGTGCTGCCTGGGGGCATCCCTTGCTATTCCGCGACTCCGCCGCCGCGGTCGCCGCCGAGTGCCTCTCGGGTGCTCTCTTTCTCCGTCTGACGGAGCAGTTCGTCCACGCGCACGGTCACAAGCCCGGTGCGTCCGAGGTCCGCTCGTGGGAGCGGAGCATCCCGGTGCTCGCGAGCGCGCTCAACGACGCGGGCCTCGGGCAGGTGGAGATGCTTCTTGAGTACGGGCTTCCGCTGAACAGCAAGCGGGCCGATGCCGTGCTGGCGGGGGTGCACCCGAAGACCGGTCTGCCGTCGTACGTCGTGGTGGAGCTGAAGCAGTGGAGCAGTGCCGAGCCGGACGACGACGATCCGTCGCTGTGCCGCATCGACGCGTATGCCCGGGCGGTGTTGAACCCCGTCGACCAAGTGCGCGGCTACTGCGAATACCTCGTCTCCTTCAACGGAGCGCTCGCCGAACACCCGGAACGCGTCAGCGGTGCCGCGTATCTGCACAACGCCACGGCGTTCGGAGTCAGCGGACTCTTCGAAGCCGAGCAAGACGAGTACGGTCAGCTCTTCATCGGTGCTCGGCGCGGGGAGTTCATGGACTTTCTGCGTACGAAACTCGGGGACGGGTCCGGCGCTTCGGCTGCGGACGAGCTGGTCAACGGAAGGATCGGCCCGTCCAAGCAGCTCATGGCGGTGGCCGCCCAAGAGGTCCGTGAGCGCGAGCAGTTCGTGTTGCTGGACGAGCAGAAGATCGCGTATCGCACGGTTCTCAATGCCCTTCGCCGCGCCAAGCAGTCCGACCACAAGGAGGTCGTGGTCGTCACCGGCGGGCCCGGCACCGGCAAGAGCGTCATCGCACTGTCCCTCCTCGGTGAGCTGTCCCGGCAGGGCACCACCACGCTGCACGCGACGGGTTCCAGTTCGTTCACGACGACGATGAGGAAGGTCGCGGGTGCTCGGAGGCGCGAGGTCCAGGAACTCTTCAAGTACTTCAACAGCTTCATGACCGCCGAGCGCAACAGTCTCGATGTCCTGATCTGCGATGAAGCCCACCGCATGCGGGAGACGTCGGCCAACCGCTACACGTCGGCGTCGAACCGTACCGGCAAGGCCCAGGTCGAGGAACTCATCGACGCTGCGCGCGTCCCGGTCTTCCTCCTGGACGAGCATCAGGTCGTCCGGCCGGGCGAAATGGGCACCGTCGCGGAGATCAAGGAGGCCGCTGCGAAGAAGGGGATCCAGTGCCAGGTGGTGCCGCTGGACAGCCAGTTCCGGTGTGGTGGCAGCGACGCGTATCTGCGGTGGGTGATACGGCTGTTGGGGCTTGAGCCGGGCGGCCCAGTGACATGGGAGCCCGACGACAAGATGCAGCTCATGCTCGCGGACAGCCCGCAGGAGATGGAGGCTTTCCTCGACGGCCGCCGCGCGCAGGAATACAGCGCGCGCATGTCCGCCGGCTACTGCTGGAAGTGGACGAAGAAGGTGCCGCCCGGTCAGGCGTTGCCCGCAGACATCGTCGTCGGGGAATGGGAGCGGCCCTGGAACGTCTTCGGCGACCGGGCCGTCGCGGGCGCACCTCCGGCTGCCTTGTGGGCAACGGATCCGGCCGGTTTCGGGCAAGTGGGCTGTGTGTACACGGCGCAGGGCTTCGAGTACGACTGGAGTGGCGTCATCATCGGCCCCGACCTGGTGTGGCGCGGCGATCGCTGGATCACCGACCGTACCGCGACCAAGGACCCGGTCTTCAAGAAGTCGACGCCGGACGCGGATGTGGACCGGCTGATCCGCAACACGTACAAGGTGCTGCTGACGCGGGGAATGATCGGCACGGTGGTGTACTCGACCGACGCCGAGACACGCGAAAAGCTGCGGGAGCTGACCGGCGCCGTGGCGCGGAACCGGCAATCCACCGCGGACGCGCCAGCGGTCAGTAGTGATAGCGAGCTGCGAGGATCAGGACCTCTGCGTCCGTGACCAGGTAGACAAGGCGGTGCTCATCATCGATCCGCCGCGACCACGCCCCCGGCAGGTGGTACTTCAGCGGCTCAGGCTTGCCGATCCCGGTGAAGGGGTCACGCTTGACGTCCTCGATGAGCCGGTTGATCCGCACGAGCATCTTGCGGTCGTTCTTGAGCCAGGACGTGTAGTCCTCCCAGCCCTGATCCTCGAAGACAACCCTCACTCGGCACCCGCAGCAGGGTCCGCGGCATCCGGATCGATCAGCTCGCGCTCCGACACGTTGATGTTGCCCAGGGCGTTCTCGTACGCCTTGAGCAGCCGTCGCGCGTTGGCAGGCGAGCGCAACAGGTACGAGCCCTCGCGCAGCGCCGCGTAGTCCTCGGCCGAGACGAGCACGGCGTTCCCGTGCTTGGAGACGATCTCGATGGCCTCGTGATCGTCGTTGACCTTCTTGATCAGCGGAAAGAGAGCCTTGCGGGCTTCGCTCGCGGTTATGGACATGACCTGACTCCCTACCTCAAGTGGTACCAAATAACGTACCACTCATGGCCACCTCAAGCAGAACGACATGTGTGACGGCCCATCGGCAAATCCACCACCAATCCGGCCCAGAAACAGCAAGGGGTCGACCCCGGAGGGGCCGACCCCTTATGACCTGCATGTTTGCCGCGTTGAGCAACGCGGTGTTATTTCATCTGCTCAGACGTTGAAGCGGAACATGTAGCGCAGGGCTGCGAACTGCGGAAACGTCGGTTTCGAAGCCTGTATCCAGCACCGCTCCAGCACGGTGCGAGTTCATCCAGCACATCCAGCACGCGGAGCCGAAACGAAGGAAGCCACCCGCCATTCCCATTCTCGTTGTGTACACATGGGACACTCGGTACACTTGAGCGCATGACACAGCCGCTGCCCATAGAGACCATCCGCGACGTGCGCGCGCATCTGGCGGAGGTCGTGGAGCGTGCCGACCGCGATGACGTACCCACCGTGATCACACGCCGCGGCAAGGAAGTCGCCGCCGTCGTCTCCATCGAGGTACTGCGCAAGTACCAGGAATGGGAAGAGCGCGAGATCAATCGGATCATCGACGAGCGCATGGCCAACCCTGCACCCGGCATCCCGATCGAGGACATCATGAGGGAGACGCTGGCGCGCAGTGAGTGAGTACCGAACCGTCTTCCGCCCCGAGGCGCAGGCCGAGCTTCGGAAGATCCCGCGCGAGATGGCGCTGCGCATCCTGGCCAAGCTGACCGAGCTGGAAAGCGATCCGCTCGGCTTCAACACCACCGCACTCGTGTCCCAGCCAGATCGCCGGCGTCTACGGGTCGGCGACTACCGCGTCGTCTACACGATCGACAACGGGGAACTGGTGGTCTGGGTCGTTCACGTGGGGCACCGGTCCACCGTTTACGACACCTGACCACCACTGACCACACGTCAGAATATCCAGCACCCATCCAGCACGGGGACGACGAAGGGGACGGGCTCGACAGAGCCCGACCCCTTCTGACGTGTACGTTTGACTCAACGCCTAACATGCAGTAAGCGCACGGCTACACATTGAAGCGGAATCCGTGGCACAGAGCTCCCACCTGCGGAAACGTTCCCCCTGAAGATCGCATCCAGCACAGATCCAGCACGGTCGGAACCTATCCAGCACATCCCGCGCGTCAGGCCGCGGTGCCGTACCCGGAGGACTCTTCCCGGATCCTCCGTGGCCACCTCCAGTCGGATCACTCCGCTGGCAAGGTTCTGGTGCGGATGATCTGCTGAAGGTCATTGCCGCTCGTCGACGAGGGGCGAACCGACCTCACCGCAGGAGATCCATCGTGGCTCACAAAAAGGGCGAAGGCTCAGCCGCAAGGTCGAGGAAGCCCAAAGCCGCCAAGGGGTTCGAGGAGGACTCCTTCAAGCCGAGGAAGCAACTCATCGACCCTGGTGCCAAAAGGGCTGGGCGCAAGGCAGGAGACCAGACGACGCCGTCTACCTCCAACCCTTCCGTAGAGAAGGCCACGGATCTCGAACCGCTCACCCCTGACGAGTAGCGCGGCGCTAGATGTAGCAGCCCACGCCCCTGGGGCGGGCCGCCAGGACGGCATACGCCCCTTTATTGCAGCCCGCCAAGGTTCAGCATGCATCCAGTCCGGCAGAAGTCGGCTGGTACATCAGACTGCCGTGCCGTACCCGGAGGACTCGGCCGGAGCCTCAGTCGACACCTCGACGGGCACCGGGCCCATGGCCTTCTGCATGATGGCACGGCAACGGTCCCATGCCTCGGGGACGAGGTGGCCGTAGATGTCGACGGTGGTCTTGATCGACTTGTGGCCGAGCCAACGTGAGACCTCGTGGATCGGGATGCCGGCCGCCAAGGCGGTCGAGGCGAAGAAGTGACGCAGCGAGTGCGGGTGGTACTTCGGCTTGCCCTCCGCGTCCACCAGTCCAGCCGCCTTGCATGCCTTCCTAAAGTGGTACGAGTAGGTGTTCGCCGTGGGCATCGTTCCTTTGCCCCGTTCGCGGGGTGCAAAGAAGACTTCGACCTGTCGCGTCCGCCCCGCTGCGTTCTGAAAGGTCAGCGGGATCGGCTCCCAGAGCTCCACGTGAGCGTTGATCTCGTCGCAGACGAACGGCGCGGCCGGCACGTCGCGGTACTCGCCCTCGTCGCGGTGCTTGAGCGGCACGAGGCGCGTCTTGCTGTCGCCTAGGTGTGCCTTCGAGCTGATCTGCCAGCGGACCCGGATCACGTCGTTGTCGCGTAGGCATCCGCAGTGGAAGGCGAGGGCCTCACTGACCCGTAGTCCGGCCCCGGCCTGGAGCCAGACGGTGAGCTTGTACTGCGGCGACATGTGCTCGTGCAGGAGGCGGACCTCGGGGAGCGTGGGGATCTCGTCCTCGTCGACCGCATGGCTTCCGGGGGCGTTCTTCACCTCCTTGGTCGGGTCCTCCTGGATGACCTTCTCTTCCTTGGCGGACCAAAAGATGTGCTTCACCATCTTCATGCGGTCGTACACCGTGCTGGCGGCGAGCTCCTTGCTGATGGCCGCCTTGAAGTGCTCGATGTCCCGCTTCGCGACTCCGGCCATCGTCTTGCGGCCGAGTCGGGGTATGAGGTGGTTGTCGATGAACCCCTTGTAGTTCGAGTACGTCGAGTCCCCGATCACTCGGCGGCTCAGCCAGTCCTCCACGTAGGCCCGGACGGTGATCTTCCCCGCGTTCGGGTCAATGTACGTCCCTACGCTCTTGTCGTTCTCCATCTTGTTGGCGAAGTTGTCCGCCGCCGTCTTCTTGGTGAAGCTCTCTTCGCGCTGCCGGGCCGTGCGCCCTCCCGGCTCCCTGTACCTGACAGTCCAGTCGTGGCCGCAGCGCACCCCTTCGCAGGGGTAGAGCGGGCTTCTCTTATCGGTCTTACACCTCTGAAAAACGGTAGCCATGTGCCCCTCTTCCTTGCCGGGGCAGGGTCGTGCCGTTACCCGTAGTTGTTGTCGAGGTACGCGACGATGTCGCGCTCGCGGAATCGCAGGAGGCGGCCGACTTTCTGGGCCTTCAACCCCCACATCCGGTACTTGTTCTTGACGGTGACCTCGCTGACCTTCAGCCAGTCGGCCACCTCTTCCGGCGTCAGAAGCCGGTTACTCCCACCCTGCGTCAAGCCGCCGCCTCACCGGATTCGGGACGGGTGAGGTTGTGCACCGTCGCCCACGCCGTTGCCGCCGACGCGAGGGCCCGCTTCCTGTCCTGCTGGATCTCGCGGACCTTGGCCGGCATCTGGGCCGGACCGCTCACGCCGAGCAACTCGGCAAGCTGTTTGAGGAGCTCGTCCGCATCCGCCTTGGGCTTCGAGTAGACGCGGCATTCCTGGCCGCTGACGCCGAGGACCCAGCCCCAGCCGTTGTCGAGGGCTTTCTGGCTGGGCTTCATGCGGCGGCTCCCAGGTAGTCGCGTCGGCTCTGCTTGGTCAGGTGGTACATCTCGTGGTCGCATCGGTAGATGCGGTGCTCGCGGGCGATTCCTCGGCGAACCCTTTGGCGCTCTGCGGATCGGTCTCGCTTCGCCTGTGCTCTGCCGAGCGCTTTCTCGGCGGAGCGTCGGTCGGCGAAGCCTCGCTTCGAGCTGCACTGGCAGGTCTGCCACTCGACGGGCTTCATGCTGGTGAGGCTTTCTGTTCTACGCGGACTGGAATTTGGTGCAGGGACAGGTGGGGATGTGGCAGGCGCCTCGCGCGGCGCTGGCGATGGAGTGGGTGAAGGGTGCGTGGCCGCACTCGGGGTGGAAGCAGTAGCCCTTCCACCCCTTCTTGCCGTCCGTGTTGGCGAGCATCACTCCGGGCGAGTTGAGCTTCACCAGTCGCCCCGTGCCACCGAAGGCCATCTTCGAGGCGAAGGTCTTCGCCTCTGCCTCACTCGCGAAGGGGGCAAAGTTGAGGCCGCGGGTTCCATCGCTCCAGGTGTGGACTAGGGCAATCCAGTCGCGCATCTGGAGGATTTCTCCGACTTCCTGGATGACGGCCTTGGCCAGGTGGGTGGCGCTCTCGAAGGTGTCGTCCTCCAAGAGCGCCACCACAGCGGCGACCTCCTCCTTGCGGGGAGTGATCCTCACGCAGCCGCCTGGGACTCGATCAGCCCGCGCAGGCGACGGCGGACCTCTCCGAGCATGTCGGCGTCCTGCTCTCCGTGGACGTCGTACCGGAGCCGGTCCCACTCGTAGAGGTTCTCGCTCGGTACGTCGCCGTCCTCGTCGCGGAGCCGGTCCAGCTCGGCTTCCTGGCCGGCATACAAGGCTTCGATGTCGTCGACGATGCTCCGCACCTCGGCTATCGCGTCGTTCTGACTCACTGGTCTCCCTTTCCGTTCTCGCTACACGTTAACACATTAGTCACAGGTTTACACAGCGCGTCGGAGGCATTCCGCGGACTTGTGCAGGTCCTCGATGGTGCCGCTGTTGATCACGGTCACGTCGAAGTCCCAGCCTTTGAGCGCGTTCTCGCTGATGTGGTCGGCGCCGTCGATCAGCATCTGCTTCGGTCGATGGATCTTGACGACGAGGCCGCCGCGATCCTTGATGGCCTGGGCTTCGTTCGGGAACCGCACATCGCTGATGACGGTCGGGCCCCAGGTCTCGAAATCGCGGAACAGGGCATCCACCCAGACGGTTTCGCCGAGCACTTGGCGGCCGGCCTCAGTGCCGCAGCGCTGGAGATACTCCCGAACGACGGGATGTTCGTCCTTCACCCGATCCCAGCCGTACCGGTCCACCTCCTCGGCCAGCGGGAAAGACCCGTTGACCTCGTCGTCCGGGAGCCAGGGGTCGAGGCCGTAGAGGAAGTCCTTGACCTTGTCGGCGAAGGCGCGGCGCGCCCATCCGGCCTCGACGAATGCTTCGGCGAGCGTGTCCTTGCCGCACCGGGCAGGACCGGACAAGCCGATGAGCCGCGGGGCTCGGAGTTCCCTGTCGACACCGCCGAGAGCGATCAGCCGTGGCCCGGCCTCGCCGCACAGTGCGCGTTGCGCCCGCCGCTCGAAGTCTGCATAGTCGACCTGGAGGGCAGCCGCCCATGCCGGCCAAAAGCGATGAGCCGGAACGCGCTGTCCGGTGAGCACGCGGTGCACCGTGGACTGGGCTGTTCCGACAGCTCCGGCGAGGCGTTGCAACGCCCCCGACCGCCGGATGTCCACCCTGAACCCGGCTCTCGCGCTGGCTTCGCTGATCCACTGCGCGAAGTCGGTGTACCTCTGCTGCTGGGGGTTCGTCACGTGTCGTTCTCCTCTCAAAGTCACAGGTTTACATCAGGCTGTGTAGCAGTGCTCGACCGGGATGCCCTCGGCCCTGGCGTGCTGGATGCAGGACTCCGCGCACTCGGCGAAGAACCCGAGGGCCAGCTCGGCGGCCTCGCCGACCGTCTCGGCGCGCTCGAAGCGGGGGTTCAGCATCGGCATGGCCTCGTCGCCGTTCATGAGGTAGAGGCGCGAGATCCGCCAGTAGATCCGGCCACCGCCGTGCGGGTTCATGGTGTTCTGCTCGTGGAGCAGTACGTCGCCCTTCGGGCCGTGTTCGATGCAGACGTAGAGGATCTCCCCGTTGGACAGGGTGACGGTCTCGGTCTCCGTGTACGCGCTCACGCCGCCGTCACCTGCTGCTTCCCGACGTAGAAGGTGAGAGCGTGCCGAGCGGCCGAGACGGCCCAGTCGAAGCCGTAGTGGCCCCAGGCAGAGTCCACCTCTTCCCAGGTCGACATGGTGTCGTCCGCGTCGGCGCGGAGCCAGTCGACGGCCTCTTCGACGATGTAGCCGTAACGTCGCCCTCGGCCCACGCCTCGTACTCGGCGCGCTCGGCGTCGAGGTACGCCTCGGGCAGCATGCCGAGGTCTTCGGCGTCCTCACGCAGCAGGTACCACAGGGAGACCGGACCGCGTGCCGGCCGGGACTCGATGACGATGGCGTCGTGGAAGATGCCGGCCCAGCGGGTGAAGATCTCAATGCCCTTCCACCGGTTCCAGCTCACGCGATCCCAGGCTTCGGCGAAGGGGCCACCGTCCTTGTCGATGGGGGTGTACTGGCCGAGGTGGGTGTCGATGGTGACCACGTGCGCGAGGTGGTCGAAGTCCTCGCGGGGGTTGCGGGCGTCCTCGTCGGGGACCAGGCGCACGCGGAAACGGCCGTCGGTCGTGGTCGCGATGATGTTGTCCATGTTGAACTCTTTGCAGATCAGAGGGTCGGGGCAGGAAAGTGGACGAGGCAAGAGGTCCGGCGGCAGGGGTCGCCGAGGGAGGCTATGAACTCCTTGTGTGCGTCGAGTGCTTCGGTCAGCCAGTCGTCGACCTCGACGAACTCGGGGCGCTTCTCGGCCCACAGGCCGCGGGCCCATTCGATGTCGCGGACCTCGTGGAACTCGCTGGCGCCGTGCTGACGGATCAGGTCGATCCAGGAGGCGCGGGCGCGGTCGTACGCGGCGCGGGAGTGGTTGTATCCGGTGGCGGGGTCGATGTCCTCGATCGCGACGCCGGACGCCAAGCAGATGGCCGTTCGGGCGTCGGCCATGGAGGTCAGCCGGTCGACTTCGCACGCGGGGCAGGTGAGGGGGCTCCGGGCGAAGGACATGAGCAGCAGGTTCGGGTTGTGGCGGGAGCCGGGCATGGTCTCTCTTCGGTAATCAGGCGGCGAGTACGTGTTCAGGCCGCGCGGGTGCGGGGGTGTAGATCTCGGCGAGGTACTGCCGAAGCTGGTCCTCCCAGTGCTGGGACAGGAGGCTTCCGATCACGACGGCGCCCATCGGTGGGGCGACCACGTCGCCGATTTGCTGCGTGCAGCTCGACCGGGAGCCGGTCCAGGGGTAGCCGGGGCGGAAGCCGACCAGGAGTGCCGCCTCGTCGAGGCTGAACTTCCTGTCCTTGTCGTGCTCCCAGTACCAACCGCGGATTTTGCTGGTGATGCCGGTCGCGGGCCGATCGGCCGACCAGCAGTTCCCTCCGGCCGTCCGCCTGACGCCCCGGGTGTTGACGCGGATGCTGGCGGGCCAGCCGAGGGCCTCGGCAGCGGTCGTGGTCGGGAGGGGTTCCTTGGGGGTGAGCGCCTCCATGTCGACGTACGAGTGCCGGGCCGCCATGAGGAAGACGCGCTTGCGGCGCGAGGCGAGGCCGTAGTCCACGGCGTCCAGGACGCGGTACTCCGCGCTGCACCAGTCCGCCGACCACAGCTCCTCGCGTATCCCGTCGAGGATGTTCTCCGGCAGGGCCGAGCTCTGCTCCATGGCCAGCCAGCGGAGGTTGTCCCACTGGGCGGTCAGCGTGAGCGACCAGATCAGCACCTCGGCGAGCAGGCCGATCCGTTCGTCGGTCATCTCGGCTATTGGTGCCCGCACCTCGTCGAGGGTGAGCAGGGGGCCGGTGAAGCCTGAGTATCCGTCCCACTCGGGGTCGCTACAGATCACGCAGATGTCGGCTACCTCGCAGGGGCCGCATTCAGCGCTGTCGTGCCAGTGCCCGAACGTGGCCTCGAAGGCTGCGGTGAACACGTCGAGCAGCAGGTCCTGATTCCGCGGGTCCTGTCCGGCCCTCTTGCCGGCCGGGGTCCAGCACTGGCACGGCGCCGAGACCATCAGTCCGCGCGCCCAGCGCAGCGCGGGGTGCTTCGGGTCGAGGGAGCGAACGTCGGCGATGATCCGCCGGAACCCTGCCGCGCGGGCGGTGGCCGAGGCGTCCTTGTGCATTTCGACGCCGACGGTGTCGAGGTCGTGTTGGAGCACGTCGCGTACTCCGACGTCCCAACCCCCAGATCCCGCGAACAGGTTGATGACGCGGTCGGGGTCTCCTGGCTTCGGCGGGAAGAGCCAGTGGACCGGCCAGGGGGCGGCAATCGCCTCCAGCTCTTCGGGCGTCTTGTTGCTGAGGTCGAGCTCTTCGGGGGTGCCCAGTGCACCGGCCGTGTCGAGGCGGGTGAGGGACACTAGTCCACGTCCACGGTCTCGACGCTGGTGAGCCAGCCGGTGACGATCTCCCAGTGGTAGCCGGGCCGGATCAGGCCGTCGCTGGTGTAGACGTTCCGGCCGCAGTGGGCGCACTCGTAGGGCTTGCGGTCGATGTGGCGTATGGGGCCTTTGCAGGACACGCACTGCACGACGTTGACGGGCGGGTGGACCAGGGGCATTGCGGGTTCCTTCTCAGGCGGGGAGGGGCAGGCCGGCACGGAGGGCGTCGAGGAGTTCGGCGGTTGCGCGCCGGTACTGCCACAGCGCGTGCTGGGCCTTCTCCCAGTCGCCCGTGGGCAGGTCGGCGATGTCGTCGAGCCACTTCAGGCAGGCGGCCGGGGTGAGGTAGTACTGCACGATGCCGTTCTCGTCCACGGACCAGACCTCGTCCGGGTCGAGGTAGAGGGTCTGGCTGTCGAGGCGGTGGCGGCATTCAGTGCACTCGAAGTGAGCGTCGGGGCGGATCGCGTAGGGGGCGAGGTCGCACTCGCGGCAGGTCATGGCGCTCATGGGTATCCTTTCGAGCGCGCCCGCCCCTCCCTCCTCCAACGGGGGGGGCGGGCGCGCTCGTTGTGGGATGGGGCTCAGAGGCCCAGGTGTTCGAGGAGCTCGTCCACGAGCCGTTCCTCGTACTTGCTGAGGGGCTGGTCCCCGGGCTGGGCCGAGGGCTTGGTCTGGAACCAGGTGTCGGGCCAGAGCAGGGTGGGGAGGGCGAGGATCAGGGCCTCGGCCGCGTCGGCGAGGTGACTGCCAACGTTCTCGTCATCCGACGACCAGGCGTGTCCGCCCTCGGGCTCCTTGCGCCAGGTCTCCACGGCCTCGTCGAGCTTCGTGACGGCGGCCTTGATCTTCTCTGTGTTTCGGTCGGTGATCATCAGCGGTCAGGCCGCCGTTCCGTACACGTCGACCACTTCGCGCTCGATGTCGTGGGCGTCGTCCGGGTCTACGTCGCTGGCCCACAGGTCTTCCTGGTCCTGAAGCCAGTCTTGAAGGGCCTCGTCGTCGTCCACGATGTCGACGGGCACTTCCAGCTCGGCGACCACGTCCACGCGGAGGGTCTCCTCGACCTCGAAGCGGACTTCAACGAGCTTGGTTTCCACGGTGGTTGCTCCCAGGTGAATTCGGATTCGGCACGGTGCGCAGATCAGGTCTTCGTCGAGCAGCTCGGGCACGTCGCCGCACTCGACGCAGGGTTCGGCGTTCATTGCGGATCGAAGACGTAGATGCCGCCGGACACTTCTTCGGAGTGGAAGCCGCCGCTGAACAGCTCCTTCGCGGCGTAGTCCCAGTCGATGGCGTTGAAGGGCCAGACCTGCATGCGCTTCTGGTCCTCCAGCTCGGAGGTGTCCTCGGCCCACTCCGCCGCGAAGTCGCCCTCGCTCTTGTGGAAGCCGCGGTACTCGTCCTGGAAGCGTTCGACCCAGTGGTTCCGCTCGGCATGCACGCCCCACTCGCGGACCCACACGGCGAAGGGTGCGGCCTCGTCCGCCGACAGGCTGGCCAGGGCCTCGGCGATCTCGGCGGCCTCGTGCGGCGAGCACTCGCCTTCCAGGACGCCGTAGAAGTCTTCGTGGTCGAAGACCCACAGCTCCTCGTGGGAGGTCTCGCGGCCGTGCAGGTCGGCCGGGGTGACGAGGTTGGCTATGTCGGCGTCGTACCACTCACCGGTCAAGCGACCGCCGTTGTAGCAGGCGAGGCAACCGAGCCAGACACGCGGCCGGATGGCGGTGGACAGGGTGGGCATGTTGCTCCTTGCTGAAGATGGGGGTCGCCGGACCGATCGCCCGGCCCGGCGACGGGGTGACCTAGCGCTCGCTGGTGCGGCGGTCGACGTACTGACGCAGCGACCGGACCGCCTCCAGGACGAAGAACGCGCCGACAGCCGAAGCCGCGAACTGCACGGTGCTCGGGTCCTCGTCGACCAGGACCCAGAAGGCGCTGGTGAGGGCGACGACCATCAGGGCGTCGAGGATCACAGGGCCGATTCGTGTCATGGTGCTACTCCTTGTGCGGGATGCGGGCTGGCATCGTCAGGGGGGAGGAACCACCTCCCGCCGACCTCCTTTCGGAGGTTTCGCCTTTGCGTCAGTCAGGAGTTGGTGGCCAGGTGGGCGGCGAGGTCTCGCCGTACGCCCTCCCATGCGGCGATGGCGAACTCGGCGGTGGACACGTCGAGGAGCGCCATGCGACGTCGAAAGGCGGTCCTGGCTGTGGCCTGGCGCTGCTTGGCCTCGGCGAGCGCGGCTTCGAGGTCGGCGGTGATGGCCGCCTCGGGCTTGCCCTTGATGCGGGCCTCGGCGAAGCCGGACAGGATGATCGGCAGTCCGTCGCGGACGAGGCGGTTCGCCTCCGAACGGCGCATACTGCCCTCACGGACGCGGCGGTTGACGACCTTTCGGACGGCCTTCTCGGCCTCGGGAGTCTTTGCGTTGGTCATGTTGGTCTCCAGGTCTTGGTTGGGCGCGGCCCCTTCTCGCCACGACTCAAGAGGGGCCGCTTGTTACAGGTTCACAGCTTGGTCAAACGGAACTGCGCACGGCGTCGTGGCCGCGGGGCTTCACAGGGGCTGCTTGGTGGGCCTACCGGCCAGCACCGTGGCGAAGTTGGTCATGACGACCATGGCCATGTGCTCAAGGTCCGGTCCGCCGTCCGGTAGGGGTACGCCGAGGATGCGCATGGTGGTGAAGGCACGGGCGATCAGGCGTTCCATGTCGTCGGTGTCAACGAGGTCGGAGCACGGGTCGCATGCCCGCCAGCGGCCGTCGTTGGGGAGCGGGACCACCACGCCGTCGTCGGTCATCAGCGCGACTCGGGCTCGGTCCTGGGGGACGTACAGCCAGCGGGCGTTGGGCATGGTGCAGAAGTCACACGTGGACATTGAGGGCCTCCTTCGCCGTCAGGCCGCGATGGCGAACTTGGCGGGTCCGGACTGGTCACCCTTGTAGTGCAGGTCGTCTTCGTCGTCGTCGCCTTCGGCGTGGCACTCCAGCCAGAGATCGGCGACGTGGGGGTGGTCTACAGCGCGGAAGAACTCGGCAATCCCCTCTGCCTCTGAGCAGGTGAAGCGCTCCGCGACGTGACTTGCCAGCATGCCGTCGTTGAACAGGGTGGCGAACTCGCATGCCGCATTTCGGTACTGGTCGAGTCGCTTCTCGAAGATGTCGACCGTATCGGCGGCATAGGTCAGGTAGAGAGTCGTGGCCTCCCGCTCCGCCCGAAGGGCACCCCACGGATTCAAGGCACTGCGGAGCCGGGAGAGGGCGGCCGGCACGGGGCTCGCTAGGGCCGTCCGCTTCATGCGGATCGAGGAAAGGCGCTTGAAAACACGCATGCTGTGACGCTCCTGGTGATCGTTGGGTGGCTACAGGCAGAGCAAAGGCGGGGTGATGAGTGCGAGATCGGCTTCGACCTCCTGGATCGAAATGCCATGCGGTTCCCAGAAGCCGCACTCTGGGTCGGTGCCCTCGCAAGGGCAGTCGCGGCGGGAGGTCTCGACGAGGGCTTCGGCTCCGAGGCGGGCGAACGACAGGGCGTCGCCCTCGTCGTCGAAACGGGTCTCCTCGCGGTGGTCATGGGTGACGACGTACTGGCGGCCGTCGCGCTGGATCTCCCACAGGCCGAGAAGGTCTGCGGTCTCGTTCCAGACGCGCACCTCATGAGAACGGGTGGCGGTACGCATGGGTCCTCGCATTCGCATGGGAAGCCGCCCCTCCCCGAGAGGGGAGACCAGGGAGAGGCGGCGGTTCAGGGGGAGGGTCAGGCCGGCATGAGGGCGAGCTGACCGGGAATCTCGTTGCGCATGAACTCGCGCCCGAGGGAGAGGAAGTGCTCTGTGCGGCCGTGGTCGTACGCGTCACGGACTTCGTCCCAGTCCGCGTATCCGTCCGGCTCGTAGTGCTCCAGGTCCCAGAGCCGCTCGGAGGCGTGCTCGACGATGCTCTGGTGGTCCTCTTCGGTGTCGAAGGGGTAGTGCAGTTTCACGTCTTCCAGGGCCTCGTCGAGGTTCTTCTCGAACAGCTCGCGGCGCTGGTCGTAATAGTCGTCCTCGTCGAGGAACGGGTGATCCTTGGCGACGTACTCCGCCAGGGCGACGGCTTCACGGAAGGCTGCTGTGTACGTACGGGTGCCGTGGCAGTCGCCCTCGCACTCGTCTCCGTCGCAGAAGTCGACGTACGGGTCACACCCCGGCCGGCATTCCTTCGTGTGGGTGCCAAGGCAGTCCGCGGGGCACCCGCCCTCGTAGACCTGGACGAAGAGCTGGGCATGGTCCCAAGCACTCGTTCCGTGCCCGCACTCGTAGACCTGCTCGTCGGAGACTTCAGTGTCCTCGCGTCCCGCGTCAGCGGCGGTACGGATGGCATCGCGGGCGACCTCGAAGTTCGACTTGTCGCCGATCCAGCCCGCCCGGTCGTCGTTCCACGTGAACATCTCCACGTGCGTCGGAGTGTCCTCTCCTGCGTACGTCCCCGTGTACCAGGACGGCCAGGAGCGGTACGCGTCATCGAGCCGGGCCGCGTAGATGGCCAGCGTGTCGTGCGATGGGGCGTTGAGCCTGTGGTGCATGGTCCTCACGATTCAGTCGGGAGGGCGCCCCTCCCTGCCTCCAACGCGGGAGGGGCGCCAGTCACAGGTTTACACTTGGGTGTCAGTTGGCGTCGGCGAGGGCCTTGTAGTGGGCCAGCTCATCCCGGAGCACGCGCTCCCGCTCATCCCGCAGGCGGCGCGTCTCGAACAGCGAGTCACGCAGGATCTCGATCACCATGTTCGCCTCATCCAGGTCCGCGAAGAGGTCAAGAATCTCCTCGGCCATGCCGAGGCCAGCCTCGTGGTACAGGTCCAGCATGGCCCGCGACTCGGCCAGCGCCCGGCGGGTGGTGTCCAGCTCGCGGCCGAGCTGGAACGCGCGCTCGCTCAGGTTGTGCGAAGACTCCATGGCGATCTCCAGCAGGGAGCGACCGGCGAACTGGAGCGGGTTGTGCTTGATAAGGGAAACAGACATGTGACCTTACCTCTCTAGTTACAGGTTAACACCGTGTCGAACGAAAAGGGCCTCGCGGCCCGGACTCGACCCCCGCCCGAAGGCGGGGGGAGTCGGTACCCCCCAGAGGTTTGACCCTGTGAGGGGCTTTGCGGCCACTCGCCAGCGGCGAGCGACCCCGGCTGCATTCGCTGGCCGGTAGAACAAGGTGGGTGATTTCGCTTTTCGGGGCGGACGCTCACTCGGGCGCCCGCCTCACCGTCCATCGTCTTGCCGTTCCCGTTCCTCCCGGTTGGTTTCCCTCCCGGTCGGTCCGTTTCCGGCCGTCCGCTGGACGGTGAGCCCTGGATCGACCAATCAGGCCCCTGCCTCACACCCTTCCCCGACCCCATACCGCGCCTGCATTGGGTGCCCTCCGCAGGTCAGCATGGGTGTAGCCGGTTGGAGTGCTCCCGTCACGCCGGGGTGGATAGTCCCCAGCCGGTACGGCAGTTGCGTTCACTCAGTCGTCTGTACCCGAACCCCATACCCGAACAGTCCAGCTTGCTTCCGTTCCGTACCGCACAGGGTCACCCTGTTAGAACGTCCACGCCCCTTGGCCGAGCGGTGATTCCTCAGACCCCGAAGGGTCAGCGAGCTTCGACACGACTCCCCCACTGGGGGCCGGTCTTCCACCCTTGCGCTCGATCCACACCGGAGAGACCCGGCTGCGACATCCGGCGTCCCACCTGGGGACAGGGGCCGGATCGAGCGTCCATGCAACGTTGGTGTGCTGGGCCTTGCGGCCCGGCGAGTCCGATTCTGTCACAGGTTTACACCTGCGTCGAACCGTTGCCCCTTGCGGGGCTGTGTGCTGCTGGCCTCTGGCGGCGGCTCTCGCGAGCCCCGTTCTCGGTGGCCTTGCGGCGGTTCCGACTCTAGGCGGCCGGTCCGGCGGGTGTCAACTTGTGACTTCCACCTGCCTTGGCTGACCAGCGTTGCCGCGCTGCGGTTGCCCTGGGTACTGCGCTGCGTAAGACGCTCCCTTGGGCGGTCTGCCTGCCGCCTTCCCCTGCCTGCCTTGCGGCCGGTCGGTGTTGGCGACATGGAGAACATTAGTCACAGGTTCACACCTTGTCCAAACGTGCAGGTCAGAGCTTGTTTCCTTGCCTGATTGATGCCCGATTCCTGGGCTGCCTGCCTGCCTGCCTGCCTGCCTGCCTGCCTGCCTGCCTGCCTGCCTGCCTGCCGAGCAACGGCGGAAAGGTGCGCGTGTTCCTCAGCTCCGCGCGTCACGCGTACACGCGCGGTTCCCCCCGGGGGGTGTGGGGGGATGACCCCCGGTACGAAACGGCCGGCACCGCCCTGTCATAGCAGCTCGGATTCTGCCACGGTTCCAAGGTCGTTTACAGGCCGACGGCCCGCTTGCCACCTGTACAAACGGGCCGCGAACCATGCTCAAGAGTGGGGCCTTCTAGGCACCACGTACCTGCTGGACCGTAAGGCACGGTGCCCGGACCGGCCGTAATTAGTCCACGCCTTCAGCGTCACTCACTCGGCGGCCACCAATTCCGAGCGACTCGACTGTCTGAACGAAGAGTGGCCGCCAAGCAATCCGCCCCCTCGATGCCTGGTGGCGGGACTTTTCTCCCCGCTATCGCATGTAGAAGAGGTCTTGCTGATTGATCTTTTTGGTGCGCCTACCGGATGCGTCGTAGTACCAGGTCTCTACCTTCGCTCCGAAGGCCAGCTTGTCACCGACCACGTTGATGGTCAGGTCGGCTCCGGCCGCCCGGTTACGGGGGGATTCGATCGTGATGGAGCTGTTCGTGGGCGAGAGCTCATGGTGTGAGCTCTCCAGGGCGTGCCCAAAGACTGTGGGCGTGACATCCGCGCTCGCCTGCCAGTTCTCGCCGGGCTGACCGTTCCGTGCGTTCACCTTGATCGCCATGGAGAGGACGCCGGGGACGACGGTGACGCTGTATGCCTTGCTGATTCCGGCCGCTGGCTTCGCCGCAGGTGCAGAGGGCGCAGGCGTCGGTGTGGTTTCCTCGAATGTGGGGGTCGGGTTTTTCTTGACGGCAGCTTCGTACTGGCTCAGGAGGTCATCGACAGAGATGTCGGCGGAGAGCCACTCCGCAACCTCAGCCAGCTGTTCCCTGAGGTTCGGCGCTTCAGCGGTCATGTGGAATTCCTTTCAGTGAGCTCTTTCAGAGTGGCCACTGATCGGGTGACGGGCTGATGTCCCGCAACACACGAGACTCCTGTGCCGTTGAGAGAGGTGTTCGACGTC